>NZ_CP087176.1:4340283-4641911 GCF_024748695.1 Pseudomonas sp. B21-040
ACCCTTTATAGAAACCGTCGGCACCCTTCTCGGAAATTTCCCGCAGGGTTTTGGCCAGGTCTTTCTGCACCAGTTTTTGTCCGACCTGCATCGGCTCGCCTTTGCTCAGGAAAATCGAGCCCGAGTCCTTCATGTCTTTCTTGAACACGTCGGTGGCGTAGTCCAGCAAATCGACATCGCCCTGCTCCAGGACAAAACCGTCTTCCGCCAGTTTGATCGCCGGGGCAATCACTTCCTTGCGCGGCTTGGTGCCGTACTTGGTCAGGGCCAGTTCCATGCCGGACACAGTCCCCGGCACGCCGACGGCCAGGTGGCCACGGGTACTGAGGTCGGGGACGACATTGCCTTCTTTGTCGAGGTACATGTTGGCGGTGGCAGCCAGCGGGGCTTTTTCGCGGAAATCGAGGAACGTCTTGCGCCCGTCCGCCAGTTGAATGGTCATGAAACCGCCGCCACCGAGGTTGCCCGCTGCGGGATACACCACCGCCAGCGCATACGCCACCGCGACGCCGGCATCCACGGCGTTGCCGCCGTTCTTGAGCACATTGACCCCCACCTGGGAGGCCAGATGTTGGGCGGTGACCACCATGCCGTTTTCGGCCGCAACCGGGGCTACGGAAGCGGCATGGGCAGTCAGGCAACTAAGCGCCAAGGAGGTCGCTATGAGCGATTTGGCAAAAGGTTCGTACTTCATCAGTCGGTCTCTTTTTTGTTTTTGGGCTCTGCACAAAACAGAGTGAGCAGTTCAAAAGCACAGGCAAGTATGGTCGGGATTACGTATTGCGCCTCCCCGTCGGAACAGTATGCTGGGCCTCTATTCAGCCCTTCTGCGGAGTCCGCCAGCATGACCTACACCTTCACCACTCTGGCGTCTCCGGTTGGCGAACTGAAGCTGGTAGCGAAAGACGCAAGACTGGCGGCCATCCTCTGGGAAAACGACAAACCGAACCGGGTTCGGCTTGGCCCGATGCACGAAGCCCCGGACAACCCGATTCTGGTACGCGCCGCTCAGCAGTTGCAGGAATACTTTGCCGGCACGCGCGATCGCTTCGAGCTGGAACTGGATTTTGCCGGAACGGAATTTCAGAAGAAGGTGTGGGCGGCGCTGCTGACCATCCCGTTCGGAGAAACGCGCAGCTATAGCCAGATAGCCGAGCAAATCGGCAATCCGAGCGCAGTTCGGGCAGTGGGAGCCGCGAATGGCAAGAACCCGATATCGATTGTGGCGCCCTGCCATCGGGTGATCGGGGCCTCGGGAAAACTCACCGGGTTCGCCGGAGGGCTTGAGGCGAAGGAACGTTTGCTGACGCTTGAGGGTTGCGAATGGGCAGGCGCCAGCAGGATGGATGATTTGTTTTGATGGACGCTAAGGTGTCGCGAAGATGTTCTTCATCGCCGCATATTGCAGCAGCATGATGGTCTTGGCGTCGCAGATCTCCCCGCGATAAAACGCCTCAAGTGCCTCATCGAACGCCCACTCCAGCACTTCCAGTTCTTCGGTCTCTTCTTCCAGCCCACCGCCTTCGCTGACTTTTGAAGCAGCGTCGTATTCGGCGATGAAAAAATGCAGTTTTTCAGTGACCGAGCCGGGGCTCATATACGACTCGAAGACCTTCTGCACATGGTGCACGCGGTAACCGGTTTCTTCTTCGGCTTCGGCGCGGATGCGTTCTTCCGGCGCGGCACCTTCAAGTAAGCCGGCGGCTGCCTCGATCAGTAATCCGTCATGGCCGTTGACGAACACCGGCAAGCGGAACTGCCGGGTCAGCACCACGGTTCGCTTCTGGCGATTGAACAGAAGAATCGCCGCGCCGTTGCCACGGTCATAGACCTCGCGGGTCTGGCGCTGCCACTCGCCGTTGTTGCGTAGATAGTCGAAGGTGATTTTCTTCAGCAAGTACCAGTCGTGGGACAACACCTGGGATTGGATGATGTTGACCCGTTCGGCTGTGTTCGCCATGACACCGCATCCTTTTTCGTGAAAAGTGCTCATGGTAGGCGAAAACGAAAAAGCCTGGCATCTCCCTAATGCGAACCTTGTAGCAGCTCCTTAACGGGTCCAGCCACAGGCTCAGGACAACTGAGCCTTGTATTCCTTCTCGTACTGGCCGGCCAGCGCTTCTTTTTGCTTGTCATCGAGCAGTTTGCCGGCCATCTGGAAGAACTTCTGCTCTTCCTCCTTGAGGTGATGATGAACCTTCTCGGACAGCTTTTTCGCGGTCACAAGCCATGACGGGCTGGACATCTCGGTGCCGTCCAGTTCCTCCATCATTTCGTCCATCTCGTGGTGTTCGGCGATGGCATGGCGGCTCAGGTCGACGCCGTTGTCGAATTCCATCAGCGGGATATAGAAGTGGCGTTCTTCGGCAGTAGCGTGGGCTTGAAGCTCAGACTTGAGTTGCTGGTAAGCCTCGACCCGCTCCGGGGTGTCACCACTGGTTTTGATCAGTGCCTTGGCATAGGTCCTTTGACGTTCGTGGCTTTCGCGCAGGGCTTCGAAAATATTCACGGGTTGTCCTCATCGGCGGCGTTCCGGGGTGACGCTGTTTAGGCTAGACATCCGTGCCACCACGACGGTTCCTTTGGTGCGCCAGGGATAGAACAAACGCCATCACCACGCTAGGCTCCTGATTCATTGCCATAAGGATGTCGCTCATGCCCCTGCGAATTGAACAGTCGCAAAACCCCACTGATGAACAACGTGAGGCCATCCTCACACCACTGCGCGCCTACAACGCGGCTCAGGCCGGCCCGTCCAATGCGCAACCGCTGGCCTTGCTGGTGCGCGACGACCACGGCGAGATTCTCGGCGGGTTGTATGGCCGCTTCTTTTACCAGTGGTTGTACATCGAATTGCTGTCGGTGCCCGAACAGGGCCGGGGACAGGGCCTGGGCTCGAAGTTGATGCAGATGGCCGAAGATCTCGCACGGGAAAAGGAATGCGTGGGGATCTGGCTGGACACCTTCGACTTTCAGGCGCCGAAGTTTTACGAAAAGCTCGGCTACAGCGAGCTGGGCCAGATTGCCGACTACCCGCCCGGCCACAAGCGCTTCTTTTTTCAGAAGCGCCTGATAAACGCCTGAATCGCTTACAAACAGGTCGCCAACGCTGCCAAACGGCGCTTGGCGACGAAGTCGTCATGTTGCGCGTAGTAACTCAGCACGGTGCCGGACGCATCGGTGGTCACGTCCACAAAGGACTCCGCCGACCGCGTGTAGACGGTCGACCCGCCCTTTTTGCCAGGCTGCAGATAAGCGGCGGCATCGACGCCGAATACCGCTTCGTCCTGCCAGGAAAACTGCACGCACTGGGCCACGGCCAATGACGGCTTGTCCGAGTTCAGGGTTTTGTACGGGGTCTTGGTACGAGCATCGTCCATCACCGAGCCCGCGCATCCCGCCAGCAACGTTACGGCCAGCGCCACCATCAGAATTCGCATTGCATTCGCTCATCAAGAAAAAGCGGACTGTATCATCGTGGCGCGCCGTTTCGTTCTGCTTTACTTCATTTATACCGCGACACCGCGCGATGATTCGCGCACCCTGTCGCGCCATTCATGCCGCATCGCGTCTATTTCTGGAAAGCCCAATGACACCCAACGCCGAACTCTACAAACCGACCACCGAATACGCCGACAAACTGATCAGCCAGATCGGCCAGACGCCTTCCTGGATCGCCAAGCGCATTGGCGTCACCGACAAGCGCATTCGTTACATCCTCGACGGCGAACGCACCGTCAAAGGCGAAACCACGCCAATCCAGATGACCTACACCGAACAGTTCGCCCTCGAATGCCTGGCGGCAGCGGCCAAGGCCAGCAAGAAGCAGTCTTCGTAATCCATTCTCAAGGAGCGACCATGGCGGCAACCGAACAGCAACACGAGCAAGCGTTGAAGAAGTTTCTCGAAGAGCGCCCTGAACTGCGCCACGAACTCGACAACCTCAACCCGCTGCTGGCACAAGCCAAGGGTGAAACCCAGGCGCAGTATCGCGACGAGCGCTTGCATGAAGCGTTCGAAGATGAGGCCGAGCGCCAAGGGTTGTTCGCCTGGGAACTGACGCTGCAAATGACTGCCGCCACGCCTGCGGACTATCAAGCCCAACGCCTGGAAGTGCATAAGGAAGTGGCGGAAATGGCGGGCATGGAATGGCTGGACTATTGCGAGTTGTACGGGATACAACCGTAACCACCGTTCAAGGATGTCATCGCCCATGCTGCCTTCCGCCTCAACCTCCCACGCCAGCCCCGGTCACCTGCGCACGCAAAAGTGGCGTGGGCGCATAGGCATGACACTGGTGGCCATGCTCTCGGTCCTCGCCGGAATGACCGACGCCATCGGCTTCATGGCCAGCGGCGATTTTGTCTCGTTCATGAGCGGCAACACCACGCGGCTCGCCGTGGCCATCAGCGTCGGCGATCTGGGGCTGACCGGGCGTTTGCTGCTGCTCGTGGCCACCTTCATCGTCGGCAACGCCTTGGGCATTGTCGTCAGCCGCCTCGGCGGGCGACGGGCGCTGCCCTTGATGCTGACCATCGCCGCGTTGCTGTGCGCGGCCGCCACCTGGCCTTACGACGAACAATTGCCCGCGCTGCTGGCGGCGATCATCGCCATGGGCATGCTCAATGCCGCCGTCGAGGAAGTGAACGGCCTGCCGGTTGGCCTGACCTATGTCACCGGCGCCCTGTCGCGCTTCGGACGGGGGCTGGGGCGCTGGATGCTCGGCGAACGGCGCAATGGCTGGCGCGTGCAACTGATCCCCTGGACCGGGATGTTCGCCGGGGCTGTCCTTGGGGCGGTGCTGGAACATCATTTGGGGCTTCAGGCATTGTTCGCCAGCGGATTGCTGGCGGGTGTGCTGGGGGTGGTGTCGTTGAAGATTCCGCGGCGCTGGCAGTTGGGGTATATGCCGCGTTGATTCAGGCGTTGCCTGTTAGACCGCTATCGCGAGCAGGCTCACTCCTGCAGGTGGTTGTGGTGAAACTGCAATCTCAGGCATCACCCAACCTCCTGCAGGAGTAAGCCTGCTCCGGGCGGCGTTCCGACGATGAGGCCCGCCCAGACAACATCGATTTAGCCGCCCCGCCGATAAAGCTTTATCATGGCCGCAGTTTGTTGATCGAGTCCGTCATGAAATTCGCCATTGCGCTGTTTTCCGCCGCCCATGCGCCCTCCTCGCGCCGCGCCTTGCTGTTCGCTCAGGCTGCGCTGGCCGGCGGGCATGAGATTGTCCGGTTGTTTTTTTATCAGGATGGCGTCTACAACGCGTCCGCCAGCGTGGTCACGCCGCAAGATGAGCTGGACGTGCCCAAGCAATGGCGCACCTTTGTCAGCGAGCACCAACTGGATGGCGTCGTGTGTATCGCCGCGGCCCTGCGTCGCGGGGTATTGAACGAAGAAGAAGCCGGGCGTTATCAACGTGACGCCGTTGCCGTGGGCGCACCATGGGAATTGTCCGGTCTGGGTCAATTGCATGACGCGGTGCAGGACGCCGACCGTTTGATCTGCTTTGGAGGCGCGTAAGATGGCCAAATCCTTGCTGATTATCAGCCGTCAGGCACCCTGGTCCGGACCGAATGCACGCGAAGCACTGGACATCGTCCTCGCCGGCGGCGCCTTCGACCTGCCCATCGGCCTGCTGTTTCTCGATGACGGGGTGTTCCAGCTCGCCGCGAAACAGGACGCCAAGGCATTGCAACAAAAAGACCTGAGCGCCAACCTGCAAGCCTTGCCGATGTTCGGTGTCGACGAGCTGTTCGTGTGTGCCGACAGTGCCGCAGAACGTGGGCTGGACCCGAACAGCCTGCCGCTCGAAGAAGCCCGGGCGCTGACCGCTCACGAAATCACCGCCCTTATTGACCGCTACGACCAGGTGATCACCCTCTGATGTCGACTTTGCATGTGTTGTCTCACTCCCCGTTCGGCGACGATCGCCTGAGCAGTTGCCTGCGCGTGATCGGCGCGAACGATGCGCTCTTGCTGAGCGGCGACGCGGTGTATGCCCTGCAGCCGGGCACTGCGCCGTTCAATACGTTGAACACTCGCGCCCTGAACCTTTTCGTGCTGGCCGAGGATGTTCAAGCCCGGTCCATTGAAACCCCGGACTGGGCCAAGGCCATCGATTACCCGGCCTTCGTCGATCTGTCGATTCACCATGACAAGGTCAACAGTTGGCTATGAATTCCCTGACGGTCGGCGCCCGCGCCATCGAGTTGGACAAGGACGGTTTTCTGGTCGAACTCAGTGACTGGTCTGCCGACGTCGCTGCCGCCCTGGCCGCCGCCGAAGACATCGAGTTGAGCCCCGAGCACTGGGAAATCCTCGAACTGCTGCGCCGTTTCTACGACGAGTTCCAGCTGTCGCCGGCCACCCGCCCCTTGATCAAATACACCGCATTGAAGCTCGGCCCGGAAAAAGGCAACAGCCTGCACCTCAACCGACTGTTCAAAGGCACCCCCGCCAAACTCGCCGCGAAACTGGCGGGCCTGCCCAAACCGACGAATTGCTTATGACCGACTTCCCAGCGCTGACCCTCGAAACACCCGCCGAGCATCCGTTCGCCCAGTTCGTGCGAATCCTCGGTAAAGGCAAGCGCGGCGCCCGCGACCTGACACGTGAAGAAGCCCGCGAAGCCATGGGCATGGTGCTCGACGACAAGGTCGAAGACACCCAGCTCGGGGCGTTTTTGATGTTGCTGCGACACAAGGAAGAAAGCGCCGAGGAAATGGCCGGTTTCACCGAGGCCCTGCGTGAACGATTGCAAGCTCCCGTCTTAAATGTCGATCTGGACTGGCCGACGTATGCCGGCAAGAAACGTCATTTGCCGTGGTACCTGCTGGCGGCCAAGTGCCTGGCGCAGAACGGCGTGCGTATCTTCATGCACGGCGCGGGCGCACACACGGCCGGTCGGCTGTACAGCGAACAATTGCTCAATGACCTGAACATCCCCCTGTGCCGCGACTGGCAACAGGTCGGTGATGCACTCGATAACGGTGGCCTGGCGTTCATGCCGCTGGTGGATTGGGCGCCGCAACTCCAGCGCATGATCGACCTGCGCAACACCTTGGGCCTGCGTTCGCCGATCCATTCCCTGACGCGCATCCTCAATCCGCTGGGCGCTCGCTGCGGCCTGCAAAGTATTTTCCACCCCGGCTATCAGGCCGTGCATCGCGATGCCAGCGGCTTGCTGGGCGACACGGCCATTGTGGTCAAGGGCGACGGCGGCGAGATCGAGATCAACCCGGACGCCGACAGCCATTTGTACGGCACCACGGGCGGCGAAAGCTGGGATGAAGAATGGCCGCAACTGTCGGCCCAGCGTCACGTCAAACCGGCGTCCCTCGACCCCGAGCATTTGAAGGCCGTCTGGCGCGGCGACGTGGTCGACAGCTATCCGCAAATGGCCCTGATTTCGACCATGGCCCTGGCCTTGCGCGGGCTCGGTCAGAGCCGTGAGCAAGCCTTCGAAACCGCCGAGCAGTTTTGGGTTGCACGCAACAAATCTATTTAACCGATCATTTTCTCCCGATCTTTGCGCTTTTTGTTCAGGTTCATGGGAATAGACTCAACTCCAACGATTATTGGTTCAGGAGTCTTGAACATGGGTTTGTTAGTCGATGGCCGTTGGCAAGACAAGTGGTACGAAAGCAGCAAGGACGGCGCTTTCCAGCGTGAACAGGCGCAACGTCGCAACTGGGTGACCACCGACGGCAAGCCGGGGCTGACGGGCGTCGGTGGCTTTGCCGCCGAGGCCGGTCGCTATCACCTCTACGTGTCCCTCGCCTGCCCGTGGGCCCACCGCACGCTGATCCTGCGCAAACTCAAAGGCCTCGACAGCCTGATCGACGTCTCTGTAGTCAGTTGGCTGATGCTGGAAAACGGCTGGACCTTCGACCAGAGCCTGGGCTCCACCGGCGACAAGCTCGATCACCTCGACTTCATGCACCAGCGCTACACCACCGACACTGCCCACTACACCGGCCGCGTCACGGTGCCGGTTTTGTGGGACAAGCAGCAGAATCGCATCGTCAACAATGAATCGGCGGAGATCATCCGCATGTTCAACAGCGCATTCGATGACCTGACGGGCAATGACCTGGATTTCTATCCGCAGCCACTGCGCGCCGAGATCGATGCGTTGAACGAGCGAATTTACCCCGCGGTGAACAACGGCGTTTACCGGGCTGGATTTGCAACGTCGCAACAGGCCTATGAAGAAGCGTTCGATGGCTTGTTTGAAGAACTGGATCGACTGGAGCAGCTATTGGGCGCCAACCGCTATCTGACGGGTGAATACCTGACTGAAGCGGATATTCGGCTGTTTACCACGCTGATCCGTTTTGACGCGGTGTACTACGGGCACTTCAAGTGCAATCTGCGGCGGATTGCCGATTATCCGAACCTGTCGAATTGGTTGCGTGAGATTTATCAGTGGCCGGGAATCGCCGAGACGGTGGACTTCACCCACATCAAGAACCACTACTACGGCAGCCACAAGACCATCAACCCGACGGGGGTTGTGCCGAAAGGGCCGGCGCAGGATTTCACGGCGCCGCATGATCGGGCGCGGTTGAACGGGAAAGGGGTTTGGCGCTGGGCCTGACAGCTGATCGTTCCCACGCTCCGCGTGGGAATGCCGCCAAGGACGCTCCGCGTCCCGTTTGTGACGCGGAGCGTCAAGGGATTCATTCCCACGCAGAGCGTGGGAATGATCAGTTAGCCGGTTTCTAGACCTGCCCCTGAGCCCCTTCGAACCACGCCAGTTTCTCGCGCAGTTGCACCACTTCGCCCACGATCACCAGCGTCGGCGCATGCACTTCATGCTCCGCCACCAACTGTGGCAAATCCGCCAAGGTACCGGTGAATACACGCTGATTAACGGTGGTGCCCTGCTGGATCAACGCTGCCGGGGTGTCCGCCCCGCGACCGTGCTTGATCAATTGCTCGCAGATGATCGGCAAGCCCACCAGGCCCATGTAGAACACCAACGTCTGCGCCGGCGCGACCAGATCGGCCCACGGCAGATCGGTGGAACCGTCCTTCAAATGTCCGGTAACAAATCGCACGGACTGCGCGTAATCGCGGTGAGTCAACGGAATTCCGGCATAGGCCGCGCAACCGCTGGCCGCCGTGATACCCGGCACCACCTGGAACGGGATGCCCTGGGCCGCCAGCTCTTCGATCTCTTCACCGCCGCGACCGAAGATGAACGGATCACCGCCCTTCAACCGCACTACACGCTTGCCGGCCTTGGCCAGGACCACCAATTGCTGGTTGATCTGATCCTGCGGCACAGCGTGATCGGCGCGGCGCTTGCCGACGTAGACCCGCTCGGCGTCGCGGCGGCACAACTCCAGAATCGCCGGAGCCACCAGACGGTCGTACAGCACCACATCGGCTTGCTGCATCAGGCGCAGCGCCTTGAACGTCAGCAGATCGGGATCCCCCGGGCCTGCGCCCACCAGATATACCTCACCGGTGGTCACTGGCGCCTCGCCATCGACTTTCGCTTGCAGCAGACGCTTGGCTTCGGCGCCCTGTCCGGCTAGCTGGCGGTCGGCAATCGGCCCCTGGAATACGTCTTCCCAGAACGCGCGGCGCTGCTGCACATCCGGGAACAGTTTTTTCACCTGATGGCGAAAGCCAGCGGCCAGTCCGGCCAGATGACCATAAGTGGAAGGAATCCAGGTTTCGATCTTGGCGCGGATCAAGCGTGCCAACACCGGCGCATCGCCGCCGCTGGACACGGCAATAATCAAGGGGGAACGATCGACAATCGCCGGGAAAATCACGCTGCACAGCGCAGGTGCATCTACCACATTGACCGGCACACACCGCCGATGAGCATCGGCGGAGACTTGTGCGTTCAACGATTCGTCGTCGGTGGCGGCAATGATCAGCCCGCAACCGTCCAGATCCGCCTCGATGTAACCACGCAATAGGCACTCGCCACCGCTGCCGGCAACCAGTTCGCGCAGTTGCAGTTCGATTTCAGGTGCAACCACCCGCAGCAGCGCACCGGCATCGGCCAGCAGGCGGGATTTGCGCAAGGCAATTTCCCCCCCACCGACGACCAACACACGACTGCCGCGCAGGTTGTGAAACAGCGGCAGATAGTTCATTTAGCCGATGACCTCAATGCCACCCATGTATGGCTTCAGCACTTCTGGCACACGGATCGAACCGTCGGCCTGCTGATAGTTTTCCAGCACCGCGACCAGGGTACGACCGACTGCCAGGCCAGAACCGTTCAGGGTGTGAACCAGCTCAGGCTTGCCGGTTTCCGGGTTGCGGAAACGCGCTTGCATACGACGGGCCTGGAAGTCGCCGCAGTTGGAGCACGACGAAATCTCGCGGTATTTGTCCTGGCTCGGAATCCACACTTCCAGGTCGTAGGTCTTGACCGCGCTGAAGCCCATGTCGCCGGTGCACAGCGCCAGGGTCCGGTAAGGCAGTTCCAGCAGTTGCAGGACTTTCTCGGCGTTGGCGGTCAGGCCTTCCAGTGCTTCCATCGAGGTCGATGGCTCAACGACCTGGACCATTTCGACTTTGTCGAACTGGTGCTGACGGATCATGCCGCGCGTATCACGACCCGACGCACCGGCTTCACTGCGGAAGCATGGCGTGTGGGCAACGAATTTGATCGGCAGCAGTTTCGAATCGACGATTTCGCCGGCCACGATGTTGGTCAGCGACACTTCAGCAGTCGGGATCAGGTACAGATCGGCTTCGCCTTCGCGAGTGATCTTGAACAGGTCTTCTTCGAATTTCGGCAACTGACCGGTGCCTTGCAACGCCGGGGCCTGAACCAGATAAGGCGTGTAAGCCTCTTCGTAGCCGTGCTCGGTGACGTGCAGGTTGATCATGAACTGCGCCAGGGCGCGGTGCAGACGGGCAATCGGGCCACGCAACAGGGCGAAACGCGCACCCGACAGCTTGGCGGCGGTTTCGAAGTCCAGCCAGCCGAACTTTTCGCCCAGGGCGACGTGGTCCTGAACCGGGAAATCGAAGGCGGTCGGGGTGCCCCAGCGGCGCACTTCGACGTTGCCGTCTTCGTCATCGCCCACCGGCACCGATTCGTGCGGCAGGTTCGGGATGCCCAGCAGGATCGAATCCAGATCGGTCTGGATCGCGTCCAGCTCGACTTTACCAGCGCTCAATTCGTTCGCCATGCGCTCGACATCCGCCATCAACGGCGCGATGTCTTCACCGCGCTGCTTGGCCTGACCGATGGATTTGGAACGGGCATTACGTTCAGCCTGCAGTGCTTCGGTGCGGGTCTGGACGGTCTTGCGCTGTTCTTCCAGCGCTTCGATGCGCGCAACATCCAGCACAAAGCCACGGGATGCCAGGCGGTCCGCTACGTCCTGAAGGTTGCTACGTAACAGTTTGGAATCGAGCATGTCGGTTTCTCGTTTATCAAAGTTTGGTCAAGGACAGGCCGGCCCAGGTGGCAAGCAGCCCGCCGAATACGCTGAGCGTCGCATAGCCCAGGGCCAGCGGCACTTGCCCGCTTTCCAGCAAGCGCACCGTATCCAGTGAAAAGGATGAAAAAGTCGTCAGCCCTCCGAGGAAGCCGACGATCAACCCGGCACGCACCTCAAACGGCACCTCCGGGCGTATCAAAAACAGACCGTATAGAACGCCGATCAGCAAACAGCCCACGATATTAACGGCCAGCGTCGCGGTATAGAAGTGCCGCGGCCAATTAGCGTTGATCCAGTTGCCCGTGGCAAAGCGCAACAACGTACCGGCCATCCCGCCGACGGAAACCGCAACGATCACTGGAAGCACTATTTTCTCCGCTGCCGGGGGCTTAAACGATCGAGTTTGGCCAGGTGATTGAGCTTTTCACCAATCTTCAATTCCAGGCCACGCGGCACCGGCTGATAGAACGGAATCGGGTCCAGCTCTTCCGGGAAATAATCTTCGCCGGCGGCATAGGCGTCCGGTTCATCGTGGGCATAGCGGTATTCATCGCCATAACCCAACTGCTTCATCAGTTTGGTCGGCGCATTGCGCAGATGCAGCGGCACCTCCAGCGAGCCGTGTTCGGCGGCGGCGCGCAGTGCGGTCTTGAAGCCCATATACACCGCATTGCTTTTCGGCGCACAAGCCAGATAGGTGATGGCCTGGGCCACCGCCAGCTCGCCTTCGGGGCTGCCCAGACGTTCCTGCACTTCCCACGCCGCCAGGCACAGGCTCAGGGCGCGCGGGTCGGCGTTGCCAATATCTTCGCTGGCCATGCGCACCACACGCCGCGCCAGGTACAGCGGATCGCACCCGCCGTCGATCATCCGCGCGAACCAATACAGCGCGCCATCGGGGTTGGAACCCCGTACGGATTTATGCAGCGCCGAAATCTGGTCGTAGAACGCTTCGCCGCCCTTGTCGAAACGTCGACGGGTATCGCCGAGCAGACTTTGCAGCAGGTCGGTACCGATCTCGCTGTTGTCTTCGGCCAGGTCAGAGGCATTTTCCAACAGGTTGAGCAGCCGCCGGCCATCGCCATCGGCGGCAGACAACAGCATCTGGAAGCCTTCATCGCTGAGGCTCAGTTGCCGTTTGCCCAGACCACGCTCTTCAGTCAGTGCGCGTTGCACCAACTTGCGCAGGGCCGCTTCGTCGAGGCTTTTGAGCACATAGACGCGTGCCCGGGAGAGCAACGCGTTATTGAGTTCGAAAGAGGGGTTTTCGGTGGTCGCACCAATGAAAATCAACGTGCCGTCTTCAACGTACGGCAGGAATGCATCCTGCTGCGATTTGTTGAAGCGGTGCACCTCATCAACGAACAGGATGGTGCGCCGGCCGTACTGCCCGGCCTGTTGCTTGGCGATTTCCACCGCCTGACGGATTTCCTTGACGCCGGCCAGCACGGCCGAGACCGTTTCGAAGTGCGCATCCGAGACTTCCGCCAACAGCCGCGCCAGGGTGGTTTTGCCCACACCTGGCGGGCCCCAGAAAATCATCGAGTGCAGGGCTCCCTGCTCCAGGGCTTCGCGCAATGGCTTGCCGCGAGCGAGCAGGTGTTCCTGACCGACGTACTCGTCCAGATTGGCTGCTCGCAAGCGAGCGGCCAAGGGTTGAGCGATCGGGGCACTGCGAAACAGGTCCATGACGTACTGTTGAAACCTCTATTTTGCCGATCATTAACCCTGTAGGAGTGAGCCTGCTCGCGATTCGATGGGTCAGACAGTGAAGCGGTGACTGACCCATCGAATCGCGAGCAGGCTCGCTCCTACAGGTTAAGCGTTTATTCCTGGATTACATCGGCACCCTTGGGGATGTCGAACTTGAACTTGGACGCAGGAACCGCTTCGTTGGCCTTCACGCCGGTGAACAGGATATTGGTGCGCTGACCGACGCTGTCGATCATTTGCATGTCGTTGAGCAAACCATTGCGGAACGACAGGCGCAGGCTGTCGAACAAGGTGTCCTTGGTTTTCGGCTTCAAGGTGAAATCAATCACGCCGCCGGCTTCCTTGGCGCTGATCTCGAAGCTCTGGCTGATCTTCGACACATCACCGGACAGCAGCAGCGCCGGAGTCTGGGTCAGACGCATGTCGAGGGTCTTGATAGTGACCTGCTCCAGATCCGGGTCCCACAAGGTGACTTTTTTGCCATCGGAGACCATGGTCTGCTCGGCCGGCGCATTGGTGTGCCAGTAGAACAGGCCCGGACGCTGGAGGGTCATATCGCCGGTGGTTTCTTGCAGTTGGGTGCCACTGCCATCAAGCGTCAACTGGGAGAAGCGTGCGGTCAGGGTCTGGGATTTTTCCAGCAATTGAGTCAAACGCGCCACGTCTTTGTCATCGGCGTGGGCCGAGAGCGTGGTCAAAGCCAGTACCGGCAGCAACAGCATGCGGATAAGACGCATGGGAGTCCTCTTGATATTCGTGGGGGATGCGAGTGGCGCGTCACTGCGCCACCCTGCTTCAAATCAAATCAGTCGCGTACCGGGCCAGGCGCCAGGACTTCACGCGAACCGTTGGTGTTCATGGACGTCACGACCCCGGCCATTTCCATGGCTTCGATCATGCGTGCGGCGCGGTTGTAGCCAATTTTCAGTTTGCGCTGAACCGCAGAAATGGACGCACGACGGCTTTCCAGGACGAACTGCACTGCTTCGTCGTACAAGGCGTCGGCTTCAGGATCGTCGCCGTCGCCGCCACCGCTGCTGCCTTCGAAGCCACTGCCGGCCTCTTCGACACCGTTGAGGATGTCGTCGTTGTATTCAGGTGCACCGCGCAGCTTCCAGGCTTCCACGACGCGGTGAACTTCATCATCGGACACGAAGGCGCCGTGAACACGAATCGGCAGGCTGGTGCCAGGCGGCATATACAGCATGTCACCGTGACCCAGCAGTTGCTCGGCGCCACCCTGGTCGATGATGGTCCGGGAGTCGATCTTGCTCGACACCTGGAACGCCATGCGCGTGGGGATGTTGGCCTTGATCAGGCCGGTGATCACGTCAACCGACGGACGCTGGGTCGCGAGGATCAAGTGGATACCGGCGGCACGAGCCTTCTGGGCGATACGGGCGATCAGCTCTTCCACCTTCTTGCCGACGATCATCATCATGTCGGCAAATTCGTCGACGACCACGACGATGGTCGGCAGCTTGGTCAGCAGCGGGGCTTCGTCGTGAATGCTTTCGCGCTTGTACAGCGGATCGGTCAGCGGCGTGCCGGCGTCCTGGGCTTCCTTGACCTTGGCGTTGAAGCCGGACAGGTTACGCACGCCCATCTTCGCCATCAGTTTGTAGCGACGCTCCATCTCCGCCACGCTCCAGCGCAGGGCGTTGGCCGCGTCCTTCATGTCGGTCACGACCGGGCACAGCAAATGCGGAATGCCTTCGTAGATCGACAGTTCAAGCATTTTCGGGTCAATCATGATCAGCTTGGCGTCTTCCGGGCCAGACTTGAACAGGATCGACAGGATCATGGCGTTCACACCCACCGACTTACCGGAACCGGTGGTACCCGCCACCAGCAGGTGAGGCATTTTTGCCAGGTCAGTGATGACCGGCTTGCCACCGATGTCATGACCCAGAGCCAGGGTAACCGGCGATTTGAAGTTGTCGTACTCGGGAGTCGACAGTACTTCGGAAAAGCGCACGATCTGGCGGTCTTCATTGGGAATCTCGATACCGACGGTGGTCTTGCCGGGAATCACCTCAACCACACGCACGCTGGTCACGGCCAGGGAACGCGCCAGGTCTTTCGCCAGGTTGGAAATGCGGCTGACTTTCACACCGGCGGCCGGTTGAATTTCGTAACGGGTAATCACCGGGCCCGGGTGAATCGAATCCACCGTGACTTCGACGCCGAACTCCTTGAGCTTGATTTCCAGCAAATGGCCAACCGCGGCCAGGGATTCGGGCGAGTAATTGAGTTGTTTTTTTTCTGCGGGGTCGAGAATCGAGATCGGCGGCAAGGTGCCTTCCACCGCACTGTCGACGAACAATGGGGCCTGTTTCTCTTTTTCCACACGCTTGCTCGGTGCCACCGGCTTCGGCGGGGCTGGCGCGATGACGGGTGGTACCTGCTTTTCGCGTTCCGACATGTGCTTGCTCAGGGCCTGCTCACGTTCGATCAGGCGCTCCTTGACCTTGGCCTGCTCGCGCTTGTCGGTGACGGTCGGCGCGACCACGTCATGGACGCGATCATCAACTTCACGCAGCTGCGCAACCAGTTGCTTGCGCTCGGTACGAGCCGCCCACCAGCGATTGGCCGCGCCCTGGAACAGCTCGAACAGGTCGAGGGTAATCTTGCCGGTGACGTCCATCACCTTGAACCACGACAGGTCGGTGAACACCGTCAGGCCGAACAGGAACAGCGCGATGAACAGCAGTGTGCTGCCCTGGATATTCAGCGCATTCCTGGCCAGATCGCCGAGGCTTTCGCCCAAAGCACCGCCAGCGCCCGCCGGCAGACCGGTGGCAGCGTGAAAATGGATGTGCGCCAACGCCGCGCCGGACAGCACCAGGAACACCAGGCCGATCAGGCGCCAGGAGAACAGCCAGCCACTCCATTGCCACGGCTCGTGACGCTGACGGAAGATCTGATACACCTTGACCGCCAGCAGCAACGGGAAAATGTAGGCGAAGTAACCCAGCACCATGAACAGGATGTCGGCGCTGTAGGAACCAGCCGGCCCCCCGAAGTTCTGCACGTCATCAATCTTGCTGTTATGGCTCCAGCCCGGATCGTCCTTGCCGTAGGTCAGCAAGGCCATCATCAGGAACAGGCACAAGGCACCGATGGCGATCAATGCACCTTCCTTGAGCCGGTAGTGCAAATGCTGGCGCCAGAGTGGAACGACTGTTTTGGGTGCTGCGGTGGATTTCTTCAAAACGCTACTTTTCCTGCGCCTGGGGCGCGTCCATCTGTTGAAAGACTATAAAAAACTGCCCAATCCAGGCAGGTAAAAAAGTTAACAGGCGCAACTGGGACTACTTTTAACACTGCACCCCGTCTTTTATAAACACGGCGCGCACTGCTTATTTTGTTACAACCCTCTATACAGGCAGGCATTGTACGGGTTTGTTCGTCCGATGCCATGCTTGTGGCGCTAGGTGTAGCATAGTCAAAAGCACCATGATATGCGTTCAATTTGAGCATGCATTCTCTTTTGTGACAAAGGCTTATGAGGTGTTTTTATGAGCGAAGCGAAGCATTCACGCCTGATCATTCTGGGTTCCGGCCCTGCCGGTTACAGCGCAGCCGTTTATGCCGCCCGCGCCAACCTCAAACCCGTTGTCATTACCGGCATACAGGCCGGTGGCCAGCTCACCACCACCGTCGAAGTCGACAACTGGCCCGGCGATGCCGAAGGACTCACCGGCCCGGTATTGATGGAGCGCATGCAACGCCACGCCGAACGCTTTGACACAGAGATCGTTTACGACCACATCCATACCGCCAAGTTGCAACAACGCCCCTTCGAACTGATCGGCGACGGCGGCACCTACACCTGCGACGCACTGATAATCGCCACTGGCGCTTCGGCGCAATACCTGGGACTGCCCTCGGAAGAGACATTTGCCGGCAAAGGGGTTTCAGCCTGCGCCACGTGCGACGGTTTCTTCTATCGCAATCAGGTGGTCGCAGTGGTCGGCGGCGGCAATACCGCTGTCGAGGAAGCCTTGTATCTGTCGAACATCGCCAAGGAAGTCCATTTGATTCACCGTCGCGATAAGTTGCGCTCGGAAAAGATCCTGCAGGACAAACTGTTCGAAAAAGCCGCCAACGGCAACATTCGCCTGCATTGGAACCAGCATCTGGATGAAGTGTTGGGTGACGCCAGCGGAGTGACCGGCGCCCGACTGCGCGACAGCCTCACTGGCGAAACCCGTGAATTGGCGCTGGCCGGCGTATTCATTGCCATCGGCCACAAACCCAATACCGATCTGTTTATCGATCAGTTGCCCATGCGCGACGGTTATCTGCGGGTCAGGAGCGGCAACGACGGCGACGCCACCGCCACCGAAATCCCCGGCGTGTTTGCCGCCGGCGATGTCGCCGATCACGTTTACCGCCAAGCCGTCACATCGGCCGGGGCTGGCTGCATGGCCGCGCTGGATGCCGAGAAATACCTCGACGACATTCCCGCCGTTTAACGGCACACTTTAAGGCGGGCCTAGCAGCCCGCCACCGCCCTCCCCTTCTGCAAGCCCGGATGCCATGCTGACTTGGTTACAACGCAATACCCTGACCTTCCCCCCGCTGGAAAAAGCCATGCGCGACCCCAACGGGCTGCTGGCGGCGGGTGGCGATCTGTCTGCCGATCGTCTGATTCAAGCCTATCGCCACGGTTGTTTTCCGTGGTTTTCCGAGGGCCAGCCCATTCTCTGGTGGTCGCCAGATCCACGCACCGTGCTGTTTCCCGACGAACTGCATGTTTCCCGCAGCCTGGCCAAATTTCTGCGTCAACAGCGCTATACCGTGACCTTCGATCAGGATTTCACCGCCGTCATCCGCGCGTGCGCCGCACCGCGTGATTACGCCGACGGCACCTGGATCACCCAAGCCATGCAGGACGCTTACACTGAACTGCACAGGCGTGGCCATGCCCATTCGGTGGAAGTCTGGGATCAGGACGAGCTGGTCGGCGGACTCTACGGCCTGGCGATGGGACAGCTGTTCTTCGGCGAGTCCATGTTCAGCCGAGCCGATAACGCCTCGAAATTTGGTTTTGCGACGCTCGTACGGCACCTGAAAGACTCGGGGTTTGTGCTGATCGACTGCCAGATGCCGACCGACCATCTGCACAGCCTTGGCGCCCGGGCGATTCCTCGCCGTGAATTTGCCGGCTATCTGGCGCAACACCTGGATCAACCCAACCGCGCCACATGGGTTTCCTGAGCGGCTTTTGCGCGTGTGGCTTACACTTAATTCACAAGCTTATTCCGAGGGTTGATCATGACCGAGTTGGCGCGTTTGAAGTTTTATGCCACTCAGCCCCACTCTTGCAGCTATCTGCCAGATGAACAGGCCACGACCCTGTTTCTCGACCCTAGCCAGCCCATGGACGTGCATGTCTACGCAGATTTGTCTGAAATGGGTTTTCGGCGCAGCGGCGATCATCTCTACCGGCCTCATTGCCAAAACTGCAATGCGTGCGTGCCGGCGCGCATCCCCGTGGCGCAATTCACCCCCAACCGCCAACAGAAACGTATCTTCAAACGCAACGCCGACCTGCAGGTCCGCCCCGCCAAGGCACAGTTCAGCGAAGAGTATTTCGACCTCTATCAGCGCTACATCGAACAGCGTCACGCCGACGGCGATATGTACCCGCCGAGTCGCGATCAGTTTTCGACCTTCCTGGTTCGCGACCTGCCGTTCTCGCGCTTCTATGAGTTTCGCCTTGAAGGCCGACTGCTCGCGGTAGCCGTCACCGATTTACTGCCCAACGGTCTGTCGGCGGTTTATACCTTTTACGAACCCGATGCAGAACGCCGTAGCCTGGGGCGATACGCGATCCTCTGGCAGATTGCCGAGACCCGACGCCTCGGACTGGAAGCCGTCTACCTCGGCTACTGGATCAAAAACTGCAAAAAAATGAGCTACAAGACCCAATATCGCCCAATCGAGCTACTGATTAATCAACGCTGGGTCATCCTGAACTAGAACCCCTTGGCTTAAACCCCATTTTTCGGGCACAATGCACGCCGCTTTTGCCTGGCGCAGTTGCACCGGGCCATTCATTGGACACCGAGGGCTTTACTGCATGTCGAAAGAAGACAGCTTCGAAATGGAAGGCACTGTCGTCGACACCCTGCCCAACACCATGTTTCGTGTGGAGTTGGAAAATGGGCACGTCGTAACCGCGCATATCTCCGGCAAGATGCGCAAGAACTACATTCGTATTCTTACCGGCGACAAAGTGCGCGTCGAGCTGACGCCCTATGACTTGAGCAAAGGGCGCATCACTTACCGCGCTCGCTAATCAAGTCAATACAAAACGCCCGGCTCTGCCGGGCGTTTTTGTTTGCCTGCGATTTGGTGGGGTTTTGGGTTTTGGGTTTTGGGTGTATATCCGTTGCTGCGGTGATGGCTGATTATGGTTTCGCTCTTACAGCGAGTCCCTTTTTCAAACGCCAAAAAGGAACCAAAAGGCTTTGCCCCGGCGTACGGCACTTCGCTAAAGCTCAGTGTTCCCTCGCTACGGTATCCATCAGGGGACATCGCCTACGGTCTGCTTCGCTACGACCTCCTCTCGATGTGTGCGGCTTCGCCGCACGGCGCTACGCGCCTAATCCCCTGATGAACACCTACGCTCGGCCTGCCGAAGGGGCAAAAGATCAAAATCAAGATCAACGTCAAAAACCAAAGTCAAAGCAAGATCAAAGATCGCAACCTTCGTCAGCTCCTACATGGAGTTCACGCACACCCGCAAGAGGCCGGCTATCAGGCCGCCTCGGCTGATTTTGATCTGCCCGCCCCTTCGGGAGGCTGAGTGGAGGTATTCATCTGGGGATTGGCGCGCAGCGCCGTTCGACGCAGTCGAACACATTGCATGTAGGTCGTAGCGAAGCAGACCGGAGGGCAATGCCCCAAGATGGATACCGGAGCGAAGGAACGCCGAGCCCAAGCGAGGGGCCGGACGCTCGGGGCGAGCGTTTTTTTGCTTACTTTTTTTAGGCGCTTGTAAAAAAAGTGAGTCGCCGTAAGGGCGAAACCCTAAGCAGCCGTTACCGCAGCAACGGATATACACCAAATCTAATAGACAACAAAAAGGCGCCCGAACAGACTGTGTGAAAACCTAGCAATCTGCGCAAAGCTCAAAGAAAATGCTCCGTATCGAAAGATACGGAGCATTTTTCGTTATGGCTTACATCCAAGGTGAGTCCCGTAGCCAGACCAGTCTGTTCCCGGTCTCGCTGGAAGAACTGATCCCCGAGGATCATCTCGTTCGGGTTATTGACCTGTACGTCGCCAAGCTGGATCTGGTGCAACTGGGCTTTGATAAAGCGCTGCCCAAAAGCACAGGTCGTCCTTCTTATGATCCTGCCGATCAGCTCAAGCTCTACCTCTATGGCTATTTTCAGCGGATTCGCTCATCGCGGCGTCTCGAAGCCGAGTGCCAGCGCAACATCGAAGTGATGTGGCTGATCAACCGGCTTAAGCCCGACTTCAAGACCATCGCCGACTTTCGCAAAAACAACAAATCCGCCTTTGTGGCGACGTGCGGTGCCTTCGTCCGGTTTTGCCGCATGGCCGGTCTGATCGCAGGAGACTTGGTGGCCATCGACGGCAGCAAGTTTCAGGCAGTCGCTTCCTCGCGGCGCCATATGAACCTCAAGCAACTCAAGCGTCAGGAAGAAAAACTGGATAAGCGCATCGCTCAGTATCTGGCCGAACTGGATGAGGCTGACAGGCTCGATGCGGGAGAGGTGATTGATCGCGGCGCGATCAAAACAGCACTGGTGCAGCTTAAAGTTCGCCAGCAGGACAATCAGAGCTGCCAAGCGCTGATGAACTCGATGGGCCTGGAGCAGTTCAACACCCACGAAAGCGATGCCCGAATGATGCGCACGCCCAAGGGGCCGCGTGTGTCCTATAACGTGCAGAGCGCCGTGGATGCCAAGCATTGCCTGATTCTGCATCATGAGGTTACCCAGGATGGCGACGACCGCAAGCAACTCGAACCAATGGCTAAAGCCGCCAAAGAACAGCTGGAACAAGATGCCCTGACCGTGACTGCCGATGCCGGCTACTCCAACGGCCAGCAGTTTCAGGCCTGCGAGGAGGCTGCGATTACCGTTTATGTGCCGCCCAACCGCTCGGTCAATCCTGGTGGTGAGGACTTTTTTGAGCGCAAAGACTTTATCTACGAAGCCGAACACGATCGTTATCAGTGCCCGGCAGGCAAGTGGTTAACGCTCAAACAGCGCCACAAGGGCGATCGGATCTATCAGGCAGATGTCAGCGACTGCGCCGCCTGCCCGCTCAAATCCCAATGCACTGGCGCTCAGCGCCGCTACGTCTCACGCCACGCCCATGAAGAAGCCTTTGAGCGAATGGAGCAACGAATGCTGGCCCATCCGCAGATGATGGCCAACCGAAGATCCATTGTTGAGCACCCCTTCGGCAACCTGAAGCAATGGCTGTTTGGCAATGCTCGCTTCCTGTTGCGTCAACTGGAGGGCGCGAGAGCGGAAATGGCCTTGGCAGTGAGTGCCTACAACCTAAAACGCGCAATTAGTGTGCTCGGGGCCCGCCAATTGATGGCGTTAATGGGCTGAAAGGCTTTTTTCGCCTGTCGCCCGCACCAAAACAAACGCCCCGAACAAGTCGGGGCGTTTGTTGGGCCGGCCTTCAGCGCGTTTTCACACAGTCTGCGAAGGCGCCTTTTCGCTTTACAGCCGTCAGGCCATTTCAGCCGTGGTCTCGAACTCGAAGGTCAGCTCGCCGTCCTTCAGGTCGATGTGCACCACGCCACCATGGTCGGCCAGTTCGCCAAAGAGGATCTCTTCGGCCAGCGGACGCTTGATCTTGTCCTGGATCAAACGCGCCATTGGTCGAGCGCCCATTGCCGTGTCGTAACCACCTGCTGCCAGCCAACTGCGCGCGGCGTCCGTTACTTCCAGCTGCACGCGCTTGTCTTCCAGCTGCGCCTGAAGCTCGGTAAGGAACTTGTCCACCACGCTCTTGATGACCTCGTGACTGAGGCGACCAAACTGGATAATGGTGTCCAGACGGTTGCGGAACTCCGGCGTGAAGCTTTTCTTGATCACTTCCATCGCATCGGACGAGTGGTCCTGGTGCGTGAAACCAATCGAAGCACGCGCAGCTGTTTCGGCACCGGCGTTGGTCGTCATGATGACGATCACGTTACGGAAATCCGCCTTGCGCCCGTTGTTATCGGTCAGCGTACCGTGGTCCATGACCTGCAGCAGCAGGTTGAAGACTTCCGGGTGCGCCTTCTCGATTTCATCGAGCAACAGCACGCAGTGAGGCTGCTTGGTGATGGCTTCGGTCAGCAGGCCGCCCTGATCGAACCCGACATAACCCGGAGGTGCACCGATCAGACGCGATACGGTGTGGCGCTCCATGTACTCGGACATGTCGAAACGAACCAGCTCGATGCCCAACGCCTTGGCCAACTGACGCGCCGCTTCGGTTTTACCGACACCGGTCGGCCCTGCGAACAGGAACGAACCGACAGGCTTGTCAGGCGACTTGAGGCCGGCACGGGACAGTTTGATCGCCGTCGACAACGAATCGATGGCGGCATCCTGGCCAAATACGGTCAGCTTCAGGTCACGCTCAAGGTTACGCAGCAGCTCTTTGTCGGAGCTGGTGACGTGCTTAGGCGGAATCCGCGCGATTTTCGCAACGATGTCCTCGACCTGAGGCACCTCGATGCGCTTCACACGTTTCTCGATCGGTTGCAGACGCTGATAGGCGCCCGCCTCGTCGATCACGTCAATGGCCTTGTCCGGCATGTGACGGTCATTGATATAGCGCGAAGCCAGTTCAGCCGCCGCACGCAGCGCTTCATCACTGTATTCGATGTTGTGGTGTGCCTCGAAACGGCCTTTCAGGCCGCGCAGGATGCCAATGGTGTCTTCCACCGAAGGCTCCGACACATCGACTTTCTGGAAGCGCCGGGCCAAGGCACGGTCCTTCTCGAAAATCCCGCGAAATTCCTGGAACGTAGTCGAACCGATGCAACGGATATCACCCGAGGACAGCAGCGGCTTGAGCAGGTTCGAGGCATCCATGACGCCACCGGACGCGGCACCTGCACCGATGATGGTGTGGATTTCGTCGATGAACAGGATCGCCTGCGGACGTTTTTTCAGTTCATTGAGCAGCGCCTTGAAGCGCTTCTCGAAATCGCCACGGTATTTAGTCCCGGCCAGCAAGGCGCCCAAGTCGAGGGAATACACCACGCTGTTGGCCAGAAGGTCCGGCACCTGGTTGTCGACAATGCGCTTGGCCAGGCCTTCGGCAATCGCGGTTTTACCCACGCCCGCCTCGCCCACCAACAGCGGATTGTTTTTGCGACGACGCGCCAGAATCTGAGCAACGCGCTCGACTTCCAGCTCACGACCTACCAATGGATCAATTCGACCCTGGCGCGCAAGTTCATTGAGATTGCTGGCATAAGCATCCAGCGGATTGCCTGAAGAAGAAGACTCACCGCCCTCGTCGTCCTGCATATCTTGCTCACCTTCAGAGTGATCGCCATGCCCCGGCACTTTGGAAATGCCATGAGCGATGTAGTTGACGACATCAATGCGCGCTACGCTCTGCTGTTTCAGCAGAAACACCGCCTGACTCTCTTGCTCACTGAAGATCGCGACCAGCACGTTGGCGCCAGTCACTTCACGCTTGCCCGAGCTCTGTACGTGGAACACAGCACGCTGCAGTACACGCTGGAAGCCCAGGGTTGGCTGGGTTTCACGATCCTCGTCATGCACGGGGATCAAAGGCGTGGTGGAGTCAATGAACTCCTGCAGGTCATGCTTGAGTTTGTCGAGGTTTGCGCCGCAGGCACGCAAAACGGTGGCGGCAGCCTCATTGTCCAATAGGGCCAGCAGGAGATGTTCGACGGTCATGAACTCATGACGCTTCGAACGAGCCTCCTTGAAGGCAAGATTGAGGGTGACTTCGAGCTCGCGGTTTAACATAGCTTCACCTCATACCCAAGTGGTCGGCGATTAACCGTCCTTCTCGATTTCACAGAGTAGCGGATGCTGGCTTTCCCTGGCGTACTGGTTGACCTGCATGGCCTTTGTCTCGGCGATGTCGCGGGTAAACACTCCACATACTGCCCGTCCTTCTGTATGGACGGCCAGCATGACCTTGGTCGCCAGCTCGCGATTCAGGTTAAAAAACACCTCGAGCACTTCGACGACGAAATCCATCGGCGTGTAGTCATCGTTGAACAAAACCACCTTGTACATCGGCGGCGCCTGTAACGCAGGCTTTGCCTCCTGAACAGCAATACCCGCTGAATCGTCGTCGTGTGAATCAGGGCGATCCTGATTGAATGTTAGTCGAATCTGGCTGATTGCATGCATGGAAAGAAAGGTTCGTCAGTTGTGCGAATACAGTGGTGGGGGCGGCTATGGACGATTTCAACACCGACCGCCCGGTCACCTTGACTATCGGGAAAACGGTGTTACAACCAATAGAGCCCACAGTGGGTAAAAAAGGTCCGCGGAGTCAATCTTAATTCCAAGATTAGACTGCGGATGTACTGGATGATACTCCAGTGATGGAGTCTGTTGCAGAGGGAGTTGGGTATGTCAGGTGTCAAGGGTCATGAGCCGGTTGCTAAAGGCACTATAGAAAACAAGGGTGACAAGCCAGCAGCCAAAGGCACTGTAAAAGGCAAGGTCAAATGGTTCAACAATGCCAAGGGTTATGGCTTCATCAATAAGGATGGTGATAGCGAAGACCTCTTCGCCCATTATTCAGCCATCAAGATGGACGGATATAAAACCCTGAAAGCCGGGCAAGCTGTCGTATTCGATATCATCCAGGGCCCCAAAGGCCTGCACGCGATCAACATCGGCAACCCCGTGGATGTCTTGAATACCGACGCGCCTGCAGTGCAACAGACCGTGACAGCCTAAGACCGCAGCGTCATCCAGTCATAAAAAAACCGCCCGACTCAATCACTTGAATCAGGCGGTTTTTGTGTGCCTGCGTTTTCTTACATATGCGAGATCAGCGCATCGCCAAACCCGGAAGACGAAACCAGCTTCGCGCCTTCCATCAGACGTTCGAAGTCATAGGTCACGGTCTTGGCGGAAATCGCGCCGTTGGTGCCCTTGATGATCAGATCAGCCGCTTCGGTCCAGCCCATGTGACGCAGCATCATTTCAGCCGACAGGATCAGCGAACCCGGGTTGACCTGGTCCTTGCCAGCGTACTTCGGCGCAGTACCGTGGGTCGCTTCGAACATGGCAATGGTGTCGGACAGGTTGGCACCCGGTGCGATACCGATGCCGCCCACTTCCGCCGCCAGGGCGTCGGAGAGGTAGTCGCCGTTCAGGTTCAGGGTCGCGATCACATCGTATTCGGCAGGGCGCAGCAGGATCTGCTGCAGCATGGCGTCAGCGATGGCGTCCTTGACGATGACGTTCTTGCCGGTTTTCGGGTTCTTGAACTGCATCCACGGACCGCCATCGAGCAGGGTCGCACCGAACTCTTCAGCCGCCACTTCGTAGGCCCATTCCTTGAAAGCACCTTCGGTGAACTTCATGATGTTGCCTTTGTGCACGATGGTCAGCGAGTCGCGGTCGTTGTCGACCACATACTGCAGAGCCTTGCGTGCCAGACGCTTGGTGCCTTGCAGCGAAACCGGCTTGATGCCGATACCGCAGTTTTCGTCGAAGCGGATCTTGGTGACGCCCATTTCATCTTTAAGGAACTTGATGACTTTGGTCGCTTCCGGCGAACCGGCTTTCCACTCGATACCGGCGTAAATGTCTTCCGAGTTCTCACGGAAGATCGTCATGTCGACATCGCCTGGCTTCTTGACCGGGCTTGGCACGCCTTCGAACCAGCGCACCGGGCGCAGGCAGACATACAGGTCGAGTTGTTGGCGCAGCGCCACGTTCAGCGAGCGGATGCCGCCGCCGACCGGAGTGGTCAGGGGGCCTTTGATGGAAACTACATAATCCTTGACCGCGTCCAGGGTTTCCTGGGGCAGCCAGGTGTCCTGATCGTAAACCTGAGTCGCTTTCTCCCCGGCGTAGACTTCCATCCAGGAAATTTTGCGCTCGCCGCCGTAAGCCTTCTTAACAGCAGCATCGACAACCTTGATCATGACCGGGCTGATATCAACACCAATACCATCGCCTTCAATGAAGGGGATGATCGGGTTGTTAGGAACATTGAGAGAATGGTCCGCGTTGACGGTGATTTTGTCGCCGACTGCTGGAACCTGAATCTTCTTGTATCCCATGCTGAACTCCATTGTTTGGATTGAACATCTGGCTTCGTTCGAGCGTAACCCAGTTAAATCGGCGCGCAAACCCTATGTTCCATCCATCTGCCGCAAAGCTGCATTACTTGCGAGCTACAAGCCTGAAAGCAAAGGGAAAAGCGCCAAACTCAAGCACGCCGAACGACTCTACGCCGCCCTCGCCCCTGCGACCTTTAGACCAATGGACGAGAATCGTTACTCATGAACCATCGGCAGATTGCCAGCTACCTATGTATAATGCCGCCGCTGACCAAAGGGTCACGACGACTGAGGGGCTCTATGACGAGACTTTCAGCCCGATAAGCCGGTCTGTTACCGCAGCCCGAACGCTTGACGCCCTACTGATGCACCCAACATCACAGCAACGAAACCTCGATATTCGGCTCATGGATGACTTTGAACGAACGCGCTTACCCGGCGCACCTCGAGTTTCTGCGCACGCTTTAGCAAAGAAGAGAGAGTTAATCCGAATATGCCCACCCGCTCGAAGATCATCTATACCTTCACCGACGAAGCCCCAGCCCTCGCCACCTATTCACTGTTGCCTATCGTAGAGGCCTTCACCGCCTCGGCTGATATCGCCGTTGAAACCCGCGATATCTCTCTTGCAGGACGCATTCTGGCCAGCTTCCCCGAGCAACTGGGTGACAAAGCCGTAGCCGACCACCTCGCCGAACTGGGCGACCTGGCCGTTACGCCTGAAGCCAACATCATCAAGCTGCCGAACATCAGTGCTTCCGTTCCTCAGCTGCAAGCAGCGATCAAGGAACTGCAAGCCCAGGGCTTCGCGCTTCCTGACTACCCGGAAACCGTGACCAGCGACGCCGACAAGCTCGCCAAGTCGCGCTACGACAAGATCAAGGGCAGCGCCGTGAACCCGG
This sequence comes from Pseudomonas sp. B21-040, assembly GCF_024748695.1. Lineage (NCBI taxonomy): Bacteria > Pseudomonadati > Pseudomonadota > Gammaproteobacteria > Pseudomonadales > Pseudomonadaceae > Pseudomonas > Pseudomonas sp. B21-040. The sequence goes on from NZ_CP087176.1 coordinate 4,367,616, forward strand.
TTCTGCGCGAAGGCAACTCGGATCGCCGCGCACCACTGTCGGTCAAGAACTACGCTCGCAAGCACCCGCACAAAATGGGTGCCTGGGCTAAAGACTCCAAGTCTCACGTCGCGCACATGAGCACCGGCGATTTCTACGGCAGCGAAAAAGCCGCCCTGATCGATGCCGCTGACGCTGTAAAAATCGAGCTGATCGCTCAAGACGGCACCACCACCGTCCTGAAAGAAAAAACCACCGTACAAGCCGGTGAGATCCTCGATTGCGCAGTCATGAGCAAAAACGCTCTGCGCAGCTTCATTGCCGCCGAGATCGAAAGCGCCAAGCAACAAGGCGTGCTGCTGTCGGTTCACCTCAAAGCCACCATGATGAAGGTCTCCGACCCGATCATGTTCGGCCAGATCGTTGCCGAGTTCTATAAAGACGCACTGGCCAAGCACGCTGACGTGCTGGCACAGATCGGCTTCAACCTGAACAACGGCATTGGCGACCTGTACGCTCGCATCAAGGCCCTGCCGGCCGAGCAGCAAGCTCAGATCGAAGCTGACATTCAAGCGGTCTATGCCGTTCGTCCATCGTTGGCCATGGTCAACTCCGACAAAGGCATCACCAACCTGCACGTGCCGAGCGACGTGATCGTCGACGCCTCGATGCCGGCGATGATCCGTGACTCCGGCAAAATGTGGGGCACTGACGGCCAGCTGCACGACACCAAGGCTGTGATCCCGGATCGCTGCTACGCGACCATCTACCAGGCCGTCATCGAAGACTGCAAGGTAAACGGCGCTTTCGACCCAACCACCATGGGCAGCGTGCCAAACGTTGGCCTGATGGCGAAGAAAGCCGAAGAGTACGGCTCGCACGACAAGACCTTCCAGATCAAGGCCAACGGCGTTGTCCGCGTCACCGACGGCAAAGGCGCCCTGCTGCTGGAGCAATCGGTTGAAGCCGGCGACATCTTCCGCATGTGCCAGACCAAAGACGCGCCGATCCAGGACTGGGTCAAACTGGCCGTCAACCGCGCTCGCGCAAGCAGCACGCCAGCGATCTTCTGGCTGGACCCAATGCGCGCCCACGACGGCGTGATGATCGAGAAAGTTCAGGCCTACCTGAAGGATCACGACACTGCCGGTCTGGACATCCAGATCATGTCGCCGGTCGACGCAATGAAGTTCACCCTGCAGCGCACCCGCGAAGGCAAGGACACCATCTCGGTGACCGGCAACGTATTGCGCGACTACCTGACTGACCTGTTCCCGATCATGGAACTGGGCACCAGCGCCAAGATGCTGTCGATCGTTCCACTGATGAACGGTGGCGGTCTGTTCGAAACCGGCGCCGGTGGTTCGGCTCCGAAGCACGTTCAGCAGTTGCTGGAAGAAAACTTCCTGCGCTGGGATTCCCTGGGCGAGTTCCTGGCCCTGGCCGCATCCCTTGAGCACCTGGGTGTGACCTACAACAACCCTAAGGCGCTGGTTCTGGCCAAGACCCTGGACCAGGCCACCGGCCAGTTCCTGGACAACAACAAGTCGCCATCGCGCAAAGTCGGCAACATCGACAACCGCGGCAGCCACTTCTACCTGGCGCTGTACTGGGCTCAAGCCCTGACCGCCCAGACTGAAGACGCTGCACTGCAATCGCAGTTTGCGACCCTGGCCAAAACCCTGACCGAGAACGAAGCAACCATCGTTGCCGAACTCAACGCCGTTCAGGGCAAGCCAGTGGACATCGGCGGTTACTACCACGCCGACGCCGAGCTGATCAGCAAGGCCATGCGCCCGAGCGCAACCTTCAACGCGGCGGTTGCTGCGCTGGTTTAAGGTTGTAAGGGAACATCACAAACCCCGGCCCTGTGCCGGGGTTTGTGTTTCTGACATCACCACTTCTGTAGCAGCTGCCGAGCCCGCGAGGCTGCGTTTGGCTGCGAAGCGGCCACAAATCAGGCAATGTAGTGCTCCATGCCCCACCCGGCATGACTTCTTGCGATTGCTGCGCAGTCGAACGCAGCCTCGCAAGCTCGGCAGCTGCTACCCCCTACAAAAAACCGAGGTATTTTCATGGACTGGAAACCCCACATCACCGTCGCCACGATCGTCGAGGATAACGGCCGCTTCCTGATGGTCGAGGAACACAAAGCCGGTCGCAACGTGCTGAACCAGCCCGCTGGCCACCTCGACCCGGACGAAACCCTGACAGAAGCCGCCATCCGCGAAACCCTCGAAGAAACCGGCTGGGACGTCGAGCCGACCGGCGTCGTCGGCATTTATCTCTATACCGCCCCCAGCAATGGCGTGACTTACCAGCGAGTCTGCTTCATTGCAAAACCGCTCAAGCACCACCCGGACTATCAATTGGACGACGGCATCGTCGGCGCCAAGTGGCTGACGCGTGACGAATTGCTGGAACAGCGCGCAAACTGGCGCAGTGAGCTGATCATCCGCTGTATCGATGATTATCTGGACGGCAATCACTTCAGTCTCGAACTGATCCGCCCTTCTCTTTAGCCTTGCGGGCTCCGGCCTGTTAGAATCGCGTCCTTTTTCAAGACACTCATTGAATCCCTATGCGTGATCCAGCCCCTTCTGACACACAAAAGAAGCGCGTCATTGTCGGTATGTCCGGCGGCGTGGACTCTTCCGTTTCCGCCCTCCTGCTGATCGAGCAGGGCTACGAGGTGGAAGGCCTGTTCATGAAGAACTGGGAAGAAGACGATGGAACGGAATACTGCACCGCCATGGACGACCTGGCGGATGCCCAGGCCGTGTGCGACAAAATTGGTATCAAGCTGCACACCGCCAACTTCGCCGCCGAGTACTGGGACAACGTGTTTGAGCACTTTCTGGCCGAATACAAGGCCGGCCGCACGCCAAACCCGGACATCCTGTGCAACCGTGAGATCAAGTTCAAGGCGTTCCTCGACTACGCCATGATGCTCGGTGCCGACCTGATTGCTACCGGCCACTACGTGCGCCGCCGCGATATCGACGGCCGCACCGAACTGCTCAAGGGCCTGGACGCGAACAAGGACCAGAGCTACTTCCTGCACGCCGTGGGCGGTGAACAGATTGCCAAGACCCTGTTCCCGGTCGGCGAACTGGAAAAACCCGAAGTACGCGCAATTGCCGAGAAATACGAGCTGGCGACCGCGAAGAAAAAGGACTCCACCGGCATCTGCTTTATCGGCGAACGCCGCTTCAGCGACTTCCTCAAGCAGTACCTGCCCGCGCAGCCTGGCGAGATCAAGACCACCGAAGGCGAAGTCATCGGCCGCCACCACGGGTTGATGTACCACACCATCGGTCAGCGCCAGGGCCTGGGCATCGGCGGCTTGAAAGACGCCAGTGACGAGCCATGGTACGTGCTGATCAAAGACCTGGAACACAACGAGCTTATTGTTGGCCAGGGCAATGACCACCCTTACCTGTTTTCCCGCGCCCTGCTCGCTTCGGACATCTATTGGGTCAACCCGATTGATTTGACCGAACCGCGCAAGTTGACCGCCAAGGTCCGCTACCGCCAAAGCGATCAGCCTTGCACGCTGGAGAAAACCGCCACCGGCTACCGCGCGACCTTCGATGACCCGCAGCGTGCGGTCACTCCAGGCCAGTCCGTGGTGTTCTATGACGGTGAAATCTGCCTCGGCGGTGGCGTGATCGAAATTGCAGAGCCGTGGACCAGCAAAGGCCAGCCTCAATGAGCCCGACCCAGGAGCAACTGACGGCACTGGGCGGCGTGTTTCTCGCCGCCGTCCTCGTCGACAAGATTGCCAAGAGCGGCCAGACCTCTGAAGCCGGCCTGACCTGCATGCTCGGCAGCCTGCTGATTCGCGACCCCAAGGACACGCTGGAAGTCTACGGCGGCGACGACCTCAACCTGCGCGAAGGTTATCGCGCACTGATCGGCGCCCTGGAGCGCGACCCGAGCGCCCTGCAACGCGAACCGTTGCGTTACGCGCTGGCGATGCTGGGGCTGGAGCGCCAGCTGGCCAAACGTGGCGACATGCTGGACGCGATCGGCAAGCGCTTGCCGCAGATTCAATCCCAGGTCGAACACTTCGGCCCCGCTCATGAAAACGTGATCGCCGCGTGCGGCGCGTTGTATCAGGACACTTTGAGCACACTGCGCCAACGCATCCAGGTCCATGGCGACATGCGCAACCTGCAGCAACCGAGCAACGCCTCGAAGATCCGCGCCCTGTTGCTGGCCGGTATTCGTTCGGCGCGCTTGTGGCGACAGTTGGGCGGTCACCGCTGGCAGCTGGTGATCAGCCGCCGCAAATTGCTCAAAGAGCTTTACCCGTTGATGCGTAACGAATAACTCGCATCGGCAGACCTTTACACCGAGTTACGCGTAATACGCCGGTCAGTTGGCGACGGACCGGCGGATTTTTTCATGTATGATACGCGCCCCATTTCGTTGCCCGACTGTCCGAGAACACCCCATGCAGCTTTCTTCGCTCACTGCGGTTTCCCCTGTTGACGGCCGCTACGCCGGCAAAACCCAGGCCCTGCGCCCAATTTTCAGCGAATACGGCCTGATCCGTGCTCGCGTTCTGGTTGAAGTGCGCTGGCTCCAGCGCCTGGCCGCTCATCCTGCCATCAGCGAAGTACCGGCGTTCTCCGCCGAAGCCAACGCTGTACTGAACACCCTGGCGGAAAACTTTTCTCTGGAGCACGCCGAGCGTGTCAAAGAGATCGAGCGCACCACCAACCATGACGTTAAAGCCATCGAATACCTGCTCAAAGAGCAAGCGGCCAAGCTGCCAGAACTGGCTGCCGTCAGCGAATTCATCCACTTTGCCTGCACCAGCGAGGACATCAACAACCTGTCCCACGCCCTGATGCTGCGCGAAGGCCGTGATGACGTGATGCTGCCGCTGATGCGTCAGACCGCCGAAGCCATCCGCGAACTGGCCATCCGTTTTGCCGACGTGCCAATGTTGTCGCGCACCCACGGTCAACCGGCTTCACCGACCACCCTGGGCAAAGAGCTGGCGAACGTGGTGTACCGCCTGGAGCGTCAAATTGCTCAGGTCGCTGCCGTTCCGCTGTTGGGCAAGATCAACGGCGCTGTCGGCAACTACAACGCTCACCTGTCGGCCTACCCTGAGATCAACTGGGAAGAAAACGCCCGCGCTTTCATCGAAGACGAGCTGGGCCTGGGTTTCAACCCGTACACCACGCAGATCGAACCGCACGACTACATTGCCGAGCTGTTTGACGCCATCGCGCGCTTCAACACCATCCTGATCGACTTCGACCGCGACATCTGGGGCTACATCTCCCTGGGTTATTTCAAACAGCGCACCATCGCTGGCGAAATCGGTTCGTCGACCATGCCGCACAAGGTCAACCCGATCGACTTCGAAAACTCCGAAGGCAACCTGGGCATCGCCAACGCACTGTTCCAGCACCTGGCGAGCAAGCTGCCAATCTCCCGCTGGCAGCGCGACCTGACCGACTCCACCGTGCTGCGCAACCTCGGTGTCGGCTTCGCCCACAGCGTGATCGCGTACGAAGCCAGCCTCAAAGGCATCAGCAAGCTGGAGCTCAATGCCCAGAAGATCGCTGCCGACCTGGACGCTTGCTGGGAAGTATTGGCCGAGCCGATCCAGACCGTAATGCGCCGCTACAACATCGAAAACCCGTACGAAAAACTGAAAGAACTGACCCGCGGCAAGGGCATCAGCCCTGAAGCGTTGCAGACTTTCATCGACGGCCTGGACATGCCAGCCGCCGCCAAGGCCGAGCTGAAATTGCTCACCCCGGCGAACTACATCGGTAACGCTGTAGAGCAAGCCAAACGCATCTGATTGACCGCTTGCCCCGCTTGAGACGCCCGGCAGCGCCGGGCGTTTTTATTCCTGCCTCAAAAGTGCTTTTTTTCAATAGGTTACACATGAATCCTGACATTCCTCTTCAACTTCTGGGCGGTATCACGGCACGCGAGTTCCTGCGCGACTACTGGCAGAAAAAACCGCTGCTGATCCGCCAGGCGATTCCTGATTTCGAAAGCCCGATCGACGCCGACGAACTGGCCGGCCTGGCGCTGGAAGAAGAAGTCGAATCGCGCCTGGTGATCGAGCACGGCGAGCACCCTTGGGAATTGCGTCGCGGCCCGTTTGCCGAAGACGAGTTCAGCAAACTGCCGGAACGCGAGTGGACCCTGCTGGTTCAAGCGGTGGATCAGTTTGTGCCTGAAGTGAGCGAGCTGCTGGAACACTTCCGCTTTCTGCCGAGCTGGCGCGTTGACGACGTGATGATCAGTTTCGCCGCCCCAGGTGGCAGCGTCGGTCCACACTTCGACAACTACGACGTATTCCTGCTGCAAGGCCATGGCAAGCGCAACTGGAAAATCGGCCAGATGTGCGATTCCGAGAGCCCGCTGCTGCAACACGCCGACCTGCGCATCCTGGCGGAATTCGAAGAGACCGCTGAATGGGTCCTGGAACCGGGCGACATGCTGTATCTGCCGCCACGCCTGGCCCACTGCGGCGTGGCTGTCGATGATTGCATGACGTATTCCGTGGGTTTCCGTGCGCCGAGCGCCGCTGAAGTGTTGACCCACTTCACCGACTTCCTCAGCCAGTTCCTGACCGACGAAGAGCGTTACACCGACGCCGACGCCCTGCCAGCGGTTGATCCTCACCAGATCCAGCATGACGCTCTTGATCGCCTCAAAAGCCTGCTGGCCGAGCACATGAGCGACGAGCGTCTGCTGCTGACCTGGTTTGGCCAGTACATGACCGAGCCGCGCTATCCAGAACTGGTGGTCGGCCCGGAAGAGATCGAAGAAGACGACCTGCTCGCCAGCCTGGAGCAAGGTGCCGTACTGATCCGCAACCCAAGTGCGCGCCTGGCCTGGTCCGAAGTCGATGACGACCTGCTGCTGTTTGCCAGCGGCCAAAGCCGTTACCTGCCAGGCAAGCTGCGCGAACTGCTGAAGTTGATTTGCGCTGCCGACGCACTGCACATCGACAACCTCGGCGCGTGGCTGACCGATGAAGACGGTCGTGGCCTGCTGTGCGAACTGATCAAGCAAGGCAGCCTGGGGTTTGCTGATGAATAAAATTCACGTACGTGTCGCAGACTGGCAGAAGGATATCGCCGAGATCCGGCGCATTCGTGAGACGGTGTTCATCGCCGAGCAATCCGTTCCACCTGAGCTGGAATGGGATGCTGATGACGCAACCGCGGTGCATTTCCTGGCCTTCGAAGGCGACTTTCCGATAGGCACCGCCCGCCTGCTGCCCGATGGGCACATTGGCCGGGTCTCGGTACTCAAGGACTGGCGCGGCTTGAAGGTCGGCGATGCACTGATGCAAGCGGTGATCGGCGAAGCCGAAAAACGTGGGCTGAAGCAGCAAATGCTCAGCGCACAAGTGCAAGCCACGGCGTTCTATGAGCGCCTGGGTTTCAGCATGGTCAGCGAGGAGTTCCTGGAAGCCGGGATTCCGCATGTGGACATGGTGCGGCACTCCGCGTGAGACCGAAGCGCTGCCATCGCGGGCAAGCCCGGCTCCTACAGATTCAGCGCGATACCTGCAGGAGCCGAGCTTGCTGGCGATGAGGCCCGCAAGAACACACAAAACGCCCCACCATCTTCGGATGTCGGGGCGTTTTGCTGTCTAAAATTCAACTTGCCCCACGCCGGGCCGACAAACTGGCACTATCAACACTTCAAGATGTCGGAGATAACGGATATGTCCCTACGCACCCTGCTCACCACCTTGCTGTTGGCTTGCAGTTTTTCGGCCATGGCGGCCACCGAGATCGTGCCGCTGAGCTTCCGTACCAGTGCTGACATGCTGCCCATGGCGCAGGATTTCATTGGCAAGGAAGGACAGGTCAGCGCCTACGGCAATCAACTGATCATCAATGCCGATCAACGCAAAATCGACGAACTTAAAGCGCTGATCGCACAACTTGATACCCAGCCCAAACGCCTGCTGATCACCGTCGACACCAATGAAAACAACTTCCAGGGCGATCAGGGCTACTCGGTAAACGGCGCCAAGCCGAGCCAGACCCGAATCATCAATCACAGCACTGACAGCCGTGACGGCGGCATCCAACAGGTCCAGGCCAGCGAAGGCACCCCCGCACTGATTCAGGTGGGCCAGAGCGTTCCACTCATCAGCTCGCAAACCGACTCCTACGGTGATTTGCGCAGCCAGACCGAATACCGCAACGTCACTCAAGGCTTCTACGTCACCGCCAGCGTCACCGGCGACATCGTTCACCTGGCAATCAGCACAAACCGTGACCGCATGAGCCAGGAACGGCCCGATGTAGTGAACGTGCAAAGTACCGACACAACTGTCACCGGACGCCTCGGTGAGTGGATCCTGCTGGCCGGGATGAACGGCCAGACCCAGGCCGACAAACAGGCCATGACCCGCAGCTACTCAACCCAGAGTCGCAACGACATGACTTTGCGGGTAAAAGTCGACACCTTGGACTAAAGCACCAATAACTGACTGATTAGTCTTATTAGACCAAAGATGTAGTGCTTGAAAAAAAGCACTACAAAACGTTTGACGATCGAAAAAAGCAAAGGCATGATGGCCTCGCTCCCGCTAATCAGAGGCCCTGGCAAGGGCCTTCGAGGCGATGCTCGCACCTACCCCGCGAGCCGCTTCGTGTCTGTACCGCCCACAAGGTGTGTTTGACGAGGTTGCCGACTGGAACGAAGTTGTCCCGAGGGACGGAAGCGTAATTAGGTAACCCGGCTACTCACTGTAGTTCGCACCAAGGCCCACGATGCCCGAATGCGCTCGCCAGCTCGCCCTTACCTGCTCACTTCCCCTCGAGCCCATCGTTCATCCCGTCGCCACCCCCGCCAAATCCGACTTGACCGCCAAAGCTTCTGGTCAGCGCGCAGCATGAATTTTCCACAGCAGCACAACTTTCCGTAAAGACGCGACGAGGTTTATCTCCATGGCACTGACACGCGAACAGCAAATTGCAGCCCTCGAAAAAGACTGGGCTGAAAACCCACGCTGGAAAGGCGTGACACGCGCTTACTCCGCTGCTGACGTCGTCCGCCTGCGTGGCTCGGTTCAACCTGAGCACACCTTTGCAAAACTGGGCGCCGAGAAGCTCTGGAACCTGGTTACCCAGGGTGCCAAGCCGTCCTTCCGCCCTGAGAAAGATTTCGTTAACTGCATGGGCGCCCTGACCGGCGGCCAGGCTGTACAACAAGTTAAAGCCGGTATCCAGGCGATCTACCTGTCGGGCTGGCAGGTTGCGGCGGACAACAACTCCGCTGAATCGATGTACCCGGATCAGTCGCTGTACCCGGTGGATTCGGTTCCAACCGTGGTCAAGCGCATCAACAACTCGTTCCGTCGTGCTGACCAGATCCAGTGGAAAGCCGGCAAAGGCCCGGGCGACGAAGGCTACATCGACTACTTCGCTCCGATCGTAGCTGACGCCGAAGCCGGTTTCGGCGGCGTACTGAACGCTTACGAGCTGATGAAGAGCATGATCGAAGCAGGCGCCGCCGGCGTTCACTTCGAAGACCAACTGGCTTCGGTGAAAAAATGCGGCCACATGGGCGGCAAGGTACTGGTTCCTACCCAGGAAGCCGTACAGAAGCTGACCGCTGCTCGCCTGGCCGCTGACGTTGCCGGTACTCCGACCATCATTCTGGCCCGTACCGACGCTAACGCAGCTGACCTGCTGACTTCCGATTGCGACCCGTACGACCAGCCGTTCGTCACTGGCGAACGTACCCAGGAAGGCTTCTACAAAGTGCGCGCCGGTCTGGACCAGGCCATCGCTCGCGGCCTGGCTTACGCTCCGTACGCCGACCTGATCTGGTGCGAAACCGCCAAGCCAGACCTGGACGAGGCTCGTCGCTTCGCTGAAGCGATCAAAAAGGAATACCCGGACCAACTGCTGTCGTACAACTGCTCGCCTTCCTTCAACTGGAAGAAAAACCTGGACGACGCGACCATCGCCAAGTTCCAGCGCGAACTGTCCGCCATGGGTTACAAGCACCAGTTCATCACCCTGGCCGGCATTCACAACATGTGGCACAGCATGTTCAACCTGGCGCACGACTACGCCCGCAACGACATGACTGCCTACGTGAAGCTGCAAGAGCAAGAGTTCGCTGACGCTGCCAAGGGTTACACCTTCGTGGCTCACCAGCAGGAAGTGGGCACCGGCTACTTCGACGACATGACCACCGTGATTCAGGGCGGCTCGTCTTCGGTAACCGCACTGACCGGTTCGACTGAAGAAGAACAGTTCCACTGATCTGCTTCACCTGAACAAGTGGCCGCTGCGGACCGAGTAAAAAGCTAACCGCAACGCTGCACATCTGACGCCCCGACTGGTTCGGGGCGTTTTTTTGCCTGTGATTTGTAGGCCATCACAACCCTGTAGCAGCTGCCGAAGGCTGCGTTCGAGGACGAAGTCCTCGCGAAACCATCCACCGTGTTGTGCCTGTTTCACCGTGCACTCGGGTTTTACGACTGCTGCGCAGTCGAACGCAGCCTTCGGCAGCTGCTACAGGGATCGTGCACGCCGGATTTTGTGCGGAAAATCATTGATCCTGAGCATTTTCCCGATTAGGAAAACAGGGTAAAACAACCCCGCTCGCTACTTGCAGTAACGCGCATATAAGGCAACTTCCTGATCGCCTACTCGCTAAACTGTTTAAAAATCACTGCAAACAATATTGATTATCATTTAGCCGCAGCTATGTTCGTTACGCGCTGCGCAAAACATAATTAATGAAATCCCGGCTAATGCCCGAAGCGCATGGGCTGCGGGGCTTTGGAGGTGCGCTATGTCCTTATTCCTATAAATAATTTCGCTATAGGAATTTTACTTGCTGGGTGTTTAGCCATAAAATCAGCGGGATTGATTGCTGCGACATATCGTCACTGCGTTGTTACTTTTTTAAGCTCAGAGACCTTTGCTCTCTGTTAAGGATTACCAGCATGCCCGAAGCGACAGGACTCATGGCCCACAACTGGGGCTTTGCCATTTTCCTTCTGGGCGTCGTCGGCCTTTGCGCCTTCATGCTCGGCGTTTCCAGCCTCCTCGGGTCAAAAGCCTGGGGCCGCAGCAAAAACGAACCGTTCGAATCCGGCATGCTGCCTACAGGTGGCGCCCGTCTGCGGCTCTCAGCCAAATTCTATCTGGTCGCGATGCTCTTCGTGATCTTCGATATCGAAGCCCTCTTTCTCTTTGCATGGTCTGTGTCCGTCCGCGAAAGCGGCTGGACCGGATTCGTCGAAGCTCTCGTTTTCATAGCAATTCTGTTGGCAGGCCTTGTCTACCTATTCCGAGTGGGCGCCCTTGACTGGGCTCCGGAAGCTCGTCGTAAGCGACAAGCGAAGCTGAAACAATGAGGCTTTGGCAATGCAATACAATCTCACCAGGATCGACCCCGATGCTCCTAACGAGCAGTATCCGATTGGCGAACGGGAAACCGTTTCCGATCCGTTAGAAGATCAAGTCCACAAAAACATTTTCATGGGCAAGCTCGAAGACGTGCTTAACGGCACGATCAACTGGGGGCGCAAGAACTCCCTGTGGCCGTATAACTTCGGTCTTTCGTGCTGCTACGTGGAAATGACCACCGCCTTCACGGCGCCCCACGACATCGCGCGCTTTGGCGCCGAGGTTATCCGGGCATCGCCGCGTCAGGCGGATTTCATGGTTATCGCCGGTACCTGCTTCATCAAGATGGCGCCGATCATTCAGCGTCTCTACGAGCAAATGCTCGAACCTAAATGGGTTATCTCCATGGGTTCGTGCGCCAACTCCGGTGGCATGTACGACATCTACTCCGTCGTTCAAGGGGTGGACAAGTTCCTGCCCGTGGACGTCTACGTGCCTGGCTGCCCGCCCCGCCCTGAAGCTTTTCTGCAAGGTTTGATGCTCTTGCAAGAGTCGATTGGACAGGAGCGTCGTCCGCTTTCCTGGGTCGTTGGTGATCAAGGCGTGTATCGCGCCGAGATGCCTTCCGAAAAGGAAAAGCGCCGCGAACAGCGAATCGCAGTCACCAACCTGCGCAGCCCCGACGAAGTCTGATCCAGATCTGCTTCTTTCTATAGAACGAGAACCTGGCTTCATTCTTTACGTTGACCGAAAGCGATAAATAACCATGACTACAGGCAGTGCTCTGTACATCCCGCCTTACAAGGCAGACGACCAGGATGTGGTCGTCGAACTGAACAACCATTTTGGCCCGGAGGCGTTCACCGCCCAACCTACCCGCACCGGCATGCCGGTGCTTTGGGTTGCGCGTGCCAAACTCGTCGAAGTCCTGACATTCCTGCGTAACCTGCCCAAGCCGTACGTCATGCTCTATGACCTGCACGGCGTGGACGAGCGTCTGCGCACCAAGCGTCAAGGGCTGCCAAGTGGCGCCGACTTCACTGTGTTCTACCACTTGATGTCGATCGAACGTAATAGTGACGTAATGATCAAGGTCGCCTTGTCCGAGGGCGACCTCAACGTGCCGACCGTGACCGGTCTGTGGCCGAACGCCAACTGGTACGAGCGTGAAGTGTGGGACATGTACGGCATCAACTTTGCCGGTCACCCGCACCTGACCCGCATCATGATGCCGCCGACCTGGGAAGGTCACCCGCTGCGCAAGGACTTCCCGGCCCGTGCCACCGAGTTCGACCCGTTCACCCTGAACCTGGCCAAGCAACAGCTTGAGGAAGAAGCCGCGCGCTTCAAGCCTGAAGACTGGGGCATGAAGCGTTCCGGTGCGAACGAGGACTACATGTTCCTCAACCTCGGTCCCAACCACCCTTCCGCGCACGGTGCGTTCCGCATCATCCTGCAGCTGGACGGTGAAGAGATCGTCGACTGCGTGCCGGACGTCGGTTACCACCACCGTGGTGCCGAGAAAATGGCCGAGCGTCAGTCCTGGCATAGTTTCATCCCGTACACCGACCGTATCGACTACCTCGGCGGCGTGATGAACAACCTGCCGTACGTGCTCTCGGTCGAGAAGCTGGCCGGCATCAAGGTGCCCGAGAAGGTCGACGTCATCCGCATCATGATGGCCGAGTTCTTCCGTATCACCAGCCACCTGCTGTTCCTGGGGACTTACATCCAGGACGTCGGCGCCATGACCCCGGTGTTCTTCACGTTCACCGACCGTCAGAAGGCGTACACGGTGATCGAAGCCATTACCGGTTTCCGTCTGCACCCGGCCTGGTACCGCATTGGTGGCGTCGCTCACGACCTGCCGCGCGGCTGGGAAAAACTGGTGAAAGACTTCGTCGAGTGGATGCCAAAGCGACTGGACGAATACCAGAAAGCCGCCCTGGACAACAGCATCCTGCGTGGCCGGACCATCGGCGTCGCCGCCTACAACACCAAGGAAGCCCTGGAATGGGGCGTCACCGGTGCCGGCCTGCGTTCGACCGGTTGCGACTTCGACCTGCGTAAAGCTCGTCCATACTCCGGTTACGAAAACTTCGAATTCGAAGTGCCGCTGGCGGCCAACGGCGATGCCTACGACCGCTGCATTGTGCGCGTCGAAGAAATGCGCCAGAGCATCAAGATCATCGAGCAGTGCATGCGCAACATGCCGGAAGGCCCGTACAAGGCGGATCACCCGCTGACCACGCCGCCGCCGAAAGAGCGCACGCTGCAACACATCGAGACCCTGATCACGCACTTCCTGCAAGTTTCGTGGGGCCCGGTCATGCCGGCCAACGAATCCTTCCAGATGATCGAAGCGACCAAGGGCATCAACAGTTATTACCTGACGAGCGATGGCGGCACCATGAGCTACCGCACCCGGATTCGTACCCCAAGCTTCCCGCACCTGCAGCAGATCCCTTCGGTGATCAAAGGCAGCATGGTCGCGGACTTGATTGCGTACCTGGGTAGTATCGATTTCGTTATGGCCGACGTGGACCGCTAAGCATGAACAGCACGCTTATCCAGACAGACCGTTTCACCTTGAGTGAAACCGAGCGCTCGGCCATCGAGCACGAGCTGCATCACTACGAAGACCCGCGCGCGGCGTCGATCGAAGCCCTGAAGATCGTCCAGAAGGAACGTGGCTGGGTGCCGGACGGCGCCTTGTACGCCATCGGCGAGATCCTCGGCATTCCGGCCAGCGACGTTGAAGGCGTGGCTACGTTCTATAGCCAGATCTTCCGTCAGCCAGTGGGCCGTCACATCATTCGCGTCTGCGACAGCATGGTCTGCTACATCGGCGGCCACGAGTCCGTGGTCAGCGAAATCCAGAGCAAGCTGGGCATCGGCCTGGGTCAGACCACCGCCGACGGTCGTTTCACCCTGCTGCCGGTCTGCTGCCTCGGCAACTGCGACAAGGCGCCGGCGTTGATGATCGACGACGACACTTTCGGTGATGTGCAGCCTGCCGGCGTTGCCAAATTGCTCGAGGGCTACGTATGACCCTGACTTCCTTCGGTCCTGCCAACCGCATCAAGCGTTCGGCCGAGACTCACCCGTTGACCTGGCGTCTGCGTGACGACGGCGAAGCCGTGTGGCTCGACGAGTACCAGGCCAAGAACGGTTACGCCGCAGCGCGCAAGGCCTTCGCCGACATGGCTCAGGACGATATCGTCCAGACCGTGAAAGACTCCGGCCTCAAAGGTCGCGGCGGTGCAGGCTTCCCCACTGGCGTGAAGTGGGGCCTGATGCCCAAAGACGAATCCATCAACATCCGTTACCTGCTGTGCAACGCGGATGAAATGGAACCGAACACCTGGAAAGACCGCATGCTGATGGAGCAACTGCCCCATCTGCTGATCGAAGGCATGCTGATCAGTGCTCGCGCGCTGAAAACCTACCGTGGCTACATCTTCCTGCGTGGCGAGTACACCACCGCCGCCAAGCACCTGAACCGTGCCGTGGAAGAAGCCAAGGCAGCAGGCCTTTTGGGCAAGAACATCCTGGGCAGCGGCTTCGATTTCGAGCTGTTCGTCCACACCGGTGCCGGGCGTTACATCTGCGGTGAAGAAACCGCACTGATCAACTCCCTCGAAGGCCGCCGCGCCAACCCACGCTCCAAGCCGCCCTTCCCTGCCGCCGTTGGCGTGTGGGGCAAGCCGACGTGCGTGAACAACGTCGAGACCCTGTGCAACGTGCCGGCGATCATTGCCGACGGCGTGGACTGGTACAAATCGTTGGCCCGCGAAGGCAGTGAAGACATGGGCACCAAGCTCATGGGCTTCTCCGGCAAGGTCAAGAACCCGGGCCTGTGGGAATTGCCGTTCGGCGTCACCGGTCGCGAGTTGTTCGAAGACTACGCCGGCGGCATGCGCGACGGTTACAAGCTCAAGGCCTGGCAGCCAGGCGGCGCCGGTACCGGTTTCCTGTTGCCGGAACACCTGGACGCACAAATGTACGCCGGCGGCATCGCCAAGGTGGGCACCCGTATGGGTACTGGCCTGGCCATGGCGGTCGACGACAGCGTCAATATGGTTTCCCTGCTGCGCAACATGGAAGAGTTCTTCTCCCGCGAATCCTGCGGCTTCTGCACCCCCTGCCGTGATGGTTTGCCGTGGAGCGTCAAGCTCCTGCGTGCGATCGAGAACGGTGAAGGGCAAGCCGGCGACATCGAGACTCTGCTGGGTCTGGTCGGTTTCCTCGGCCCAGGCAAGACCTTCTGTGCTCACGCACCGGGCGCCGTGGAGCCGTTGGGCAGCGCAATCAAATACTTCCGCCATGAGTTCGAAGCCGGCATCGCGCCTGTCAGCGCCGTCGTCCCGCCTCTGGCAAGGCCGATCGTAGTCGGCGCTTAACGCTTAAAAAAGGCGAACGGTCCGTGCCGTTCGCCTTCTCGTGTGATGACGCCTTGAACGGCTGTGTTGATTCACGCGAATAACAAGATTCCATTAGCCACGCCCGCTGACACCGGGCCAACGAAGAACTTTGAACCATGGCCACTATCCACGTAGACGGCAAAGAGCTCGAAGTCGATGGGGCAGACAACCTGTTACAGGCATGTCTGTCGCTAGGCCTCGATATCCCGTATTTCTGCTGGCACCCAGCCCTAGGCAGCGTTGGCGCTTGCCGCCAGTGCGCGGTCAAGCAGTACACCGACGAAAACGACACCCGCGGTCGTATCGTCATGTCCTGCATGACCCCTGCAACCGATGGCACCTGGATCTCCATCGAAGATGAAGAATCCAAAGCCTTCCGCGCCAGTGTTGTTGAATGGCTGATGACCAACCACCCGCACGACTGCCCTGTGTGCGAAGAAGGCGGTCACTGCCACCTGCAAGACATGACGGTAATGACCGGCCACAACGAGCGCCGTTACCGCTTCACCAAGCGTACTCACCAGAACCAGCAACTGGGCCCGTTCATTTCCCACGAAATGAACCGCTGCATCGCTTGCTACCGCTGCGTACGCTTCTATAAGGATTACGCCGGCGGCACCGACTTGGGTGTATTCGGCGCCCACGACAACGTGTACTTCGGTCGCGTTGAAGACGGCACCCTGGAAAGCGAGTTCTCCGGCAACCTCACCGAGGTCTGCCCGACCGGTGTGTTCACCGACAAGACTCACTCCGAGCGCTACAACCGCAAGTGGGACATGCAGTTCTCGCCGAGCATCTGCCATGGCTGCTCCAGCGGTTGCAACATCTCCCCGGGCGAGCGTTACGGCGAACTGCGTCGTATCGAAAACCGTTTCAACGGTTCGGTAAACCAGTACTTCCTGTGCGACCGTGGCCGTTTTGGCTATGGCTACGTCAACCGCGAAGACCGCCCGCGTCAGCCACTGCTGGCCAACGGCGCCAAGCTGAGCCTCGACGAAGCGCTGGACAAAGCCGCTGACCTGCTGCGCGGTCGCAACATCGTCGGTATCGGTTCGCCACGTGCCAGCCTCGAAAGCAACTACGCGTTGCGCGAACTGGTCGGCGCCGAGCACTTCTACTCCGGTATCGAAGCGGCCGAGCTGGAGCGCATTCGTCTGGTCATGCAGGTGTTGAAAGACAGCCCGCTGCCGATCCCGAACATGCGCGACATCGAAGACCACGACGCCGTGTTCGTCCTCGGTGAAGACCTGACCCAGACCGCAGCCCGCATGGCCCTGTCCCTGCGTCAATCGGTCAAAGGCAAAGCCGAAGACATGGCCGACGCCATGCGCGTTCAGCCTTGGCTCGACGCCGCCGTGAAGAACATCGGTCAGCACGCGATGAACCCGCTGTTCATCGCCAGCCTGGCTGAAACCAAGCTCGACGACATCGCCGAAGAGTGCGTTCACGCCGCTCCCGACGACCTGGCCCGCATCGGTTTCGCCGTGGCTCACGCCCTCGACGCCAGCGCTCCGGCCGTTGAAGGCCTGGACGCTGAAGCCCTCGAACTGGCCAAGCGCATTGCCGACGCCCTGCTCGCCGCCAAGCGACCATTGATCATCGCCGGCACCTCGTTGGGTTCCAAAGCGCTGATCGAAGCCGCCGCGAACATCGCCAAGGCTCTGAAGCTGCGCGAGAAGAACGGTTCCATCAGCCTGATCGTGCCAGAGGCCAACAGCCTCGGCCTGGCCATGCTCGGTGGCGAATCGGTCGACGCTGCGCTGCAAGCCGTGATCGACGGTAAAGCCGACGCCATCGTCGTGCTGGAAAACGATCTGTACACCCGAACCGACAAAGCTAAAGTCGATGCTGCCCTGACCGCCGCCAAAGTGCTGATCGTCGCCGACCACCAGAAGACTGCCACCAGCGATCGCGCGCACCTGGTTCTGCCAGCCGCCAGCTTCGCTGAAGGCGACGGTACTCTGGTCAGCCAGGAAGGCCGCGCCCAGCGCTTCTTCCAGGTGTTTGATCCGAAGTACATGGACGCGAGCATCCTGGTTCACGAAGGCTGGCGCTGGCTGCATGCCCTGCGCGCAACCCTGTTGAACCAGCCGATCGACTGGACCCAACTGGACCACGTCACCGCCGCCGTTGCTTCCAGCACTTCGATTCTGAACCCCATCGTCGATGCCGCACCGTCCGCCTCGTTCCGCATCAAAGGCATGAAGCTGGCCCGCGAACCGCTGCGTTACTCCGGTCGTACCGCCATGCGCGCCGACATCAACGTGCACGAACCGCGTACTCCGCAAGACAACGACACCGCGTTCAACTTCTCGATGGAAGGTTACTCGGGCTCGGTCGAACCACGTCAGCAAGTGCCATTCGCCTGGTCTCCGGGCTGGAACTCGCCGCAAGCCTGGAACAAGTTCCAGGACGAAGTCGGTGGTCACATCCGCGCTGGCGACCCGGGCACCCGCCTGATCGAAAGCACCGGTGACTCGCTGAACTGGTTCGCCAGTGTTCCGCGCGCGTTCAACCCGGCTCCGGGCACCTGGCAGGTTGTGCCGTTCTTCCACCTGTTCGGCAGCGAAGAGACCTCTTCGAAAGCCGCGCCGGTTCAGGAACGCATTCCAGCCGCCTACGTCGCTTTGGCCAAGTCCGAAGCCGACCGCCTGGGTGTCAACGACGGCGCCATGCTCAGCTTGAACGTCGCTGGCCAGACCTTGCGTCTGCCGCTGCGCATCAACGAAGAACTGGGTGCCGGTCTGGTTGCATTGCCTGCGGGCATCGCCGGCATTCCGCCAGCGATCTTTGGCAAATCCGTTGATGGTCTGCAGGAGGCAGCGCAATGACTTGGTTCACTCCTGAAGTGATCGCCGTGATCATCTCGGTCATCCAGGCCATCGTGATTCTGCTCGCCGTGGTGGTGTGCGGCGCGCTGCTGAGCTGGGTCGAGCGTCGTTTGCTCGCCCTCTGGCAGGACCGTTACGGTCCGAACCGCGTCGGCCCGTTCGGCGCGTTCCAGATCGCGGCCGACATGATCAAGATGTTCTTCAAGGAGGACTGGACCCCGCCGTTCGCCGACAAGATGATCTTCACCCTGGCACCGGTCGTGGCCATGAGCGCCCTGCTGATTGCCTTCGCGATCATCCCGATCACCCCGACCTGGGGCGTGGCGGATCTGAACATCGGTATCCTGTTCTTCTTCGCCATGGCCGGTCTGTCGGTCTACGCGGTGTTGTTCGCCGGTTGGTCGAGTAACAACAAGTTCGCCCTGCTGGGCAGCTTGCGGGCCTCGGCGCAAACTGTGTCGTACGAAGTGTTCATGGGCCTGTCGCTGATGGGCATCGTGATCCAGGTCGGCTCGTTCAACATGCGCGACATCGTTGATTACCAGGCTCAGAACCTGTGGTTCATCATTCCGCAGATCTTCGGTTTCCTGACCTTCTTCATCGCTGGCGTGGCCGTGACTCACCGTCACCCGTTCGACCAGCCGGAAGCGGAACAAGAACTGGCCGACGGTTACCACATTGAATACGCCGGCATGAAATGGGGCATGTTCTTCGTCGGTGAGTACATCGGCATCGTGCTGATCTCGGCGCTGCTGGTGACCTTGTTCTTCGGTGGCTGGCACGGCCCGTTCGGCATCCTGCCGCAGATCCCGTTCATCTGGTTTGCACTGAAAACCGCGTTCTTCATCATGATCTTCATCCTGCTGCGCGCCTCGATTCCGCGCCCACGGTATGACCAAGTGATGGACTTCAGCTGGAAGTTCTGCCTGCCGCTGACCCTCGTCAACATGCTGGTGACCGCTGCGATCGTGTTGCTCAACACGCCCGCCGTCGCGGCTCAGTGAGGATAGAGAATCATGAAGTACATATTTGACATCGTGCATGGCTTCTTCACCCAGCTTCGCAGCCTGGTGATGATTTTCGGCCACGCCTTCCGCAAGCGCGACACGCTGCAGTACCCGGAAGAAGCCGTGTACCTGCCGCCGCGCTACCGTGGTCGTATCGTCCTGACCCGCGACCCTGATGGCGAGGAGCGTTGTGTAGCCTGCAACCTGTGCGCCGTGGCATGCCCGGTGGGTTGCATCTCGCTGCAGAAAGCTGAAACCGAAGACGGTCGCTGGTACCCGGACTTCTTCCGCATCAACTTCTCGCGCTGCATTTTCTGCGGCCTCTGCGAGGAAGCCTGCCCGACCACCGCGATCCAGCTGACACCGGATTTCGAGATGGCCGAGTTCAAACGTCAGGACCTGGTTTACGAGAAAGAAGATCTGCTGATCTCCGGCCCCGGCAAAAACCCTGATTACAACTTCTATCGTGTTGCAGGTATGGCGATTGCCGGGAAGCCGAAAGGCTCCGCGCAGAATGAAGCCCAGCCGATCAACGTGAAGAGCTTGCTGCCTTAAGGAAGAAAGATGGAATTCGCTTTCTATTTCGCATCGGGTATCGCTGTGGTGTCCACGCTTCGCGTGATCACCAACACCAACCCTGTGCACGCCCTGCTCTACCTGATCATTTCGCTGATCGCCGTGGCCATGACGTTCTTCGCCCTCGGCGCACCGTTTGCCGGTGTACTGGAAGTGATCGCCTACGCTGGCGCCATCATGGTGCTGTTCGTGTTCGTGGTGATGATGCTGAACCTGGGCCCGGCTTCGGTTCAGCAAGAGCGCGTCTGGCTCAAGCCCGGTATCTGGCTTGGCCCGGTTGCTCTCGGCGCCCTGCTGCTGGTTGAACTGCTGTACGTGCTGTTCAGCCATTCCAGCGGCCAGGCCGTCGGCCACACTACCGTAGACGCCAAGGCCGTGGGCATCAGCCTGTTCGGTCCTTATCTGCTGGTGGTCGAACTCGCCTCGATGTTGCTGCTCGCCGCAGCTGTCACGGCGTTCCACTTGGGCCGCAACGAAGCCAAGGAGCAATGACGATGCCTGCTATCCCTATGGAGCATGGTCTGGCGGTCGCCGGCATCCTGTTCTGCCTCGGTCTGGTCGGCCTGATGGTCCGCCGCAACATTCTCTTCGTGCTGATGAGCCTGGAGGTCATGATGAATGCCTCCGCTTTGGCGTTCATCGTTGCCGGTAGCCGCTGGGCGCAGCCGGATGGACAGATCATGTTCATCCTGGTGATCAGCCTGGCAGCCGCCGAGGCCAGTATTGGCCTGGCGATTCTGTTGCAGCTGTATCGCCGCTTCCACACTCTCGATATCGACGCTGCCAGCGAGATGCGCGGATGAATCTTCTCTATCTGACTTTCGTATTCCCTCTCATAGGTTTCCTGCTGCTGGCGTTTTCACGCGGGCGCCTCTCGGAAAACCTGTCGGCGCTGATCGGCGTCGGTTCCATCGGTCTGTCGGCCATCGTCACGGCTTACGTGATCTGGCAATTCAAGGTCGCCCCGCCTGAGGGCGGTCACTACACCCTGGTGTTGTGGCAGTGGATGGCGGTGGAAGGCTTTACGCCGAACTTCGCGCTGTACCTCGACGGCCTGTCCGTGACCATGCTCGGTGTGGTCGTGGGTGTCGGCTTCCTGATCCACCTGTTCGCGTCCTGGTACATGCGCGGTGAAGCCGGTTACTCGCGTTTCTTCGCCTACACCAACCTGTTTATCGCCAGCATGCTGTTTCTGGTCCTGGGCGATAACCTGTTGTTCCTGTACTTCGGCTGGGAAGGCGTGGGCCTGTGCTCGTACCTGTTGATCGGTTTCTACTACAGCAACCGCAACAACGGCAACGCGGCACTCAAGGCGTTCATCGTCACCCGTATCGGCGACGTGTTCATGGCCATCGGCCTGTTCATCCTGTTCGCTCAACTGGGTACGCTGAACGTCCAGGAACTGCTGGTGCTGGCACCGCAGAAATTCCAGGCTGGCGACTTCTGGATGGTCATGGCCACCCTGATGCTGCTGGGCGGCGCTGTCGGTAAATCGGCGCAACTGCCGCTGCAAACCTGGCTGGCGGACGCGATGGCCGGTCCTACTCCGGTTTCGGCACTGATCCACGCCGCAACCATGGTAACCGCCGGTGTCTACCTGATCGCCCGTACCCACGGCCTGTTCACCCTGGCGCCGGAAATCCTGCACCTGGTAGGCATCGTCGGTGGCGTGACCCTGGTCCTCGCCGGTTTTGCCGCACTGGTCCAGACCGACATCAAACGTATCCTCGCCTACTCGACCATGAGCCAGATCGGCTACATGTTCCTGGCGCTGGGCGTTGGTGCGTGGGATGGCGCGATCTTCCACCTGATGACCCACGCCTTCTTCAAGGCGCTGCTGTTCCTTGCCTCCGGTGCGGTGATCGTTGCCTGCCACCACGAGCAGAACATCTTCAAGATGGGCGGCCTGTGGAAGAAACTGCCGCTGGCCTACACCAGCTTCATCGTCGGCGGCGCGGCACTGTCTGCCCTGCCACTGGTGACCGCAGGCTTCTACTCCAAGGACGAAATCCTCTGGGAAGCGTTCGCCAGCGGCAACCACGGTCTGCTGTACGCAGGTCTGGTCGGCGCGTTCATGACCTCGCTGTACACCTTCCGCCTGATCTTCATCGCGTTCCACGGTGAAGCGAAGACCGAAGCGCACGCCGGTCACGGTATTGCTCACTGGCTGCCACTGTCGGTGCTGATCGTGTTGTCGACTTTCATCGGCGCGATGATCGTTCCGCCGCTGCACGGTGTACTGCCAGAAAGCGTCGGCCATGCCGGCGGCGAAGCCAAGCACAGTCTGGAAATCGCGTCGGGCGCCATCGCCCTGGCCGGTATCCTGCTGGCCGCGCTGCTGTTCCTCGGCAAGCGTCGTTTCGTCACCGCCATCGCCAACAGCGGCATCGGCCGTTTCCTTTCGGCCTGGTGGTTCGCTGCCTGGGGCTTCGACTGGATCTACGACAAACTGTTCGTCAAGCCATACCTGGCGATCAGCCACGCACTGCGCAGAGACCCGCTCGACCAGACCATCGGTCTGATCCCGCGTATGGCCAAAGGTGGTCACACCGCCCTGAGCCGTACCGAAACCGGTCAACTGCGTTGGTACGCAGCATCGATGGCAGCCGGCTCCGTGCTGGTCATCGGCGCCATCGTGCTGGTAGCGGTCTGAATATGAACCTTGCGAACTTGCGAAAGGAATTGAGCCCGTCATGATTCTGCCTTGGCTAATCCTGATCCCCTTCATCGGCGGCCTGCTGTGCTGGATGGGTGAGCGCTTCGGCTCTACCCTCCCGCGCTGGATTGCGCTGTTGACCATGACCCTGGAACTCGCACTCGGCCTCTGGCTGTGGGCCCACGGTAACTACTCATTTGCACCGGCGCCTGGCGCCGATCCGACCTGGGCGCTTGAGTTCAAGCACATCTGGATCCAGCGTTTTGGCATCAGCGTCCACCTGGCCCTCGACGGCCTGTCGCTGCTGATGATCCTGCTGACCGGTCTGCTGGGTATCCTCTCGGTACTGTGCTCGTGGAAAGAGATTCAACGTCACGTTGGCTTCTTCCACCTGAACCTGATGTGGATCCTGGGCGGTGTCGTCGGCGTGTTCCTCGCCCTCGACCTGTTCATGTTCTTCTTCTTCTGGGAAATGATGCTGGTGCCGATGTATTTCCTCATCGCGCTCTGGGGTCACAGTTCTTCGGACGGCAAGAAAACCCGGATCTACGCGGCGACCAAGTTCTTCATCTTCACTCAGGCGTCCGGCCTGATCATGTTGGTGGCGATCCTGGGCCTGGTCCTGGTCAACTTCAACAGCACTGGCGTGATTACCTTCAACTACGCCGACCTGTTGAAAACCAAGATGTCGATGACCACCGAGTACATCCTGATGCTCGGCTTCTTCATCGCTTTCGCGGTCAAGCTGCCCGTCGTACCGTTTCACTCCTGGTTGCCTGACGCTCACGCCCAGGCGCCAACCGCAGGTTCGGTCGACCTGGCCGGTATCTTGTTGAAGACAGCTGCTTACGGCCTGCTGCGTTTCGCCCTGCCGCTGTTCCCGAATGCGTCGGCCGAGTTCGCGCCGGTTGCCATGAGCCTGGGTCTGGTCGGGATCTTCTACGGTGCGTTCCTGGCCTTCGCCCAAACCGACATCAAGCGTCTGATCGCCTACTCCTCCGTTTCCCACATGGGCTTCGTGTTGATCGGCATCTACTCCGGCAGCCAACTGGCGCTGCAGGGCGCGGTGATGCAGATGCTGGCGCACGGTCTGTCGGCCGCGGCACTCTTTATCCTCAGCGGTCAGTTGTACGAACGCACTCACACCCGCGACATGCGTGAAATGGGTGGCCTGTGGTCGAAGATCGCTTACCTGCCGGCCATCAGCCTGTTCTTCGCCGCCGCGTCCCTGGGCTTGCCGGCTACCGGTAACTTTGTGGGTGAGTTCCTGATCCTGATCGGCACGTTCCCGAGCGCTCCATTGATCACTATCCTCGCGACGTCCGGCCTGGTGTTCGGTTCGGTCTACTCGCTGATCATGATCCACCGTGCCTACTTCGGCCCGTCCAAATCGGACGCGGTGCTGCATGGCATGGATGGTCGCGAACTGATCATGGTGGTCGGTCTGGCAGCGTTGCTGATTTTCATCGGCGTGTACCCGCAGCCGTTCCTCGACACCTCTGCCGCGACGATGCATGGCGTGCAGCAGTGGCTTGGCACCGCCTTCACTCAACTCGCTTCGGCCCGGTAAGAGCGCTATGGAATTCACGACTCAACACTTTATCGCGCTAGCGCCGTTGTTGATCACCAGCGCCACGATCATCGTGGTGATGCTGGCGATCGCCTGGCGCCGCAACCACTCGCAGACCTTCCTGATTTCCGTGGCGGGCCTGAACCTGGCGTTACTGTCGATCCTGCCAGCCTTGAAAGTCGCGCCCCTGGCGGTGACCCCACTGCTGCAGATTGATAGCTTCGCTTGCTTGTACATGGCGCTGATCCTGGTCGCCACCCTCGCTTGTGTAACCCTCGCCCACGCCTACCTCGGCGATGGCGGTTCGGGTTACCCGGGCAACCGTGAAGAACTTTACCTGCTGATTCTGATGTCCGCCGCCGGTGGCCTGGTTCTGGTCAGCGCGCAGCACCTGGCCGGGTTGTTCGTCGGTCTGGAACTGCTTTCGGTACCGGTCTACGGTCTGGTGGCGTATGCCTTCTTCAACAAGCGTTCGCTGGAAGCCGGTATCAAGTACATGGTGCTGTCGGCTGCCGGTTCCGCGTTCCTGTTGTTCGGTATGGCCCTGCTGTACGCCGACTCCGGCTCCCTGAGCTTCGTCGGTATCGGTCAGGCCCTGGCGGCTACCGGTCTGCCAAGCTCGCTGGCACAACTGGGCCTGGGCATGATGCTGATCGGTCTGGCGTTCAAGCTGTCGCTGGTACCGTTCCACCTCTGGACCCCGGACGTTTACGAAGGTGCTCCGGCGCCGGTTGCAGCGTTTCTCGCTACCGCTTCCAAGGTTGCTGTGTTCGCCGTGATGGTGCGTCTGTTCCAGATCTCTCCAGCGGCAAGCAGTGGTGTGCTGAGCGACGTACTGACCATCATCGCCATTGCGTCGATCCTGTTCGGTAACCTGCTGGCACTGACCCAAAGCAACCTCAAGCGTCTGTTGGGTTACTCGTCCATCGCGCACTTCGGCTACCTGCTGATCGCCCTGGTGGCGAGCAAGGGTCTGGCCGTGGAAGCCATCGGCGTGTACCTGGTCACCTACGTGATCACCAGCCTGGGCGCGTTCGGCGTGATCACCCTGATGTCCTCGCCGTACAACGGCCGTGACGCGGATGCCCTGTACGAATACCGCGGCCTGTTCTGGCGCCGTCCGTACCTGACCGCCGTGCTGACCGTGATGATGCTGTCCCTGGCCGGTATCCCGCTGACCGCGGGCTTCATCGG
This sequence comes from Pseudomonas sp. B21-040, assembly GCF_024748695.1. Taxonomy (NCBI): domain Bacteria; kingdom Pseudomonadati; phylum Pseudomonadota; class Gammaproteobacteria; order Pseudomonadales; family Pseudomonadaceae; genus Pseudomonas; species Pseudomonas sp. B21-040. The sequence goes on from NZ_CP087176.1 coordinate 4,393,231, forward strand.
CAAGTTCTACATCATCGCGACTGGCGTCGAGTCGCATCAGTGGTGGCTGGTCGGTTCCCTGGTACTGGGCAGCGCCATCGGCGTTTTCTACTACCTGCGTGTGATGGTCACTCTGTTCCTGATCGAGCCGAACCTGCGTCGCCACGATGCACAACTGCACTGGGAACAACGTGCAGGCGGCGTGATGCTGCTGGCCATCGCCGCACTGGCGTTCTTCCTGGGCCTGTATCCGCAGCCGTTGCTGGTGCTGGTTCAGCAGGCGGGTCTGGCGGGTTGATCGCTTAAGCGACACTCGGTAAAAAACAGAAACGGCACCTTCGGGTGCCGTTTTTGCGTTTATACCATCACAGTTTCTTCACCATGGGCACGCAGGCCAGTTGAAGTCCGAAGGGGGCATGGTAGATCGCAAGCTCCTCCCCCCAGATAAAAATGCGTTCCCATGAGTACACCGTAACCGTCCTCAGCCAACCCTAGATCCAGTCCAGCATTTGCTGCTCGCTGGAGGCATTGTTCCGACACTTCATTTGCGAAGTCTCCCCTCTCTTTGATCGAACGTTCTCACCACACCGGTCGACTCGTCCTACAGGTGTTTTTGCGACCGGGATCTATCTTGAGAACAGGGACGAAAAGGACGGCTTCTATGCCTTGACCTATTCGGTTATCGAGACAACACTATACGCAGGCAACGTACAGAACAGGGATGCTCTTTTTATCGAATTACCTGCGTTTCAGAAACACCGAGACGACTATCTGGATGACGATCTGTTTCGCAGCTTTCAACTGGAACTGCTGAAAAACCCAGCAGCGGGAGATCTCATTGAGGGTACAGGTGGGCTGCGCAAAATCCGCTTCTTCGATCAACGTCGCGGCAAGGGCAAGCGCAGTGGACTGCGGGTGATTTATTACTGGTGGTCAGGCTTCGAGCAGTTCTGGCTGTTCACCGTGTACAGCAAAAACGAGCACGACGATCTGTCGCCGGCCCAGAAAAAACTGTTCAGACAAATGCTGAATAGAGAAATCAATACGAGAACCCACTATGAAACGTGACATTTTTTCCGAACTGATCGAAGGCCTCGACGCCTTGGCCGACGAGCGCCAAGGCAAGATCACGCTGCGAAGCCACAAGGTCCAATTGCCGAAACTGATGCCGATCACTGCCGAGGAAGTGGTCGCCATCCGCCAACAGCTCAACCTCTCCAGGTCGGTGTTCGCGATGTATCTGCGCACCAACACCCGCACCCTCGAAAACTGGGAACAAGGACGGGCAACACCCAATGCTCAAGCCACGACATTGATCCGCCTCGTTGAACGCTTCCCGCAAACCATCGAGCAGCTCGCAGCCTTGACCTGACCCGCCGAGGCGTCAACCCGACCCACATGACGAAATTGTAACTCCCCCATCACCTTGGCGTTATCCGCAGCTTGCAACGATGTCACCCGGCGACCATGCCGGCGGGCCTTTGTCCGCCGAACAATAAAACCCATGCCGAAGCACGTTCCTGTTCTGCCGAACCCAAGGAGTGATTGATGGTTAACCATACAAAAATGTCGATGGCCGCTTTAGCGGTGGTGATCGGCTCCGGGCCGTCCATGGTGTTGGCGCAAGATAAAGCCGAGGGGTTTGTCGAAGGCAGCAGCCTGACGGTGCTCAACCGCAACTTCTACTTTAATCGTGATTACCGCAAAGGCCAGTCCAGCCCCACCGGCAATGGCTACTCCGAAGCCTGGGCCCAGGCCATCATCAGCAAGTTCGAATCCGGTTACACCCAAGGCACCGTCGGGTTCGGGATCGATGCGTTTGCGATGATCGGCTTGAAACTCGATACCGGTGACGGTCGCAACGGTGGCAACAGTTCGTTCGACGTGCTGCCGGTCGACAGTGACGGCCAAGCGCAGGACGAATACACCAAGGTCGGTGGCGCCGCCAAAGTCCGGGCCTTTGACACGGAGATAAAAATCGGCGACGTGTTCCCCGCCACCCCGGTCGTCGCGGCAGGTGACTCGCGGTTGCTGCCGGAAAGTTTCCGCGGCGTCACGGCCACCAACACCAGTATCGAAGGCTTATCGGTTCAGGGCGGTCGGTTGCATGCCATGAGCCAACCGGTGTCCAGCGACCTGCGCGAGAACTTCGCGACGTTTTACGCCGGCCCGGTCAATTCGCCGTGGATCGCTTACGGTGGCGGCGACTACGCGCTGAACCAGAACCTCAGTGTCAGCCTGTACTCCAGTCGCCTCAAAGACGCCTGGAATCAATACTACGCGGGCACCGCATGGACTTACCCGTTGATGGACGACCTGTCGTTGTTTGGCGGCCTTAACTATTACAAGGCCGTCGACGAGGGCAAACAATTACTCGGCCAGTTCGACAACAACATCTGGAGCGGTCGGGTTGGCGTGAAACTCGGCGCCCATTCCGTCGCGCTGTCGCACCAGCGCAACAACGGCACCAGACTCCATAGCTATAACGACTACCTGTCGCCAATAGCCATGGAGCAAAAAGCGGCATAAACACCGTAATCGGTGTCCGAGATTACTTGACCAGTTCAGGCTCGCCCGCGATGGCGCCGGCGCCTTCAGCATCCTCACCGACTGACCCACCGCTATCGCGGGCAAGCCCGGCTCCCACAGGGTTAAGGGTGTAGCTCTCTGAGGTATCAGACTTGAGATTTTCGCTGCCCGAACCACCGCATTCGCGGGCAAGCCCGCTCCCACAGTGATCACCGTCGTCCGTGGAATGTGTAAACACCACTGAAACCTGTGGGAGCGGGCTTGCCCGCGAAGACGCTGGAACAGGCACAAAAAAAACGGCACCTTTCGGTGCCGTTCGCTGTTCACAGACCAGGCAGTTACTTACGCGCGTCCGCCCACGATTTCAGCAGTTCGTTGTAGCTCACGGTCTCCCCTTTCGGTTTCTCGTTCGCCAGTTTCGGTTTCGGTGCGCCCGGTTGGTCGAACCAGTACTGTGCATCGCGCTCCGGGTTCATTTTCGGTGCGCAGGTGAGCTGCGCCTTGGAACGTTCCAGACGGGTCATGATGGCGTCCTGATCCTTGGCCAGGCCATCCAGGGCTTCTTGCGGGGTTTTGTCGCCACTGGCGGCTTCGGCGATGTGGCTCCACCACAGTTGTGCCAGGCGTGGATAGTCCGGCACGTTGGTCCCGGTCGGGGTCCATTGCACACGGGCCGGGCTGCGGTAGAACTCGACCAGACCACCGAGTTTCGGTGCCAGGTCGGTCATCGCTTGCGAGTTGATGTCCGATTCGCGGATCGGCGTCAGGCCAACGATGGTTTTCTTCAGCGACACGGTTTTCGACGTCACGAACTGCGCATAGAGCCAGGCAGCAAGTTTCTGTTTCTCAGGCGTGGACTTCATGAATGTCCATGAGCCCACGTCCTGATAACCCAGTTTCATGCCCTCTTCCCAGTACGGACCGCGCGGCGACGGCGCCATGCGCCATTTCGGCGTGCCATCGGCGTTCACCACTGGCAGGCCTGGCTTGGTCATGTCGGCGGTAAAGGCGGTGTACCAGAAGATCTGCTGGGCGATGTTGCCCTGGGACGGGACCGGGCCGGATTCGGAGAAGGTCATCCCGGCGGCTTCCGGTGGCGCGTACTTTTTCAGCCAGTCCACATACTTGGTGGTGGCGAACACCGCTGCCGGACCGTTGGTGTCGCCACCACGCGTCACGCTGGAACCCACCGGATGGCAATCCTCGACACGAATGCCCCACTCGTCCACCGGCAAACCGTTGGGCAGGCCCTTGTCGCCGCCACCGGCCATGGAGAACCAGGCGTCGGTGAAACGCCAGCCCAGGGACGGGTCTTTCTTGCCGTAGTCCATGTGCCCATAGACGCGCTTGCCGTCGATTTCCTTGACGTCTTCGCTGAAGAATTTGGCGATGTCTTCATACGCCGACCAGTTCACCGGTACGCCCAACTCGTAGCCGTATTTCTCCTTGAACTTGGCTTTCAGCTCCGGCCGCTCGAACCAGTCGGCGCGGAACCAATAGAGGTTGGCGAACTGCTGGTCGGGCAGTTGGTAGAGCTTGCCGTCCGGGGCCGTGGTGAAAGACGTGCCAATGAAGTCCTTGAGGTCCAGCGTCGGCGACGTGAAGTTCTTGCCTTCGTTCGCCATCAGGTCGGTGATCGCTTCAGTCTTGCCGTAGCGAAAATGCGTACCGATCAGGTCCGAGTCGTTGACCCAGCCGTCATAAATGCTCTTGTCCGACTGCATCACCGTCTGCAGCTTCTCCACCACGTCGCCTTCTTGCAGCAGGTCGTGGGTGACTTTGATCCCGGTGATCTCGGTGAACGCCTTGGCCAACACTTTGGACTCGTATTCGTGAGTGGTCAGGGTTTCCGAGACGACCTTGATGTCCATCCCGCGAAACGGCTCGGCGGCCTTGATGAACCACTTCAACTCCGCGAGTTGCTGATCGGCCGTCAGGGTGGACGGTTTGAACTCGTCGCCAATCCATTTCTTCGCAGCGTCTTCATAGGCGTCGGCCCAGGCCGAAGCGCTCAACCCACTGAGTGCCAGAATGGCTGCCAATGAAATGCTATGTCGCAGCTTATTGTTTTTGTCGAACATAGAGACCTCCTGTTTGATTTTCGGAGCAACATTGCCGAGCGATTCGACTAGCCCCAACGCATCACAGCCAACAGCCACACCAGGGACAACGCGGACGCTACCCAGATGCTCCAGTCGGTGACGCCAATTACCAGCAAATGCAGGTAGGCGCTGCCGAGAAGACCGATAAACAGCCGATCGCCACGGGTGGTGGCAATCGGCAAGAAACCTCGTTTGAGAATGCTCGGCGAGCGCAACTCCCAGGTCGTCATCCCCACCAGGATCAGGGCAATGACACAGAAGAACGCCGCCGTGGGACCGGTCCAACTCATCCATTCCATCATCAGCTCCTCATACCCGACCCAGGGCAAAGCCCTTGGCCACGTGGTTGCGAACAAACCAGATCACCAGCATGCCCGGCAGAATGGTCAACACCCCCGCCGCTGCCAGCACGCCCCAATCGATACCGGATGCCGAGACCGTGCGGGTCATCACCGCGGCAATCGGCTTGGCGTTGACCGACGTCAGCGTGCGCGCCAAGAGCAGTTCAACCCAGGAAAACATGAAGCAGAAAAACGCCGTGACACCGATGCCGGAACCGATCAGCGGGATGAAAATCTTGACGAAGAACTTGGGAAAACTGTAGCCATCGATGTAGGCGGTTTCGTCGATTTCCTTGGGAACGCCGGACATGAAGCCTTCAAGAATCCACACCGCCAGCGGTACGTTAAACAGGCAGTGAGCCAGTGCCACGGCGATGTGGGTGTCGAACAACCCGATCGAGGAATACAGCTGGAAGAACGGCAACAGGAATACGGCGGGTGGCGCCATGCGGTTGGTCAGCAGCCAAAAGAACAGGTGCTTGTCGCCCAGGAAACGGTAGCGTGAAAACGCATACGCCGCCGGCAACGCCACGCTCAGGGAGATCACCGTGTTCAGGCTCACGTAATACAGCGAGTTGAGGTAACCGGTGTACCAGGCCGGATCGGTGAAGATCACCTTGTAGTTGTGGAAAGTGAAATCCTGGGGAAACAACGTCAGGCCACCGAGGATTTCGGTGTTGCTCTTGAAGGACATGTTCAGCAGCCAGTAGATCGGCACCAGCAGGAACAGGATGTAGATCAGCAGCGGGATGAGCTTTCTTTTACTCATGGCGGGCCTCAGCGGTTGGCGTCAGAGTGAGTCATGGCGGTGTAGAACAGCCAGGACACCAACAGGATGATCAGGAAGTACACCAGCGAGAATGCCGCTGCCGGCCCCAGGTCGAATTGCCCTATCGCCATCTGGGTCAGCGTCTGACTCAAGAACGTCGTCGCATTCCCCGGGCCGCCACCGGTCAACACAAACGGCTCGGTGTAGATCATGAAACTGTCCATGAACCGCAGCATCACCGCGATCAACAGCACGCTTTTGAGCTTGGGTAACTGGATGTGGCGGAACACCGCCCAGGCGGACGCTCGGTCAATCCGCGCGGCCTGGTAATACACGTCCGGAATCGCCCGTAACCCGGAGAAACACAACAGCGCCACGAGCGACGTCCAGTGCCAGACGTCCATCACCAGCACCGTGACCCAGGCGTCCATGGTGTTCGCCGCATAGTTGTAGCTGATGCCCATGGCATTGAGGCTCGACCCAAGCAGGCCGATATCGGCTCGACCGAAAATCTGCCAGATCGTGCCGACCACGTTCCACGGAATCAGCAACGGAATGGCCAGGACGATCAGCACCAGCGACGACCAGCGTCCCTTGGTGGGCATGGTCAGTGCGATGGCGATGCCCAGCGGAATTTCGATCAGCAATACGCAGGCGGAGTAGATGAACTGGCGCAGCAGCGAGTCATGCAGGCGCGGATCGAGCAGCACTTGTTTGTACCAGTCGGCGCCGACGAAGTAGCGACTGGACTGGTCGAAAATGTCCTGCACCGAGTAGTTGACCACCGTCATCATCGGGACCACCGCACTGAAGGCCACCAGCAGGAACACCGGCAACACCAGCCACCAGGCCTTGTTGTTTTGCACCTTGTTCATGGCTGTGCCTCCAGCAAGTATTCATCGGCATACACCATCAACCACTGCGCCGGAAAACTGATGTACGCGGTGCCTTCGGGTACCGGTTTGTCTTCGGCCAGGCGCACTTTCAACGGTGCGCCGTCGAGGTTCAGGGTCAGGATCTTGTAGGTGCCAAGGTCTTCGATGTGTACGACTTGAGCCTTCATCGCATCATCAAAGGGCTCTTCCCAGACATGCACAAACTCCGGACGGATACCGACTTTCAGGGTTTTCCACTCGGATTCGGCGATGCGCTTTTGCTGCGCCTCGGACAGCGGCAGATGCGTCGAACCGAACCCCACGCCCCCGGCCTGCGGCGTGACCTCAATCAGGTTCATCCCCGGGCTGCCGATGAAATAGCCGACAAAGGTGTGGCTTGGGCGTTCGAACAATTCTCGCGGCGTACCGAACTGCACGATCTGCCCGCCGTACATCACGGCGATTTTGTCGGCGAAGGTCGAGGCCTCCAGTTGATCGTGGGTCACGTAGACCATCGTGATGTTGAACTGCTCGTGGATCTGCTTGAGCTTGCGCCGCAGCTTCCACTTCAAGTGCGGATCGATCACGGTCAGTGGTTCATCGAACAGGATGGCCGAGACGTCGTCGCGTACCAGCCCACGGCCCATGGAGACTTTCTGTTTCTCGTCGGCGGTGAGGTTGCTGGCCTTCTTGCTCAGCAGCGCCTGAAGGTCCAGCACCTCGGCAATTTCCTGCACCTTGCTGTGAATTCTTGCCTCGGCCATGCCTTGATTGCGCAGCGGAAATGCCAGGTTATCGAACACCGTCATGGTGTCGTAGACCACCGGAAACTGGAAAACCTGGGCGATGTTGCGCTTCTCGGGGGTCAGGTCGTTGACCGCTTTGCCGTCGAACAACACATGCCCCTGAGACGGGCTGAGCAATCCGGAAATGATGTTGAGCAAGGTGGATTTGCCGCAACCCGAAGGCCCGAGCAACGCGTAGGCACCACCCTGCTCCCAAATGTGGTCCATCTCGCGGATGGCGTAATCCTCAGGGCCGGTTGGCGTGCGGGTGTAGCTGTGGGCGAGGTTTTGCAAACGAATTTCGGCCATCAGGCAACCCTCGCGATACGGCGACCGGGCGCCTGGACCAAACGCCCCTGCGCATCGAACACAAACAGTTTGTGGGTGGGGATATAGATGCGAATCGGCGCATCGACGTCGTATTCGTGAACACCGGGCAGGTGCAGCACCAGCAGGAAATGCTCATTGCGCACGTGCAGGAAGGTTTCCGAACCGCTGATCTCGGCGACCTCGACGGTCACGGCCAGCTCCAGGTCATCGTCGTTGCTCGGCACCAACGAGATGTGGCTGGGCCGCACGCCAAAGCGGAACTCGCCCTCGCCCACTGGCCGCAAATCCACGTTCAACGGGAAGTGCACGAAGTTGGCAAAGCTCACTTCGTTGCCGGCAATCCGGCCGGGCATCAGGTTGATCGGCGGCTCGGAGAACAGCTCGGCCGCCAGCACCGTTTGCGGCTGGTGATAGACCTCGGAAGACTTGCCACTCTGGATCACCCGGCCTTCGTGAAGAATCGTCGTGGTGCCGCCCAGCGCCAGCGCTTCGTTGGGTTCGGTGGTGGCGTAAATGGCGATGGTGTGCCGCGCCTTGAACAGCTCGCGCATTTCCTGGCGCAGCTCTTCGCGCAGCTTGTAATCAAGGTTGACCAGCGGTTCGTCGAACAGAATCAGTTCGGCATCCTTGACCAGCGCCCGTGCCATAGCCGTGCGCTGTTGCTGGCCGCCGGACAGTTCGAGGGGATGGCGCTGGAGGAACTTCTCGATGCGCAGCATCTTCGCGGTTTCCAGCACTTTGCTCTGGATCAGTTCGTTGGAAACACCACCCTGGCGCAACGGCGAAGCAATGTTCTCGAACACCGTCATGGTCGGATAGTTGATGAATTGCTGATAGACCATCGACACATTGCGCAAACGCACCGGGCGCTGGGTGACGTCGACGCCGTTCATGAGGATGCGGCCGCTGTCGGGCTTGTCCAGACCGGCCATCAAGCGCATCAGGCTGGTTTTGCCGGACAGTGTTCGCCCAAGCAAAACGTTGAAGGAACCGGGTTCAAAACTAAGGCACGCATCATCGATCCAGGTCTGGCCCTCGACGGTGCGGCTGACGTGCTCCAGGGTTAATGACATGGCTCGGCCTTTTTTATTATTTGGAGTCAAGCGACCGGAGCTACAGAGCGACTTTCGTGCCAAAAATCACAAGCCATTGATCTGGCTTGAAAAACCTCGAATGGACGGCGTCATCGCTTTCGTTGCTGAACACAAATGAACAACCTGGACTGAACAACTGAACAATCCGCCGGTTGACAATGAACAATAGTGAACAACACTCTACAAACCGTTTTACTGCGAAAATTTCCGAATTACGCACAACCTTGTAGCAGCTGCCGAAGCCTGCGTCCGGCGACGCAGTCGTCGTTAGATCAGGTGTCGCGGTGTATAAGAAAGACCGCGAATACAGGTTTTACGACGACTGCGTCGCCGGACGCAGGCTTCGCCAGCTGCTACAAAATCGCGTTCGGCGGTATGTCGAGATGCGTGCAGATTGCGTTTACCCAAAACAAAAACAATAAATGCTTAGAGATCGACTGCCATGGCCGCACCCGCCACGCCGCTCTCCCACGACGCCATCATTCAGGACTCCTGGTCCCGTTGCCGCGCGTTCGGCCTCAATCACCAAAGCGCCCCGGCGTTTGATCAACTGCCGGCCGAAGGCATTGCGCAGTTGCTGGAGAGTCAGCATTCATTGGTGCAAACCACGCATCAGGAAGTACTGCCGTATTACGAAAACATCCTGAGCAATTCCAACTGCCTGATCATGCTTGCCGATAATCAGGGCCAGGTGCTGACGTCGTGGGGCACTCAGCGCTTTATCGAGCCGACCCTGGCCCGTGGTTTCAGCGCGGGCGCCAGCTGGATGGAGCGTTGCAGCGGCACTAACGCCATCGGCACCGCCCTGGCCTGTGAGCAGGCGGTGCACATTGAACACGATGAACACTTTTTGAAAGCCAACCGCTTCATGACCGGTTCCGCCGCACCGATTTTCGATGCCGAGCGCAAAGTGATCGCGGTACTGGATGTGTCCAGCGACAGCTACCTGCCGCCATCGCACACCCTGGGCATGGTCAAGATGATGAGCCAGACCGTGGAAAACCGGCTGATCCTCAACCTGTTCCATGGCCAGCATTTTCAACTGACCTTCAACACCGGGCTAAACAACCTCGACAGCCAATGGGCCGGTTTGCTGATTTTTGATGAGAGCGGCCAGGTGCTGTCGGCGAACCGCCGGGCCGACAATCTGTTAGGCATCAGCCTGTCGCGGGTCAGCATCGAAAGCCTGTTCAAGGTCTCGTTGCTGGAACTGCTGAACCAACCCGACGGCCTGCCGTTTGCCCTGCAAGCCTCCGGCCGCAACCGCTTTCAGTGCCTGTTGAAGCGGCCGAAACAAGTGCCCATACAACCTCGACTGTTTTCTGAACCCAAGAGCGCCGAGCCGGTGGTGGCGGCGCCCGAAGCCATCAGCCTCAACACCCTGCATTTTGGTGACAGCCGCGTGGAAAAGGCTGTGCGTCAGGCGGAACGCCTGCTGGAGAAAGACATTCCGCTGTTGATCCACGGCGAAACCGGGGTCGGCAAGGAAGTTTTCGTCAAAGCCCTGCACCAGGCCAGTTCGCGCAGCAAACAAGCGTTTATTGCCGTCAATTGTGCGGCTATCCCCGCCGAACTGGTGGAGTCTGAGCTCTTTGGCTATGAGAAAGGTGCATTCACCGGTGCCAATCAGAAAGGCAGCATCGGGCTGATTCGCAAGGCCGACAAAGGCACCCTCTTCCTCGATGAAATCGGTGATATGCCGTTGCCGACTCAAGCCCGGTTGTTGAGGGTTTTGCAGGAGCGCTGCGTGCAACCAGTGGGCAGTAGCGAACTGTTCCCGGTCGATATCCGGATTATTTCGGCCACCAACCGTGCGTTGCGTGAACAGGTGCAGCTCGGTCGCTTTCGTGAAGACCTGTATTACCGCATTGGCGGCCTGACCCTGGAGCTGCCGCCGCTAAGGGAACGCAGTGACAAGGAAGCACTGTTCAAGCGGCTGTGGGAGCAACATCGCGAACCGACGCAATGGGCCGGGTTGAGCCGGGAAGTTTTGGAGTTGTTCGGCCGCCACCCGTGGCCGGGGAATTTGCGTCAGGTCAGCAGCGTAATGCAGGTGGCGCTGGCCATGGCGGAGGAACAACCGGTGCGACCGGAACATTTGCCGGATGATTTTTTTGTCGATCTGGAGATGGAGCCGGTGGATTCGCCGCAGGCGTTGGAGGTGGATCTCAATGATGTCGAAGACTTGAATCGACAGCTGCAGGCGGCCGGGGGGAACATTTCGTATCTGGCGCGGCGACTGGGGGTTAGTCGTAATACCCTTTACAAGCGATTGCGCCAGTCAGAAAGCTGACTGCTGCGCAGTCAATCGCGGGCAAGCCTTGCTCCTACAGGATTGCGCCGTACACAGGTTCGGTGAACGACTCTGTCCCGTAGGAGCAAGGCTTGCCCGCGATAGCATCAGCCGAGCCACTGCTGCACTTGAGCCCCCCCCCAAAAAAACAAAAACCCGCACAAGGCGGGTTTTGTTTGATCGTTCCCACGCTCCGCGTGGGAATGCAGCCAAGGACGCTCCGCGTCCCATGCCGAAGCGGACGCGGAGCGTCCAATGAGGCATTCCCACGCAGAGCGTGGGAACGATCATCAGTCAGCCAGGCGCCAGGTCGTGCCGCCCTTGCCGTCTTCCAGCACCACGCCCATGGCGGTGAGCTGGTCGCGGATGCGGTCGGATTCGGCCCAGTCTTTGGCAGCACGTGCCGCCAGACGCGCAGCAATCAGCGCATCCACTTCAGCGGCATCGACACGCCCTTCGGCGCCCGCTTGCAGGAAGTCATCGGCTTCGAGCTGCAACACACCCAGCACGCTGGCCAGTTCTTTCAGGCGCGCCGCCAGACCGGCCGCTGCATCGAGATCGTTCTCGCGCAGGCGGTTGATCTCACGCACCATCTCGAACAGCACGGCGCAGGCTTCTGGCGTGCCGAAGTCGTCGTTCATCACCTGAGTGAAACGCTCGACGAAGGCTTCGCCGCCAGCCGGTGCCACGTTCGGCAGGCCTTTCAACGCGTGGTAGAAACGCTCGAGTGCGCCTTTGGCGTCCTTGAGGTTGTCTTCCGAGTAGTTGATCGCGCTGCGGTAGTGGCTCGACACCAGCAGGTAACGCACGACTTCCGGGTGGTACTTGTCGAGCACGTCGCGAATGGTGAAGAAGTTGTTCAAGGACTTGGACATCTTCTCGCCATTGATACGAATCATGCCGCAATGCATCCACGCGTTGGCGTAGGTCTTGCCGGTGGCCGCTTCGCTCTGGGCGATTTCGTTTTCGTGGTGCGGGAACTCAAGGTCGCTGCCGCCGCCATGAATGTCGAACGTCTCGCCCAGGCAGCAGGTCGACATCACCGAGCACTCGATGTGCCAGCCCGGACGCCCGGCGCCCCACGGCGATTCCCAGCTCGGCTCGCCCGGCTTGGCGCCCTTCCACAGCACGAAGTCCAGCGGGTCCTGCTTGGACTCGTCGACTTCGATCCGTGCGCCAATACGCAGGTCTTCGATCTTCTTGCGCGACAGCTTGCCGTAGCCCATGAACTTGGCGACGCGGTAGTACACGTCGCCATTGCCCGGGGCGTAGGCGTAACCCTTGTCGATCAGGGTCTGGATCATCGCGTGCATGCCGGGGATATGCCCGGTGGCACGCGGTTCCATGTCCGGCTTCTTGATGTTCAGGCGCGCTTCGTCTTCGTGCATCGCCGCGATCATGCGCTCGGTCAAGGCTTCGAACGACTCGCCGTTCTCGCGGGCACGATTGATGATCTTGTCGTCGATGTCAGTGATGTTGCGCACGTAGGTCAGGTCGTAACCGCTGAACCGCAACCAGCGGGTCACCAGGTCGAACGCAACCATGCTGCGGCCATGGCCCAGGTGGCAGTAGTCGTACACGGTCATCCCGCAGACGTACATGCGCACCTTGTTGCCATCCAGCGGCTTGAAGACTTCTTTGCTCTTGGTGAGCGTGTTGTAGATCGTAAGCACGTTAGTTCCTTGACGCTAAATCACTGGCCCCACGAATCACGCAGGGTCACGGTACGGTTGAATACCGGCTGACCTGGTTTCGAGTCCTTGATATCCGCGACGAAGTAACCTTCGCGCTCGAACTGGAAACGGTCTTCCGGCTGTGCGTTGCCCAGCGAAGGCTCGGCACGACAACCGGTGAGTACCTGCAGCGAATCAGGGTTGATGTTGTCCAGGAAACTGGCGCTGTCTTCGGCTTTCTCAGGGTTGGCCGAACGGAACAGGCGATCGTACAGACGCACTTCGCACTCGACGCTGGCGGCCGCTGGCACCCAGTGCACCACGCCTTTGACCTTGCGGCCTTCAGGGTTCTTGCCCAGGGTGTCCGGGTCGTAGGAGCAACGCAGCTCGACGATGTTGCCGTCGGCGTCCTTGATCGCTTCGTCGGCACGGATCACGTAGCTGCCACGCAGACGCACTTCGCCGGCCGGTTCCAGGCGCTTGTAGCCTTTTGGCGGCTCTTCCATGAAGTCTTCACGGTCGATGTAGATTTCACGGGCAAACGGCAGAACGCGCATGCCCATGTCTTCTTTCGGGTGGCACGGCAGTTCGAGGTTCTCGACCTGGCCTTCCGGGTAGTTGGTAATCACGACTTTCAGCGGGCGCAGCACGCACATGGCACGCGGGGCGCTGTGGTCGAGGTCGTCGCGGATGCTGAATTCGAGCATGCCGAAGTCGACCACGCCGTCGGAACGGTTGGTGCCGATCATTTCGCAGAAGTTGCGGATCGATTTCGGCGTGTAGCCACGGCGGCGGAAGCCCGACAGCGTGGACATGCGCGGATCGTCCCAGCCGTTGACGTGCTTTTCATCGACCAGTTGCTTGAGCTTGCGCTTGCTGGTGATGGTGTAGTTCAGGTTCAGACGGCTGAACTCGTACTGGCGCGGGTTGGCCGGCACTGGCAGGTTTTCGAGGAACCACTCGTACAGCGGACGATGGCTTTCGAACTCCAGGGTGCAGATCGAGTGGGTGATGCCTTCGATGGCGTCCGACTGACCGTGGGTGAAGTCGTAGTTCGGGTAGATGCACCACTTGTCACCGGTCTGGTGGTGGTGAGCGTGACGGATGCGGTACATGATCGGGTCGCGCAGGTTCATGTTCGGCGAGGCCATGTCGATCTTGGCTCGCAGCACGCGTGCGCCGTCCGGGAACTCGCCAGCCTTCATGCGGGCGAACAGGTCCAGGTTTTCTTCCACGGAACGCTCGCGGAACGGGCTGTTCTTGCCCGGTTCGGTCAAGGTGCCACGGTATTCCTTGGCCTGTTCAGGGCTCAGGTCGTCGACATAGGCGTTACCGGACTTGATCAGTTCGACGGCCCAGTCGTGCAACTGGTCGAAATACTGCGAGGCGTAGCGCACTTCGCCGGACCATTGGAAGCCCAGCCATTTGACGTCGCTTTCGATCGCGTCGATGTATTCCTGGTCTTCCTTGGCCGGGTTGGTGTCGTCGAAACGCAGGTGCGTGACGCCGCCGAACTCCTGGGCCAGGCCGAAGTTCACACAGATCGACTTGGCGTGACCGATGTGCAGGTAGCCGTTGGGCTCAGGCGGGAAACGGGTGACGATCTGCGTGTGCTTACCCGAGTCCAGGTCCGCCTGGATGATCGGGCGCAGGAAATTGACCGGCACGGCAGGGCCGGTCTTGGCATTCGAGGTAGGGTCGACAGTGGGCTTGCTCATAGGATCCTTGAACGTACAAGTGCGCGGCCAGAAGAAGGGCCAGATAAAACAAAGCCGCTATCATAGCCGATGCTGTCAAGCACCTGACAGAGCGCGCCTGCAAACGGTCGTATTTAATAGGCCATAAATGAAAAACAGCCTCGAAATTCGCGTCCGGCACGCTAAACTGCGCACCTTGGCTGTTACTGGCCAAACCGGTTGGGGGCTGTAATGCCCCGAAACCCACGAATTCCCAGATAGAGTACCGATCATGACCCAAGTCAAACTGACCACCAACCATGGCGACATCGTCCTGGAACTGAACGCCGAGAAAGCCCCGATCACCGTGGCTAACTTCGTCGAATACGTTAAAGCCGGTCACTACGAGAACACCGTTTTCCACCGCGTCATCGGTAACTTCATGATCCAGGGCGGCGGTTTCGAGCCAGGCATGAAAGAAAAGAAAGACAAGCGCCCAAGCATCCAGAACGAAGCTGACAACGGTCTTTCCAACGACAAGTACACCGTTGCCATGGCCCGCACCATGGAGCCGCATTCGGCTTCCGCCCAGTTCTTCATCAACGTGGCTGACAACAGCTTCCTGAACCACAGCGGCAAGAATGTCCAGGGTTGGGGCTACGCGGTATTCGGTAAAGTGACTGCCGGCACCGACGTTGTCGACAAGATCAAAGGCGTGGCCACCACCTCCAAGTCCGGCCACCAGGACGTTCCAGCAGACGACGTGATCATCGAGAAAGCCGAGATCATTGAGTGATATTGCTGATTTCAGACTTGCATCTGGAAGAGGAGCGCCCGGACATTACCCGGGCGTTTCTGGATTTGCTCGCCGGACGCGCCCGCTCGGCGAGTGCGTTGTACATTCTGGGCGACTTTTTCGAAGCGTGGATTGGCGACGATGCCATGACGCCCTTTCAGCGCTCCATCTGCCAGGCCCTGCGCGAATTGAGCGACAGCGGCACGGCCATTTTTCTGATGCACGGCAATCGCGACTTCATGCTCGGCCAGGCCTTCTGCAAACTGGCCGGCTGCACGTTGTTGAAGGACCCGAGTGTCGTGCAGTTTTATGGCGAGCCGGTACTGTTGATGCACGGCGACAGCCTCTGCACCCGCGACGAAGCCTATATGAAGCTGCGTCGTTACCTGCGCAACCCCGTCACCCTGTTCATCCTGCGTCACTTGCCGCTGCGCACGCGCCATAAACTGGCCCGCAAGCTGCGCAGTGAAAGCCGCACGCAAACGCGGATGAAGGCCAATGACATTGTTGATGTCACGCCCGAGGAAATTCCGCGAATCATGCAGGAATACGGGGTGAAGACCTTGATCCACGGGCACACCCACCGCCCTGCCATCCATAAACTGCAACTTGGCGAGCAGGCGGCCAAGCGCATTGTGTTGGGGGATTGGGATCGTCAGGGTTGGGCGTTGCAGGTGGATGAGAACGGGTTTGCGTTGGCACCGTTCGACTTCGCCCCGCCGCCGCAACTGGCAGCCCCCACGAGCTGACTGCCGGACACACACCCTGTAGGAGCGAGCCTGCTCGCGATAGCGGACTCAAATTCAACATCATTTGATCGTTCCCACGCTCTGCGTGGGAATGCCTCAACGGACGCTCCGCGTTCGGCTTTGGATGGGACGCGGAGCGTCCCGGGCTGCATTCCCACGCGGAGCGTGGGAACGATCTTCACTCAATGCCCGGATGCCGCAGGGCCTGCTTTGGCGGCAAACGGTGGTTTCGCCAGCCACACAATCAGAATCAACCCCATGAACCCCCACCCCAGCAACGTGAAGTAATCCACGGTGGAGAGCATGTACGCCTGACTGGTCAGCACATGATCGAGTTGCGCATACGCCGGACTCCCCGCCCCGCCCAGCGTGTTCAACGCATCGCGGGTTGCCCGGTCGTAAGTGGTGATGCTTTCACTCAGGTACGCGTGGTGCTGGTCCGCCCGGCGAATCCAGATCCAGGTGGTCAACGACGCCGCAAAACTACCGCCCAAGGTGCGCAGGAAGGTCGCGAGGCCCGCGCCATCGGCGATCTGGTGCGGTGGCAGGTCTGACATCAGGATGCTCAGGGTCGGCATGAAGAACAGTGCCACGCCGATGCCCATGAACAGTTGCACCAGGGCAATGTGCTGGAAGTCGACTTCATTGGTGAACCCGGCGCGCATGAAACAACTCAGGCCAATCGCCAAAAACGCCAACCCGGCCAACAACCGCAGGTCGAAATCGTGCGCATACTTGCCGACAAAAGGCGACAGGATCACCGGCAGAATCCCGATTGGCGCCACGGCCAGACCGGCCCAGGTCGCGGTGTAGCCCATTTGGGTTTGCAGCCACTGCGGCAGGATCAGGTTGATGCCGAAGAACCCGGCGTACCCCAACACCAGCACCAGCGTGCCGATGCGGAAGTTGCGATAGGCAAACAGCCGCAGGTTGACCACCGGATGCTTGTCGGTCATTTCCCAGATCACAAACACCGCCAGCGCAATCACTGAAATGGCCGCGCCGAGGATGATGAAGTTCGACTCGAACCAGTCCAGGTCATTGCCCTTGTCGAGAATCACCTGCAAGGCCCCGACGCCAATGATCAGCGTGATCAAACCAACGTAATCCATCGGCTGACGGCTGGTTTCCACCGGTCGTGCCTTGAGCTGCTGGCGCACCACCATCACCGCGAAAATGCCGATGGGCACGTTGATGAAGAAGATCCACGGCCAGCTGTAACTGTCGGTAATCCAGCCACCGAGAATCGGCCCGGCAATCGGCGCCACCACCGTGACCATCGCCAACAACGCCAGGGCCATGCCGCGCCTGGCGGGCGGATAAACCGCGATCAGCAGCGTTTGGGTCATTGGGTATAACGGACCGGCGACCAGCCCTTGCAACACCCGAAAGCCGATCAGCTCCGGCATCGAGGTCGAGATACCGCAGAGAAACGAGGCCAGCACAAACAGCACCGTGGCCCACAGAAACAGCTTCACTTCACCAAAGCGCCGACTGAGCCAACCGGTCAGCGGCAGCGCAATGGCGTTGCTCACGGCAAATGAAGTAATCACCCAGGTGCCCTGCTCCGAACTCACGCCCAGGTTGCCGGAAATGGTCGGCAGCGCCACGTTGGCGATGGTGGTGTCGAGCACTTGCATGAAGGTCGCCAGCGACAGGCCGATGGTGCTGAGCAACAGGCTGGGCGGCGTGAAAGAGGCGTTATTGCTCATCGCGAATCCTTTGAAACAACGCAGGCGCTGCGCCCACTACGGGCGCAACTGACGGATTGGCGAATCAGCGTTGCGCGGTTTTGCTGACCGCGGCGCTGTTGTCGTGGATCAATTGGGTGATCATTGCGTCGGCCTCGGCCAACTGACGATCGTAGACATTGGTGCTGAACGAGGCCTTTTGCGGCGGTTGTTGTGCCAGTACCGGGCCGCTCTGGTCGCGCAGGTTCACATTGACCAGCGTCGACAAACCAACCCGCAGCGGATGCTTGGCCAGTTCTTCGGCGTTGATGTGGATCCGCACCGGCACCCGTTGCACGATCTTGATCCAGTTACCGGTAGCGTTTTGCGCCGGGAGCAGGGCAAACGCGCTGCCGGTGCCGGCGCCAAGGCTGTCGATGGTGCCGCTGAATTTCACGTCGCTGCCGTACAGGTCGGCTTCGATGTCCACAGGTTGACCGATGCGCATGTCACGCAGTTGGGTTTCCTTGAAGTTGGCATCGATCCACAGCTGATCCAGTGGAATCACGGCCATCAGCGCAGTGCCCGGCTGAACCCGTTGACCCAATTGCACGGAGCGTTTGGCCACGTAACCGGTGACCGGCGCGATCAAGGTGCTGCGCGAGTTGTTCAGGTAGGCCTGACGCAGTTGCGCGGCGGCCGACATCACGTCCGGGTGCGACGAAACCACGGTGTCATCGACCAGCGCGCTGGTGGTTTTCAGCTGCTGTTTGGCGTTGGCCAGGGCGTTTTGCGCCGAAGTCAGGTCATCGCGAGCGTGGGACAGCTCTTCCTGGGAAATCGCACCGCCGGCGGCGAGGTTTTTCCGGCGGTTGAAGTTGTCCTGCGCCTTCTGCACTTCGGCTTGTTGCGCGTTGACCTGAGCCTTCATGCCATCGACGTTACTGTACAAACCACGCACCTGGCGCACGGTGCGGGCCAGATTGGCCTGGGCACTTTGCAGGCCGACTTCGGCGTCGTTCGGGTCGAAGTTGATCAGCACCTGGCCTTCGTGGACGAGGTCGCCATCATCAGCGCCGATACTGACCACGGTGCCAGTCACCAGCGGGGTGATTTCCACGACGTTGCCGTTGACGTAGGCGTCGTCGGTGCTTTCATTCCAGCGCCCGTAGAGTTCGTGATAACCCCAGACGCCGACTCCGGCGAGGACAACCACGATGGCCAGAGCGACCAGCATGACTTTGCGTTTACGCGGATTGCCCGTGTCTTGAGCGTTATCCGGGGCTTGAGGTGTATCGACGGTGGCCATGACAAATACCTTGAATTAGTTGTGCTGCGTGGCTGGGATGGCGTTGGCTGCGGTCAGGGTGTCGCCCTGAAATCCGCCGCCCAGCGCTTGCATCAATTGGATCGACAAGTCGATCTGCTCGGCATTCAGGTTGGCCAGCTGACGCTGGGCCTGGAGCAATTGCTGCTCGATGCTGAGCACGTCCAGGTAGTTACCGATGCCGGAACCGTACCGCTGGACCACGGTGTTGTAAGAATCCTGGGCAATGTCGGTGGCGTGCTGCTGAGCACCGATTTGCCGGCCGATATCGCGTAACTGGTTGATCGTGTCGCTGACATCGCCGAGCGCTTTCACCAGGCTTTTGTTGTACTGCGCCACCGCGAGGTCGTAATCGGCATCGCGCGAATCGAGGTCGGCGCGCAGCCGGCCGCCGTCGAAAATCGGCACCGAAATGGTCGGCGCGACATTAAAGAAGCGACTGGCCGACCCGAACATGGCATCCCCTAACAACGATTCGGCACCGGCGGCGGCGCTGAGGTTCAAGTTGGGATAGAACTGGGTCTTGCCGGCGGCAATGTTCTTGCTCGCCGCCTCGACCCGCCAGCGTGCAGCCACCAGGTCCGGGCGGCGACCCAGCAACTCGGCGGGCAATACCGACGGCAATGCCACGGCGCTGGCCTGGAGGATTTTTGGACGGGCGATTTCGTTGCCGCGATCCGGGCCTTTGCCGAGCAACACCGCCAGGGCGATTTTTGCGCTGTTCAGGCGTTTTTCAGCGTCGATCAGGCTGGCTTCGGAAGTGGCTTCCAGGCTTTCGGTTTGCTGGAACTGATACTGGCTGTCGATGCCCGAACTCAAGCGACGCTGGCCCAGATCGAGCATTTGCCGGGTGCGCTTGAGGTCCTCGTTGGCCAGGTCGTAAACGATGTGCGCCTGACCCAGATCGCTGTAGGCGCGGGCAACATCGGCGGACAAGGTCAACTGGGCGGCCTGCTGATCGACTTCGGCAGCGCGGGCTTCGCCCAACGCCGCTTCCCAGGCGTCACGCTGACCGCCCCAGAGGTCGAAGTTGTAATTGAAGCTGGCACCGATGTTACGCACGGTGGCGTAAGTACCGCCCTGCCCGCTCGGGTCCTGATCCCGAGAGAGTCGCGAACGGCTGACGCCAGCGCTGGCGTCGAGGGTCGGCATGCGGGCGGCGTCGGCGGCGTAAGCGGCAGCGCTGGCCTGGTGGGCACGAGCGTCGGCAATTTGCATGTCCGGGCTGTCGTGCAAAGCTTCGCGGATCAAACCGTCCAGCTGCGGATCACCGAGGCTTTTCCACCAATCGTTTTTTGGCCAGGCCGCTGGCGACAACGTGACGCCGTTCAACGATTGTCCGGCCTTCAGGTTTTTCGCATCGAGGCTGACGCCTTCGGTGGTCAGGCCGCTGTAGCTGGCGCAACCCGCCAGCGTCATGGCCAACAGCACCAGACTCAGGCTCGTACGCAGGGTTTTACTGTTCATTTGTCACCTACCCGCAGCAGGGTGATCGAGTCACCGGCAGCCACCAGGATTTTCTTGAGGATGTGTTCCAGGGTCTTGAGCTCATCGGGGGTGATGGCGCCGGCCAGTTCGTTCATCGCTTCTGCACCGATGTGCGGCAGGCGGTCGGCGAGCTTCTGGCCGTCTTCGGTCAGCACCAGTTGAACCTGACGGCGATCCGCCTCGCTGCGTTGGCGGGCGAGGAAACCCTTCTGTTCCAGACGATCGAGCATGCGGGTCATCGAACCACTGTCCAGCGACAGATGACGGCACAGCTCGGCCGGCGTATCGACGCCGTATTGGCCAATGATGATCAGCACTTTGAACTGCGCGGCGGTGATGCCGTGGGGTTCCATATGGGTGTCGAGAATCCGGTCCTTGAGCAGCGCGGCGCGCCCGAGCAGGAGCCCGAGGTGGCAATTCTGGAAATCGTCCGGAGAGAAATGTTTCATCTGGCCACCAATTAGCTGCCTAGGCAGAGAATGTATGACGAGATGTTACTGCCTAGGCAGCCAATGTCAACGCAATAGTTAGGTTGCTTCGTATTTAGTTGACCAAAGGCGTCGGATATTGTGGCGCGCGCACGGACGCTATCGCGGGCAAGCTCGCTCCCACAGGATCGGTGTAATCCCCTGTGGGAGCGGGCTTGCCCGCGATGGCAGCGACTCGGTTTGAAAAAGTGACGGGGTCTTAGAAATCCCGCTTGTAGAAGATGTCCAGCGAACTGGCCACGCCGCTGGCGGCTTCGAGGTAGACCTTCTTGCTCAGCTTGTAGCGCAAGGCAATGGTGTTGGCCGGTTCAAACACGCCAACGCCATAACGCAAACTGAGCTTCTCGGAGATATTGCCGCTGGCAACCACGCTGGTGGTGCTGCCACTGCCCTGGGTATCGAGCTGGAAATCCTGAATCCCCAGGTCCTTGGCCAGCCCGCCAGTCACTCCCGCACTTCCCATCAAGCCCAACCCAAGCGCAGCTTGGGCAAGCATGTTGTTATCTTCGCCGTTGCTGCTCAGCGGACGACCCAGCACCAGATAGGACAAGGCCTGTTCCTGGCTCATGGCCGGTTCGGAGAAGATCTGCGTGGTTGGCTGCTCGGCGCTGCCGCTCAGGCGAATGCCGGCGATCACGTCGTCGGTCTGGCGAATCGCCTCGACGTCCAGGTAAGGCTGATCGAGCGGGCCGGCAAACAGCAATCGTGCCCGACGCACGGACAGGCGCTGGCCGTAGGCGCGATAACGCCCGTCGTTGAGCCACAACTCGCCGCGCGTGTCCAGGTTGTCGCCAATGTGCACATGGCCCTGCACATTCGCAGTCAGGCCAAACCCGGCAAAGCTCAGTTTGTCTTCGCCGACCACCACATCGATGTCCATCTTCATGGCCAGGGGTGGTTTGCCCTCTTCGGTCTGCTGACCGACGATCACCACGTCATCGGACACCTTGACCGTGGAAGGCGGCAACTCACGAATGGTGATCTCGCCTCTGGGCACCAGTACTTTGCCGGCGATGGCCAGCTCGTCACCTTTCATCGAGATCTTCAGGTCAGGCGCGACTTCCAGCTTGGCGTACGGCTCGACGGTGACTGGTAATTGTGAGCCCTTGAGCGCCAGGTCGACCATGAGCGCCTGCCCCCAGTCGATGTTGCCGTTGAGCGTGCCCTGCCCGGTCTTGCCGCTTTTCCAGTCGCCGTTCAATTGCACGGTTTCACCGGCAATTACCGCGCGCAGTTGTAAGGCTTGCAGCGCCATCGGCAACTCGGCCCCGGAGACTTCACCGTCGCTGAGCAGCAGGCTGCCGTTGACCTGCGGCGCCAACAGGCCACCGGAAATCGTGCCACTGCCATTCAAACGCCCGGTCAGCTTTTCGACCATCGGCACGAATGGCCGCGCCACCGACAGGTCCAGCCCACTGAGGCGGAACGAGCCGCTCACAGGTTTGCTCTTGGGCAGCGGATTGATCTGCGCCTGGACCATCAGCTCGCCGAGCTTGCCGCCGACGAAGTTGAGGTCAGTGTCGATGCGTTTGGGCGTGAGTTTGCTGGTGATTTTCAGCGTCTGGTACGGGAAGTCCAGCCACTGGTCCTTTTCCTTCATGCGCAACGTACCGCCGCTGGCGTCGATGCTGATCTGACCGTTCGGACCGCTGGCCGGCAAGTCCAGTTGCAGGTCGGCATTGAGACTGCCCTTCCAGGCGAAATCTTTCGGCAACCACTGCGCCAGGCTGTCGATCGGGAACTGCTTGAGGTGATAACGCAACTTCGGCTCAGGCATCAGGCGCGAATCCTCACCACACAGACTGGCCGGGCCGGACGCCCAGCAATGTGCCCCGAAGGTGATTTGGCCGTCCGCCAGTCGTTCCAGTTTCGCCGGGCTTTGCAGCTTCCAGTCTTGCCCGCCGGCCTGGATATCGCCGTTGGCCAAGCGCCCGCGCCAGTTGCCCTGATTCAGATTGCCATCGAGGCCGAGCGCCAATTTGAGCTTCGGCCCTTGCAGGTCGAGCGTCAGTTTCTGGTTTTTGATGTCGCCCTGACCGCTGGCGGTCAGCGTTCCCAGCGACGTATCACCGGCCTGGATGCCGCTGCCCTTGAGCTCGATTTTCGCCCGTTGCGCACTGTCGAGGGTCGCGTCCAGGTTCAGGCTTTGCAGGCGATTGTCCTGGAACGCCAGTTGCGAACCTTGCAGCCCAAGCTTGCCTTGCGGCGCCTTCAGCGTACCGGCGACATCGATGCGCCCGTTCAGTTGCCCACGAAGTTGCGGCCAGAGTTGCGCCAGACGCGGCAGGTTGATGTCGATCTGCCCGGCGAGTTTCTGCTGCAGGCTGCCTTTGCCATTGATGCTGTTGTCGCCCAGACGAACGTGCAGCGCATTGAGGTTCCATTGCTCGCCGCCACCGTCAGCCTTGGCCTGAATCACCGCCGGCTGGCCACGCAGTTTGCCTTTCAGATCGAGGTCGGCGGTCAGGCTGAGCTGTTCATTTTTCATCTCGCCTTTGCTGCGCAAGGGCCCAGCGAGAGTGCCCGGCAGTTCCGCCACCCAATACGCCGGGTTGATCGCCGAGAGGTCGAGCGCCGTATCCCAGGCAATGCCGTCGGCGAATTGCAGGTTCAGATGCCCTTCGGCCTTGCCCTGCCCCGCCTGGAGCTCAATCTGTTGCAGGTAGATTCTCGTCAGGTCGCCGCTGAACGGGCTGTTCAGGGTGAAAGCGCCGGCCGGCCCATCCAGTGCAGCGTTGAAGCTGCCAAGGTATTTTCCGTCGGTGTAGGAGATGTCGCCATTGAAGCGGCGCAACGCGACGTCCGGTTCGTCGATCAGCGGATAGAGTCGGTGCCACGGGAAATCCTGCCAGTCGATCTTCGCATCGGCGCTCAGGCCTTTGCTCCAGTCCAACTGCCCGGTGAGTTTGAGGGATTGCTTGTCGTTGGCCGTCAGGTCCAACCCGGCAATCTGCGCGCCCTTGGCGTCGACCTTGCCTTGCAGCAGTAACGCGACCGGGCCTTGCTCGGCGGGCAAAGAGGCTTTGCCGAGCAATTGATAACCGTTTTTCAGATCACCGTCGCCGGTCAGTTCCAGTTGATTGAGTTGCAGCGTGTCCGGCAGGTCGGCACTGGCCTTGAAGCCATCGGCGGTGATCCGCACCTTGGCCGGCAGGTTTTCCACCAAGGGTTGCAGTTCAGCGGTCAGTTGCCCGTTCAGGTAACCGCTGCTGTCGGCTTTCAAGTTCAGGGTTTTCAGCAGATCGCCGTCAACCTTCAACGCCAGTGTCCAAGGCCCCGGGGTCGCCAGGGTCAGATTGCCTTCAGCCTTGAGTGGCCAATTACCGCTGGGCTGCAACAGGCCGGAGAGGTTCAGGCTCAGGTCATCGCGTTGCAACTTCACCGAGTCGATCTGCAAGCCTTGCACCGTCCAGTGCGCCGCCAATTGCAGGCCTTTGAGCGCTTCGCTGCCATTGAACAGCAGGCTGCCGACCTGGACGTCACCCAGCTCGATCGCCACGGGCAACTTCAATTCCGGAAGGCTGAGCGGCCCGCTGCTTTGCTCTTCAGCGCCCGGGGGAAATTGCAGGCTGACCTGGTCAGCCTTCACTTGCTCAAGGCACAGGGTCATGCGCGTCAGGCACAACGGTGACCAGGCGAAAATCACCTTGCTCAGTTCAACCCGGCGGGTGTCTTGCTGCCACAGCACATGATCGGCGCTCCACTGTCCGCCCAAACGGCCCTGGAAATTCTCGACGGTCAGACCCGGCACGAACCCCAATGCCCAGCGGCTGCCCGTGGCTGTACCCAGCACCGACACCACGCTCAGCAGCACCAGCATCAGCAGCGCCAGAATCGCCAGCAGCGTTATTTTCAAACCACGATTCAAAGCTCAGGCCCCATGGAAAAGTGCAGTCGAATGCCGCCGTCGTCGTCCAGCGCATGGGCCAGGTCAAGACGGATCGGCCCTACCGGCGAGACCCAGCGCACGCCGATACCCACACCGGTCTTGAGGTTCGGCAATTCGAGTGTATTGAAGGCGTTGCCCTGATCAACGAAGGTCGCGACCCGCCATTTTTCGGCGACGGAATATTGGTATTCGGCGCTGGCTGCGACCATGTAGCGGCCGCCGATGCGGTCGCCCTCGGAGTTTTCCGGGGACAGGCTTTGATAGTCGTAACCGCGCACGCTCTGATCACCACCGGCGAAAAACCGCAGCGACGGCGGGACTGAGCTGAAGCCATTGGTGGCGCTGCCGCCCACCTGCACCCGGCCAAGAAAGCGGTGTTTGTCAAAGACCGTGGTCAAGCCTTTCACCAACGCGGTGCCGTATAGCAAGTTGCTGTCTGAACCCAGGCCTTCTTTCGCCACTTTGGACTCGAATTGCAGGCGATAGCCGTTGTGCGGGTCGATGCGGTTGTCACTTTTCAGGTAGGAATAGCTGACGCCGGGCATCAGCAACGTACTCAAACCCGCGTCGTCACCCAGTGAGTAATCCTCACGCTGCCATTTCAACGACACCACGCGCTGCCAGCCACTGGGTAACTTGCTGTGCCATTCCGGGCCGAGGGTCAGCAGCTTGCTGTGGGTGTCGGTACCGGCGATGTCTTCGTTCTGGTAACCACCGGCAAAACGCAGTTTGTCGGTCAGTGGCGGGTCCAGCGGGATGTCGTAGAACAGCCCGACGTTTTGCCGGGGCGCCGATAGCTCGGCTTCCCAGCCATAACTATGCCCCTGCGGATTGACCCAGTGCCGGGTCCAGTTGGCCTTGATCCGGGGACCGACGTCCGTGGAATAACCCAGGCCCAGGCCCATGGTTCGCGGCTTGCGCGTTTCGAGTTTGACGTCCACCGGGATCACGTCATCTTTGGATGCCGTGGGTGCTGCATCGACGCGCACACCTTCGAAATAGCCACTCGATTGCAACGCCTGATTGAGCTCGGCGATGAGCTCAGAGTCATAAGGCGCGCCGGCCTTGAACGGCACCATGCGTTGCAGCAGGTCTTCATCGAAAGGCGTGTCGCCTTCGAAACTGACCTTGCCCAGCGCATAACGCGGGCCGCTGTTGTAGATCAGTTCGATATCGGCCACGCCGGCGCGCGGGTCCACCGACAACTTCTGGCTGGTGAAGTGACCACTGAAAAAGCCGAAGCGCGAGGCTTGATTCTGGATCAGGCGCTTGGCGTCTTCGTAATGACCATGATTGAGCACCGCACCGGTTTTCAGCGAAGCGCCTTGGGGCACACGAAAGGATTTGAGGTCTGCCGCCGGGCCGTCGACGCGAATCGTGACATTGCGCAGGTGTACCGGCTCGCCGGGGTCGATGTTGAGCACCAGGCGCGGCGTCTTGCCACCCTTCACATTACTGTCGATCTGCGGCTGGTAATAACCCAAGGCCTGGGCGGCCTTGCGCGCCTGCTGCTCGGCGCCACGACTGAAGCGCAGCAGCGCTTCTTCGTCACGATCGCCAAGGTTGCCGATATAGCCCTCTACATTGGCTTTCAGCTCATCATTGGACGGTTTGATCCGCACATCCAATTCACTTTGGGCCAGTGCCGCACTGCTGGTTAACAGCATCAGTACGCCACTGGTAAATCTTCCTGGAAACTTCATAGGCACGGATGCTATCACGAGCTTGGGAGCGTGATAGAGCGTGGGGAGGCGTTAAAGTTCTACTGTTTATGCCGTCGCGGTGTGCAAAACCTGCGGATTGGCATGGAAAAAAACGTGCTCGCGGATGGGGCCTACAGCGACCTCGCCGATTTCCTCGTAACCCTGACGTTTATAGAACTCCAGGTAGCGAGGATTCCCGGTGTCGAGGATCACACCCTCGGAGGTTTCATCGACGGCGCACCAGTTATGCACCGCTTGCAGCAGTTGCTCGCCAAAATGTTTGCCCTGAAATTGCGGGTGAATGCCCAGCAGCGGCAACACATGGACCGAGTCCGTGGGCAGACAGGCCGCGACGGCGGCGTGGTAGTCGAGGTAGCGGCGGGTGCAACGAAAACCGGCACTGAGCACCATGCGTAAACGCCAGGCCCAACTTTCGGTGATGCCCAGGCGTCGTTGTGGGGGCGCGATCAGCGCGATGCCAATCAAACGGTCGTTGACCAGCAAGCCAATGGCCGGCAACTCCTGGACAAAGTGCTGTTTGACCAGCTCACGCACGGTCGCCCGCACGCGATGTTCATAACCGGGGCGTTCGGCCTCGAACAGGTAACCGAAGGTCGGTTCGTGGCGGTAAGCGTGGTAAAGCAGGGAGCGCGCTTCGTGGGCATAGCCGCTGTCGAGCATGTGGATATCGGCAAGGGCGGTAGAGGTTTCAGGCATAACGGTTAATCTCCCCGGTACAGCTCAAATGGCTGTGCTCTTCTTGGTACGAGCCTATCGGTGCTGACACAGTTCCCTACTGATCGATATCAGTGTTGACTGTGATGACGCCATCGTCGGAACGCCGCCCGGAACAAGCTCGGCTCCCACAAAGGTATAGACCAGACTCGGACTGTAGGAGTGAGCCTGCTCGCGATGAGGCCCGCATTGGCGATGAAAGACCTACCTCCGGACACGAATCCCCTCACCCCACGCTGGCCCGATTCCTACATGTCAGCTAGCATCGCCCTTTTGCCAGGACTGCCGACCATGAAGATCGTCTCCTTCAACATCAACGGGCTGCGTGCTCGCCCGCATCAGCTGGCGGCGCTGATTGAAAAACATCAGCCAGACGTCATCGGCTTGCAGGAAACCAAGGTTCACGACGACCAGTTCCCCCTGGCCGAGGTTCAGGCGCTGGGCTATCACGTGTACTTTCATGGGCAGAAAGGCCATTACGGCGTCGCCCTGCTCTCGCGCAAAGAACCGCTGGCACTGCACAAAGGCTTTGCCACCGATGAAGAAGACGCTCAGCGCCGCTTCATCTGGGGCACATTCGCCGACGCCAACGGCGTGCCGGTGACGATCATGAACGGCTATTTCCCACAGGGCGAAAGCCGCGATCACCCGACCAAGTTCCCGGCCAAGCAACGTTTCTACAGCGACCTGCAGCAACTGCTGGAAAGCCAGTTCAGCAACGATCAGCCGGTGGTCGTCATGGGTGACGTGAATATTTCCCCGGAAGACTGCGACATCGGCATCGGCCCGGACAACATGAAACGCTGGCTGAAAACCGGCAAATGCAGTTTCTTGCCGGAAGAGCGCGAATGGATGGCACGCCTGAAAAACTGGGGCCTGGTGGACAGTTTCCGTCACCTCAACCCGGACGTGGCCGATCGTTTCAGTTGGTTCGACTACCGCAGTCGTGGCTTTGAAGATGAACCCAAGCGCGGGCTGCGGATTGACTTGATCATGGCCTCCCATGGCTTGTTGCCACGGATCAAGGACGCCGGCGTGGATTACGACCTGCGCGGGATGGAAAAACCGTCCGATCACGCGCCGATCTGGCTTGAGTTGAGCTGATCCCAGGCTTTACACAAATCAAAATGTGGGAGCGAGCTTGCTCGCGATTGGGGACTTTCAGCCAACATAGATGTTGGAAGTGCCACCGTCATCGCGAGCAAGCTCGCTCCCACATTAGTTAACTGTCATCTTTCGGAAACCTTGCTGACTTATTGTCCCCGCACTTTCTTTGTTTTTTTAAGGTGCGGGCATGACGCTGCGCGTTTTGTTTGTGTTGATGCTGTGCGCCGGCCTGCCATTGACGGCATCGGCCGGTGATTTACCGACAACCGCCAATGGCCCGGTGCTGCGCATCCAGGGTTCCAACACCATCGGTGCGGCCTTGGGTCCGGCGCTGGTCGAAGGCATGCTGCGCGAACAGGGCCTGCTCAAGGTTCACAGCGAAGCACCGGACAAAGCCAACGAACTGCAAGTTGTCGGCGAAACGGCCCAAGGCCATCGCGTCGTGGTGGAGGTCGCGGCCCACGGTTCCAGCACCGGTTTCACCGCGCTGAAAAACAGGTCCGCCGACCTCGCCGCGTCTTCGCGCCCGATCAAGGACAGCGAACGGGTCGACCTCGAACCCTTGGGCGACTTCAAAAGCCCCGACGCCGAACAAGTCATCGCGATCGATGGGCTGGCCATCATCCTGCACCCGCAAAACCCGCTGAACCAACTCGATACCGAACAACTGGCGCGAATTTTCAGTGGCGAAGTCAAAACCTGGGAAGAACTCGGCGGCAGAGGCGGCGCCATTCATTTGTATGCGCGGGATGACCAATCGGGCACCTACGACACCTTCAAGGAATTAGTCCTCAGCCGTCGTGGAAAAACGCTCAACAGCGCTGCGAAACGCTTCGAATCCAGTGAGCAATTGTCCGACGCGGTCAGTCTGGACCCGCAAGGCATCGGTTTCATCGGCCTGCCTTATGTGCGCCAGGCCAAAGCCGTGGCCATCGTCGACGGCCAATCCCAGGCAATGCTGCCACTCAATAGCCTGATCGCCACGGAAGACTATCCGCTGTCGCGCCGGCTGTTCTTTTACCTGCCGCCCCACGCCCAAAACCCTTGGGCCGAGGCCTTGGCGACGTTCGCTCAAAGCAATAAAGGCCAGGCGATTGTCGCGGCCAACGGTTTTATCGCTCAGACCGTCCAGGCCATCACGGTGACGCCGAACGCGCTGATGCCCGAGGCTTACCAGGCGCTCAGTCGCCATGCTCAGCGACTGTCGGTGAATTTCCGCTTTGAAGAAGGCAGTGCCACGCTGGACAACAAGGCCCAGCAAGACCTGTCACGGGTGCTCGACTATATAAAGCAGCACGACAAGACCAACCGCGAGGTCACGCTGGTAGGGTTTGGTGACGCCAAGAGTGACCCGGCGCGTGCCGATCTGCTGTCGAAGCTGCGGGCGATGGCCGTGCGGCGGGAATTGGTGAAAAGCGGTGTGGTGTTTCGCGAGATCCGCGGTTTTGGCGCCGAAATGCCGGTGGCGACCAATAGCGGCGATGAGGGGCGGATCAAGAATCGGCGGGTTGAGGTTTGGGTGTATTGAGTCAGATGCTGATACGGTGGATCGGCTGACGCTATCGCGAGCAAGCTCGGCTCCCACAGGGGTCACGCTGTACCTGTGGGAGCCGAGCTTGCTCGCGATGAACGATGACGCGGTCTAACTTACTGCCCGCTACGCATCATCTCTTTAGGCACGTACTTGCCGATCTCGAACTTGCCAATGGCTGCGCGGTGTACTTCGTCCGGGCCGTCGGCCAGGCGCAGGGTGCGCTGCATCGCATACATGTAGGCCAGCGGGAAATCGTTGGACACCCCGGCCCCGCCATGGATCTGGATCGCCCGGTCGATAACCCGCAATGCCACGTTTGGCGCAACCACCTTGATCTGCGCGATTTCGCTCTTCGCCACCTTGTTGCCCACGGTGTCCATCATGTACGCCGCTTTTAACGTCAGCAGGCGTGCCATGTCGATTTCCATCCGCGAGTCGGCAATCTTGTCGATATTGCCGCCCAGGCGTGCC
This sequence comes from Pseudomonas sp. B21-040, assembly GCF_024748695.1. Classification (NCBI taxonomy): domain Bacteria; kingdom Pseudomonadati; phylum Pseudomonadota; class Gammaproteobacteria; order Pseudomonadales; family Pseudomonadaceae; genus Pseudomonas; species Pseudomonas sp. B21-040. The sequence goes on from NZ_CP087176.1 coordinate 4,423,634, forward strand.
AACGGCTTACCGAACGCAGTACGGCTGACCGAGCGTTTGCACATCAATTCCAGCGCCCGTTCAGCCATGCCGATCGAACGCATGCAGTGGTGAATCCGGCCTGGGCCAAGGCGGCCCTGAGCGATTTCGAAGCCGCGCCCTTCGCCCAACAGGACGTTTTCATACGGCACGCGGACGTTTTCGAACAGCACTTCGGCGTGGCCGTGAGGCGCGTCGTCATAACCGAACACAGGCAGCGGACGCACGATCTTCACGCCCGGGGCATCCACCGGCACCAGAATCATCGAGTGCTGCGCGTGGCGCGGTGCATCCGGGTTACTCAGGCCCATGAAAATCAGAATTTTGCAGCGTGGATCGCAGGCACCTGAGGTCCACCATTTTTTGCCGTTGATGACCCACTCGTCACCATCACGCACAGCGCGGGCGGCCATGTTGGTGGCGTCGGAGGACGCGACGTCCGGCTCGGTCATGGCGAACGCCGAGCGGATCTCGCCGCGCAGCAGTGGTTCGAGCCAGCGTTGTTTCTGTTCTTCGTTGGCGTAACGCACCAACACTTCCATGTTGCCGGTGTCGGGTGCCGAGCAGTTGAACGGCTCTGGCCCCAGCAACGAGCGGCCCATGATTTCAGCCAATGGCGCGTATTCGAGGTTGGTCAGGCCGGCACCGAGTTCGGACTCAGGCAGAAACAAATTCCACAGACCTTCAGCCTTGGCCTTGAGTTTAAGTTCTTCCATGATCGCGGTCGGCTGCCAGCGATCACCTTCGGCAACCTGGCGCTCGAACACGGCTTCGGCGGGATAAACGTAAGTGTCCATGAACGCGGTCACGCGCTCACGCAGTTCTTGCACCTTGGGCGAATAAGCGAAATCCATGAGCAATTACCTTCTTGGGCAGAGGTTGTTTAGGTCATGCGATTGATGCTAGAACAGCGCTGATAATTTACCTAGCCTATTCTCGGCGTGTATTAACATTCATCACCGATATATGATCGGGTGATCGCCAAGGCCTCCGGCCACAACGAAATGCCCCAAACAATAAGAGTGCAGCGCAATGAATCTGAGCAAGGTCGACCTCAACCTTTTCATCGTCTTCGACGCGATCTACACCGAAGCCAACCTGACCCGTGCCGGGCAGATTGTCGGCATTACTCAGCCAGCGGTCTCGAACGCTCTGGCTCGCCTGCGCGAGACCTTCAACGATCCGTTGTTTGTACGCACCGCCCAAGGCATGGTGCCGACGCCGATGGCGCAGAACATCATCGGGCCGGTGCGTAACGCCCTCTCTCTACTGCGCGTATCGGTGCAGGAAAGCCGCATATTCAACCCGCTGCAGGCGGTCAAGACCTACCGCATCAGCATGACCGACCTCACTGAAGCAGTGATCCTGCCGCCGCTGTTCCAGCGCCTGCGCCGTCTGGCCCCGACAGTGATCATCGAAAGCTTCCTGTCCAAGCGCCGCGAGACCACCAAGGAACTGGCGGCCGGGCGTCTCGACTTCGCGGTGGATGCGCCGCTCAACACCGACCCGCAGGTGCGTCACGTCAAGTTGATGGAAGACCGCTACGTGTGCGCCATGCGCAAGGGGCATCCGCTGGCGGGTAAAGAGAAATTCACCCTGGATGATTACCTGTCGCTGACCCACATCCACATATCCAGCCGCCGCAGCGGTCTGGGCCATGTCGATCTGGCTCTGGGGAAGATGGGCATCCAGCGCAAGATCGCGCTTCGGTCCCAGCACTATTTGATGGCTTCGCAAGTGTTACAGCAGACCGACATGGTCATGACCGTGCCGGAGCGCTTCGCCCGTCGCAATGACTTGCACGCCTTCAGCCTGCCGGTCAACGACGTGCCACCGGTGGAAACGCACCTCTACTGGCATGAAAGCACCGACCAGGACCCGGCCAACCGCTGGATGCGCGAGCAGATGATCGAGTTGTGCCAGCAGGTGACGGCGCATGAGAAGAAGCTCGAAAAGGCGTAGGCATCATCGTTCATCGCGGGCAAGCCTTGCTCCTACAGGTTCGGCTCAGATCCTGTAGGAGCGAGGCTTGCCCGCGAAGAGGCCCGCATTGACAGCGAAAACCGCTGCCCCTTGACGTAAACGTCAACCTGCCATTAGCTTAGCGCCATGACCTTTTTCGAGCGCCTCCATGAGCAGCCAGACCTATAGCATTTCCGACCTCGCCCGCGAGCTCGACATCACCACGCGGGCCATCCGCTTTTATGAAGAGCAAGGCCTGCTCAGCCCCGAACGTCGCGGTCAGGAACGCATCTATTCGCCCCGCGACAAGGTCAGTCTGAAACTGATCCTGCGAGGCAAGCGCATAGGCTTCTCGCTGGCCGAATGCCGCGAGCTGATCGAGCTATACGACCCGACCGGTGGCAATCAGAAACAACTGCAAACCATGCTGACCAAAATCGCCGAACGCCGCGAACAGCTGGAGCAGCAAATGCTCGACATCGAACAGATGAAGCTGGAACTGGATACCGCGCAGGAGCGTTGCGTCCAGGCGCTGGAGCAAACGATCAAGAGCCAACAGGTCGTGTAGGAGCTGAGCTTGCTCGCGAAAGCGTCAGGTCAGTCGACATCGATGTTGAAGGCCATACCGCTATCGCGAGCAAGCTTGGCTCCTACAGGGTTCTGTGAACATTCAGACAATTACAACAGGTCCAACGCCATGTCCCTTCCTACCCACGTACGCATTGTCGAAGTCGGCCCACGCGACGGTCTGCAAAACGAAGCCCAGCCCATCAGCGTTGCCGACAAGGTGCAACTGGTCGACGCGCTGACCGCCGCCGGCCTTGGCTATATAGAAGTCGGCAGTTTCGTTTCGCCAAAGTGGGTGCCGCAAATGGCCGGTTCCGCCGAGGTCTTCGCGCAGATCCAGCGCAAGCCGGGCGTCACCTACGGCGCGCTCGCCCCCAACCTGCGCGGGTTTGAAGACGCAATGGCGGCGGGTGTAAAGGAGGTGGCCGTGTTCGCCGCCGCCTCCGAGGCGTTTTCCCAACGCAACATCAACTGCTCGATCAGCGAAAGCCTGGAGCGTTTCGTGCCCATCATGGAGGCGGCCAAACAACACGGCGTGAGCGTGCGCGGTTACGTGTCCTGCGTGCTGGGCTGCCCTTACGAAGGTAACGTCGCCCCCGAGCAAGTCGCCCTGGTTGCGCGCGAGCTCTATGCGATGGGCTGTTATGAAGTGTCATTGGGCGACACGATCGGCACGGGCACCGCTGGCGCCACCCGCAAGCTGTTCGAAGTGGTCTCGGCCAGCGTGCCCCGCGAAAAACTCGCCGGGCACTTCCACGACACCTACGGCCAGGCCATGGCCAACATCTACGCCAGCCTGCTGGAAGGTATCTCGGTGTTCGACAGTTCCATCGCCGGCCTCGGCGGCTGCCCGTACGCCAAGGGCGCCAGCGGTAACGTTGCCACTGAAGATGTGGTTTACCTGCTCAACGGCCTGGGAATCGAGACGGGTATCAATCTGGATGCATTGATTCTGGCCGGTCAGCAGATTTGCACGGTGTTGGGGCGTGTGACCGGTTCGCGCGTGGCCAAGGCTCGCAGCGCACAGTGAGTGTGTCTGGGTGTTACCGCGCGGTCTCAATGGTGGGCGCAAGCGAGTAACACGGAAACAGATTCTAGGGTTTTACCTGAGGCGCAAAACCTTACAAAATCACAAAGCATTGATTTTAAAGGGTTTTTAAAAGTTGGCACGGCTTCTGCTATCACTACTGCATAACAAGAACAAAAAAAGCAGCAAACCTAATAAAAATAAGACGTAACGACTCTGACATAACAAAAACAACACGGCAGAGACGCAGCTAACAGATTTTTTTGGAGAAGGTGTGCTTTTCAGGGTGCTTTTCGGAGTAACCCGCAACCGGGCAGAGAACAATAAAACTACCCTCAGGTAGCTCCCGAACTGGTTGGATCGCTTAGCGAAAAAGTAGATCAGCGCTCAAAAAAATACGTTTGCTCTTGATCCCGGATGGGGATCGACAAAAACAGCGGTAAAGGGTCACGGTCACTAAAAACAAAAACAGACCGCCCCTCAATAATAAAAAAAGAGCACGCGCAACGACAAAATTAAAGGGGAGCTTCGGCTCCCCTTTGTGCTTTCCGGCATTTGTGTTTCCCCAATTTCCCTGTGGAAGCACACCTGCTCCCACAGGGAAATATGCTCAGGCTTTGTTCTCGCGCAATTCTTCGATACTGATCTCACGCATACGGAATTTCTGGATCTTGCCAGTCACCGTCATCGGAAACTCCTCGACGAATTTGAAGTAACGCGGCGTCTTGAAGTGCGCGATGCGATCCTTGCACCAGGCTTGCAGCTCTTGCTCGGTAGCGCTGTGGCCAGGGTGGAATTTGATCCAGGCGACAATCTCTTCGCCATAACGCGAGCACGGGATGCCGATCACCTGCACGTCAGCCACCGCCGGGTGGGTGAAGAAGAACTCTTCCAACTCCCGTGGGTAAACATTTTCACCGCCACGGATGATCATGTCCTTGTTGCGTCCGGCAATGCACACATAGCCTTCGTCGTTCATGCTCGCCAGGTCGCCGGTATGCATCCAGCCGGCCTGATCAATGGCTTCCGCCGTGCCTTGCGGGTTGTTCCAATAGCCGAGCATCACGCTGTAACCACGGGTGCACAGTTCGCCAATGGTGCCGCGCGGCACGAGGTTGCCGGCCTCGTCGATGATTTTGCTTTCCAGTTGCGGCTGGGTGCGACCGACCGTGGTTACGCGCAACTCCAGTTCGTCTGACGGACCGGTCTGCAACGACACCGGGCTTGTTTCCGTCATGCCGTAGGCAATCTGCACTTCGTTCATGTGCATTTCGTTGATGACCCGGCGCATCACCTCGATCGGGCACGTTGCACCGGCCATGATCCCGGTGCGCAGGCTCGACAGGTCAAATTCGGCCCGGCTGGGCTGATCGAGCATGGCGATGAACATGGTCGGTACGCCATACAACGCTGTGGCTTTTTCTTCAGCGACAGTGGTCAGGGTCAGCAGCGGATCGAAGGCATCACTCGGGTAAATCATGGTGCTGCCATGAGTGACGCAGCCGAGATTGCCCATGACCATGCCGAAGCAGTGATACAGCGGCACCGGGATCACCAGGCGATCATTGGCGGTCAGGCCCAGGCTTTCGCCGACCATGTAACCGTTGTTGAGAATATTGTAGTGACTGAGGGTCGCGCCTTTCGGGAACCCGGTGGTGCCGGAGGTGTACTGGATGTTCACCGGCTGATCGAAATGCAGGCTGTCCTGGCGTTCTTGCAACTGCTCAGTCGAAACGCTGGCGGCCAGATCGGCCAATTGTGACCACGGCAGGAAACCTGAAGGCGGCTGCGCATCCAGACTGATGACACCGCGCAGGTCGGGCAGGCGTTCACTGTGCAACTTTCCGATGGATTGCTCGGCCAGTTCGGGAACGAGGCCTTGCAGCATCCCGTGATAGTTGGAGGTTTTGAACGCGCCGGCGCAGACCAGCCATTGGCAACCCGACTGCTTGAGCACATATTCGAGTTCGGAGCTGCGATACGCCGGGTTGATGTTGACCAGAATCACGCCGATTTTCGCCGTGGCGAATTGGGTGATGCACCACTGGGCGCAGTTCGGTGCCCAAATGCCGAGACGGTCACCCGCTTGCAGGCCCAGCGCCAGAAGCGCTCTGGCGTGCAGGTCTACGACGTCGGCCAGTTGCTGCCAGGTGTATCGCAACTGCTGATGGCGCACGACCAGCGCCTCCCCGGTCGGGTACTGCGCAACGGTGTTATCGAATGCCTGGCCGATGGTCATCGCCAGCAAGGCTTTGTTTTGGGAACCTCGGGTATAGCTGCGCTGCGGGCTTGCACTGGGTTGATCCATGACGACCCCTATTGTCTTTATTAGTGGGTTGTTGGACCGAGGCATATGAGTAGCCCCGATCGTTCAGAACTGCCTCTACTCTCGCTCAAGTTGACGTTAACGTAAAGGGTGATTGACAGCCATTCGTCACAGGCTTACGTTAACGTAAAGGTGAGAGCCGAATCACTGCCCTCCCCACCCTACAAAAAAGCCAAAAGGTGACCCATGAGCTACCCATCCCTGAATTTTGCCCTCGGTGAAACCATCGACATGTTGCGCGATCAGGTTCAGTCCTTCGTCGCCAAAGAGATCGCCCCGCGCGCTGCTCAGATCGACATCGACAACCTGTTCCCCGCTGACCTGTGGCGCAAATTCGGCGACATGGGCCTGCTCGGCGTCACCGTGCCAGAGGAGTACGGCGGCGCTGGCCTGGGTTACCTGGCCCATGTGGTGATCATGGAAGAAATCAGCCGCGGCTCGGCGTCGGTCGCCTTGTCCTACGGCGCCCACTCCAACCTCTGCGTCAACCAGATCAACCGCAACGGCAACCACGAGCAAAAATCCAAGTACCTGCCGAAGCTGATCAGCGGCGAGCACATCGGCGCCCTGGCCATGAGCGAGCCGAATGCCGGTTCCGACGTGGTCTCGATGAAACTGCGCGCTGACAAACGTGGCGACAAGTACGTGCTCAATGGCAGCAAGACCTGGATCACCAACGGTCCTGACGCCAACACCTACGTGATCTACGCCAAGACCGACCTGGAAAAAGGCCCGCACGGCATCACCGCGTTCATCGTCGAGCGCGACTGGAAAGGCTTCAGCCGCAGCAACAAGTTCGACAAGCTCGGCATGCGCGGCTCGAACACCTGCGAACTGTTTTTCGATGACGTCGAAGTGCCGGAAGAAAACATCCTCGGCGTGCTCAACGGCGGCGTGAAAGTATTGATGAGCGGCCTCGACTACGAACGCGTCGTCCTTTCGGGTGGCCCGACCGGCATCATGCAGGCCTGTATGGACCTGATCGTTCCGTACATCCACGACCGCAAGCAGTTCGGCCAAAGCATCGGCGAATTCCAGCTGATCCAGGGCAAAGTTGCCGACATGTACACCCAACTCAACGCCAGTCGCGCCTATCTGTACGCCGTGGCCCAGGCTTGCGAACGTGGCGAAACCACGCGCAAGGACGCTGCCGGTGTGATCCTCTACAGCGCCGAACGCGCCACGCAAATGGCCCTCGACGCGATCCAGATTCTGGGCGGCAACGGTTACATCAATGAATTCCCGGCAGGTCGTCTGCTGCGTGACGCCAAGCTGTACGAAATCGGCGCCGGTACCAGTGAGATCCGTCGCATGCTCATCGGTCGCGAACTGTTCAACGAAACCCGCTAAACGGAGCTGTCCATGGCTATCCTGCATACCCAGCTCAACCCCCGTTCGGCGGAATTCGCGGCCAACAGCGCGGCGATGCTCAAACAGGTCGACGCCCTGCACACCCTGCTCGCCCAAGTGCAGCAAGGTGGCGGCCCGAAGGCACAAGAACGCCACACTTCGCGAGGCAAGTTGCTGCCCCGCGAGCGGATCAACCGCCTGCTCGATCCGGGCTCGCCGTTTCTTGAGATCAGCCAGCTGGCGGCCTACGAGGTGTACGGTGAAGACGTTCCAGCCGCTGGCGTGATCGCCGGGATCGGCCGCGTGGAAGGCGTCGAGTGCATGATCGTCGCCAACGATGCCACGGTGAAAGGCGGCTCTTACTACCCGCTGACCGTGAAAAAACACCTGCGCGCCCAAACCATCGCCCAGCAGAATCGCCTGCCGTGCATCTATCTGGTGGACTCTGGCGGCGCCAATTTGCCGCGCCAGGATGAAGTGTTCCCGGATCGCGAGCACTTCGGACGAATCTTCTTCAACCAGGCCAACATGAGCGCCATGGGCATTCCGCAAATTGCGGTGGTCATGGGCTCCTGCACCGCCGGTGGCGCGTATGTGCCAGCGATGGCTGACGAAGCGATCATGGTTCGTCAGCAGGCGACGATTTTCCTCGCCGGCCCACCGCTGGTGAAAGCCGCGACCGGTGAAGTGGTCAGCGCCGAAGACCTTGGCGGGGCCGATGTGCATTGCAAGATTTCCGGGGTGGCCGACCACTACGCCGAGAGCGATGAACACGCCCTGGCCATTGCCCGACGCAGTGTCGCCAACCTCAACTGGCGCAAACTCGGCGAACTGCAACAACGTGCGCCGATTGCTCCGCTGTACAGCAACGACGAGCTGTACGGCGTGGTGTCGGCGGACGCCAAGCAACCGTTCGATGTACGCGAAGTCATTGCGCGCCTGGTCGACGGTTCGGTGTTTGACGAATTCAAGGCACTGTTCGGGACCACACTGGTCTGCGGCTTTGCCCACTTGCACGGTTACCCGATCGCGATTCTCGCCAACAACGGCATCCTGTTCGCCGAAGCCGCGCAGAAAGGCGCGCACTTCATCGAACTGGCCTGTCAGCGCGGCATTCCGTTGCTGTTCCTGCAAAACATTACCGGGTTCATGGTCGGCCAGAAATACGAGGCCGGTGGCATCGCCAAGCATGGCGCGAAACTGGTGACCGCTGTGGCGTGCGCCAAAGTGCCGAAATTCACCGTGATCATTGGCGGCAGTTTTGGTGCCGGCAACTACGGCATGTGCGGGCGAGCCTACGACCCGCGCTTCCTGTGGATGTGGCCGAACGCTCGCATCGGCGTGATGGGCGCCGAGCAAGCCGCCGGGGTGTTGGTGCAGGTCAAACGCGAGCAGGCCGAGCGCAGTGGCCATGGTTTCAGCGCCGAGCAGGAAGCCGAGATCAAGCAACCAATCCTCGATCAATATGAAGAACAGGGTCACCCCTACTACTCCAGCGCACGGCTGTGGGACGACGGTGTCATCGACCCGGCGCAGACCCGCGATGTGCTGGCCCTGGCCTTGTCCGCGTCGTTGAACGCGCCTATCGAACCGAGCCGCTTCGGCGTGTTCCGGATGTGATCGGGAGAAAACCATGAGCGACTTCAATACCCTCGAACTGCTGACCGACCCACGGGGTTTCGCCACCCTGTGGCTCAGCCGCGAAGAAAAGAACAACGCGTTCAACGCTGAAATGATCCGCGAACTGATCCTCGCGCTGGATACCGTGGCCAGCGACACCAGCCTGCGCTTTTTGCTGGTGCGCGGGCGCGGCAAGCATTTCAGCGCCGGCGCAGACCTGGCGTGGATGCAGCAGTCGGCCGAGCTCGATTACAACACCAACCTCGACGACGCCCGGGAACTGGCGGAATTGATGTACAACCTCGCCAAGTTGAAAATCCCGACAGTGGCCGTGGTGCAAGGCGCGGCATTCGGCGGTGCACTGGGCCTGATCAGTTGCTGCGACATGGCCATTGGCGCCGATGACGCGCAGTTCTGCCTGTCGGAAGTGCGCATCGGCCTGGCGCCGGCGGTCATCAGCCCGTTCGTGGTGCAAGCCATTGGCGAACGCGCGACACGCCGTTATGCCCTGACTGCCGAACGTTTCGGCGGGCAACGGGCGCGGGAAATCGGCTTGTTGTCGGAGAGCTATCCGGCCACTGAGCTGGAGCAAAAGGTCGATCAGTGGATCGACAACCTGCTACTCAACAGCCCGGCCGCCATGCGCGCCAGCAAGGATCTGCTGCGCGAAGTCAGTCACGGCGAATTGACTCCGGCACTGCGCCGCTACACCGAAAATGCCATCGCCCGCATCCGCGTCAGCCCTGAAGGTCAGGAAGGCCTGCGCGCTTTTCTGCAAAAACGTCCGCCGAGCTGGCAAGCCCCCACCACGAAGGAGCCGCGTTGATGAGCGCACCTGTTCTCACCACCCTGCTGGTGGCCAACCGTGGCGAAATCGCCTGCCGCGTGATGCGCACCGCCAAAGCCCTGGGCCTGACCACCGTGGCCGTGCACAGCGCCACTGACCGTGACGCGCGCCACAGCCGCGAAGCGGATATCCGCGTCGACCTCGGTGGCAGCAAAGCCGCCGACAGTTACCTGCAAATCGACAAACTGATTGCTGCCGCCAAGGCCAGCGGTGCTCAGGCGATTCATCCGGGTTATGGCTTTTTGTCGGAGAACGCCGGGTTCGCCCGCGCGATTGAAGAGGCAGGCCTGATTTTCCTCGGCCCACCGGCCTCGGCCATCGACGCCATGGGCAGTAAATCCGCGGCCAAAGCGCTGATGGAAACCGCCGGCGTACCGTTGGTCCCCGGCTATCACGGCGAAGCGCAAGACTTCGACACCTTCCGCGATGCCTGCGAACGCATTGGTTATCCGGTGCTGCTCAAGGCCACCGCCGGCGGTGGCGGCAAAGGCATGAAAGTGGTCGAGGATGTCAGCCAGTTGGCCGAAGCCCTGGCCTCGGCACAGCGTGAAGCGAAATCGTCCTTCGGCGATTCGCGGATGCTGGTGGAGAAGTACCTCCTCAAACCGCGTCATGTGGAAATCCAGGTCTTCGCCGATCAGCATGGCAACTGCCTGTATCTGAATGAACGTGATTGCTCGATTCAGCGCCGGCACCAGAAAGTCGTCGAGGAAGCCCCCGCGCCAGGCTTGAGCCCGGAACTGCGTCGTGCCATGGGCGAGGCGGCTGTGCGTTCGGCGCAAGCCATCGGTTATGTCGGCGCCGGCACCGTGGAGTTTCTGCTGGATTCGCGCGGTGAGTTCTTCTTTATGGAGATGAACACGCGCCTGCAGGTGGAACACCCGGTCACCGAAGCCATCACGGGGCTCGATCTCGTGGCCTGGCAGATTCGTGTGGCTCGTGGCGAAGCGCTGCCGATGTCCCAGGCCGAGGTTCCGCTGATCGGTCACGCGATTGAAGTGCGGCTGTACGCCGAGGACCCGGCCAATGACTTCCTGCCGGCCACCGGCCGCCTGGACCTGTATCGCGAATCCGCCGCAGGCCCGGGACGTCGGGTTGATAGCGGTGTCGAGGAAGGCGATGAAATTTCGCCATTCTACGACCCGATGCTGGGCAAGCTGATTGCCTGGGGCGAGGACCGCGAACAGGCGCGTCTGCGCTTGCTGAGCATGCTCGATGAGTTTGCGATTGGCGGGCTCAAGACCAATATCAACTTCCTGCGCCGGATCATCGCGCACCCTGCGTTTGCGGCGGCAGAGCTGGACACCGGGTTTATCCCGCGTTTTCAGGAGCAATTGTTGCCAGCGCCCTCGGACCTCGATGACGCGTTCTGGCAAGCCGCTGCGCAGGCGGTTGCCCAGAGTCAGCCAGCTTCACCGCGCGCTGATGACGTGAGTTCGCCGTGGGGGATCAGTAATGGTTTCCGTGCCGGATTGCCGAAGGAAATCACCCTGCACCTGAGCTGCGAAAACCAGGACCGGGCGTTGACCCTAGGCGACATCTGCACGGCGCAACTCAAAGGTGAGCAATTGCTGACCGAGCACAACGGCGTGCGCCGCCAGCATCGGACCCTCCGTCGTGGCGACTCTGTCTATCTGCAATGGGAAGGTGAACTGCGCCGTATCGAGTCCTACGACCCGATCAGCGCCGTCGAAGCCAGCCACAGCCATCAGGGCGGTCTCACGGCCCCGATGAACGGCAGCATCGTGCGAGTCCTGGTGGAGGCCGGGCAAACGGTCGAAGCCGGGGCGCAATTGGTGGTGTTGGAAGCAATGAAAATGGAGCACAGCATTCGTGCGCCCCACGCGGGTGTGATCAAGGCCTTGTATTGCCAGGAAGGCGAAATGGTCAGCGAAGGCAGTGCGTTGGTCGAACTGGAAGAAGCGTGAAATGAAGATCGGTCCTACGTTTTGCGAGGACCGATCTGATTAGAATTTGGCCGTTGCCTGAACCACTACGCCGAGTATTCGACACTCCTCGGTGAAAAGGGCTTTCGGATACGTCGGATTGAGCGGGACCAGGTAACGCTGCCCGCCCTCTTCGATCAGTTTGCGAAAGGTCGCCTCGGTGCTGTCCGACCACTGCGCGATCACCAGTTTTCCGGGCTCCGGCACAATGGCCGGATCGACCAGAATCATCATGCCCTCGGCGATACTTATGCCCGTCGGCGCAGTCATCGCATCGCCCACCACCTCCAGCCAAAACGCAGCACCCTGCGCGTGGTAATCGGTCAGCTCGAAACGCGGCTTGCCGTAGACCGATAACTCACCGTCACGCACTTGCGCGGGCTCCCGCCAGTCACTGACCGGGTAGCGGAAGTACGGGTTGTACTTGTGTGTCAGGCAAGGCTCGTCATCCTGCAAGACCTCGCGAATCACCATCGCCACTTCCAGAAAATCCATCCCGAGCGCGCGCAAGACACGATTCATGTCTTCGATGCTCGGCGAACGGCGTTTATTCAGCCAGTGACCCACGCCACCCTGGGACATCCCGAGGCGGTCGGCGAGTACCTCTTGAGTGACTTTGAGCTCACTCATCTTGGCTTTGACCAACTCAATCCATTTATCCATGTGCGGCACGATACGTGGGGTACTCCGACCAACAAAACACAAATTGTAGTATTTAAATCCCTGTCACAAATACAGTTCGTACTAGGATGGATTCACGGATCTGAATCTATCACGGAGCTTGCCATCGTCATGACGTTACCCAGCAACGACCTGCCAGACATGCAAATCGATACCACCCTGACCTCGCCAAAAGGCAGTGCTGCCGCGCAACGAGCATTGGATTACTACTTGAAACCAACTGTGTCCGAAGCCGCGACGGTCGAGCGTTTCTTTGATGTGAACCCGGGTATCAGTGCTGAAGAAGCACTGGTTCATGCCTCGGATTTGTTGCGATGCGCTGCGGCGACTGCACACGAGTCCGCCAGTAACCTGCACGGTGCAAGCCGCGACCTGGCGTTTTCGACGGTGCACATGATCGACATGGCCAAGGCGATGATCGATCGGTCATTGCAAGCGCATCAGAACGTGTGAAGCGAAGGTACTTCTGGGGAAGACGGGAAAGAATTTTCCCATCGTGCAGATAAATTCATTTGACTTGCAAACGAGAATGATTATTATTGCATGCAGCTGGTCGCGAGATCAGTCGATTGTCCAAATGACCTTAGGTCGGTCTTCTGGACTATCTCCTCATCAGGCTAATCACGGTTTTTGACCCGGCTTTTTGCCGGGTCTTTTTTTTGCCAGTTATTCTGGCTTTTACCTTCAGGCTAATGAAGTCTTTGGGTGCTGCAAATTCGATGGCGCGGATAATATCAAAAGAATATCGGTTGGCAAGAGAAGCCCGGCATCATTGGGCCAAACCAATGTAAAAATAGCACTTGAGAATCAATCGCACAATCTCTAAGCTGCGTCGGCGTCAAGGAGGACGCCCCCCTCTGCACCCCGCAATTTCCCTCGGTTTCCCCCCTGTCTTGCGTGTAAAGTAGCCGCCATAAAATCATATTCTGGATATCGATTATGACCGTGGCTAAATCTTCCTTCGACATCAGTGCAAACTTCGACAGTGGCAACATTGAAGTGCTGGATATCAGCAATCCGCTTCAAGCATTGCTGGCCATCAAACCCGACACCCGCAGCCAACACTTTCAATGGTTCCACTTCAAGGCCAGCGGTCTTCACGTCGGTCAGGAGCACTGGTTTCGCCTGAACAACGCCAGCAAGTCCTCCTATAACAAGGCTTGGCACGGCTATCAGGCCGTTGCGTCCTACGACCACGTCAACTGGTTCCGCGTACCCACCATCTTCGAAGGCGACTGCCTGCGCTTCAGCCTCGAAGCCACCGCGACCCACGCCTGGTTCGCCTACTTCGAACCCTATAGCCGTGGCCGTCACGACTGGTTGATCGAACAGGCATTGACCAAAGCTGGCACCGAACTGTTGGCCACCGGCAAGAGCGTCGAAGGGCGTGACATTCAATTGCTGCGTAAAGGCACGGGTGCCGAAGGCCGGCGCAAAGTCTGGATGATCGCTCAGCAACACCCCGGCGAACACATGGCCGAATGGTTCATGGAGGGCGTCATCGAACGCCTGGAAAAACACGATGACCCGGTATTGAACAAACTGCTGGCCAGCGCCGACCTGTACCTGGTGCCGAACATGAACCCGGACGGCGCCTTCCATGGTCATCTGCGCACCAACGCCATGGGGCAGGACCTGAACCGTGCCTGGCAGAGCGCCAGTCAGGAAACCAGCCCGGAAGTGCTGTTCGTTCAGCAGCAGATGGAAAAGTATGGCGTCGACCTGTTCCTCGACATTCACGGCGATGAAGAAATCCCCTACGTGTTCACCGCTGCCTGTGAAGGCAACCCTGGATACACGCCGCGAATCGAAAAACTCGAAGAGCATTTCCGCAGCCATCTGAAACACCTGACCAAGGACTTCCAGACCAAGCATGGCTACACCCGTGATGAGCCGGGTAAAGCCAACATGACCTTGGCCTGCAACAGCGTCGGTCAGAAATTCGATTGCCTGTCCTTGACCCTGGAAATGCCGTTCAAGGACAACAACGATTCGCCGAATGCGCTCACTGGCTGGTCCGGAAAACGCTCGAAGCAATTGGGTAAAGACGTGTTGACCACCGTCGCCGACATGATCGACACCCTGCGCTGATTACCCGGCTCATGTAGCAGCTGGCGTAGCCTGCGTTCGGCTGCGAAGCAGTCGTAAAAACCAACACCGCGGTGTTTCAGATCAACCGCGGTGTTTTTGATGACGACTGCTTCGCAGCCGAACGCAGCCTTCGGCAGCTGCTACATAAGCCGAACGCAGGCTACGCCAGCTGCTACAGGGATTACCCGCGATCCTTACCCCGCAACATGCTGTCCAGCACGTCATCACGCCGCACCCAACCGTGAAACAACGCCGCCGCCAAGTGCAGCAACACGGTCAAAAACAGCAGGTACGCCAAGTACCCATGCGCCTTGCGCAGGAACGCGAACACCTGAGCATTGGCCGGCAGGATCGACGGAAGCTGGATTGAATGGCTTAGCATCACCGGGTCGCCCGCTGCCGAAATCATTGCCCAACCGAGCAACGGCAACACAAACATCAATGCGTACAGCAAAAGGTGCGAAGCCTTGGCCGCCAGCACCTGCCACCCCGGCAGGTCTTCTGGCAAGGGTGGCTGTTGCGTGGAAAAGCGCACGAACACACGCACGATCACCAGCAGCAATATCGCAATGCCCAACGGCTTGTGCAGATGAATCAACCACTCATGGCGCTCGGACACCGAGGCCACCATTCCCGCACCGATAAACAGCATCGCAATAATCATCAGAGCCATCAGCCAATGCAGCAGCCGCGCCAATGGCGCGAAATGGTTCGGTTGAGCGCTCATTGTCGAGCCTCCTGTTTAGCGGCGGGCAACTGACTGACTTCACTGGTGCGACGCAAGTAGGAACTGGCGTAACCGGCTGAACGAGCAGCGAGCAACGGGTCATCGGAACCTTCGATACCGCTGGGCAGCACGAGCGGATCGTAGTTGATGTCGCGGCACTCGCCATTGAGCTGTGGCTGAGTGCGCTCCAGCACCAAGGTACCGGCGTTCAGTACTTTACGACCGTCGGGCCAGGCCTTGCTGGCGTCGTTGACCGGGTCTTCCGGGTTCGCCAGCGTGATCTTCAACTGCCAACGCAACGGCCCGGCCGACAAGCGCTGAACCAGGTCTTTCTCAAGAAAATCACTGCCCTCAGGCGCGGCGGCACCCGCCACATCCTGAGCCACCGGCACCATGTTCCAGCGCACTGCCTGGCGTTGACCGGCAGCATTCACCAGGTAAAACGCGTTGACGCTGTTGTACGACTCTGTCGCATAACTGGCCGACGGCTTGGCGGTTTTGATCCAGGCCAGGAACGGCACCGCTTCCGGGTGGGAGCCGAAAAACGCCGGAACCGCCGCAGGGTTGGGTTTGCCGGTGGCGGGATCCGGCGACTGGGCTTGCTGCAGTTGGTAGAACGCCTCAGGGCTGCCCACCGGGAATACCGGCATGCTGTTCATGCCGGTGCGCCACTGCTGACCGTTGGCCTGAGTGAAACGCAACGCCAGGCTACGAATCGGCACGGCGCTGTCCGGTGCGTAAGGATTGCCGGCAGGCAACGCGAACCGCCCGACCACCGGGGTCTGAGCCTCGCTGAACACTTGGGCGCTGGAAAAGGGGCGCGCCTCGGCGGTGCTTTCAAAATGACCGATCACGCACACACCTTTGGCATGGTTACGACGGAATCCAGGGTGCACACCGTTGTTGGTTTCCAGCACATTGATCAGTTTTTTGGGTGTCAGACGCTGTGGGTCAAAGGTGCCGTTGACGTAGGCAAAGGCCCCGGCCAACGCGGCGACCACCACGGCGATGCCGGTCAAACGCAGTGTCAGGCTTGCGCCACTCAGCGGTGGCCGTGTGGGCGGTGTTGAGCGATCAACCATGAAAGACTCCAGGGCCATCGGCCATAGGGGGAAGGACCTATGAGACGAACGTCACGTAGGATTATTCCCCCTGAACTGTAGTTTCTTTCAAATCACCGCGAGCGACGAATACCAGAGGCCCGTTACACGGGGTTAAAACGCGCCTCACGTTTATCGAGAAAAGCCTGCATGCCTTCTTGTTGCCCAGGGGTGGAAAACAACCCATGGAACGCCCTTCGCTCGTACAGCAGACCTTCGCGCAATCCAGACTCCAGCGCACGATCAACCGCTTCGCGCGCCGCCATGGTAGCGGTCTTGGCAAAACCGGCGATGGTCTGCGCCGCTGCCAGGGACTCCTCCAGCAGATCGGCGGCGGCAATCACTCTCGACACCAACCCCGCCCGTTCGGCTTCCTGGGCAGACATCGAACGTCCGGTCAGAATCATGTCCATGGCTTTGGATTTGCCGATCAGATGCGTGAGACGCTGGGTGCCCCCGATGCCTGGCATCACGCCCAGTTTGATCTCCGGTTGAGCAAATTGCGCGTTGTCGGCAGCAAAGATCAGGTCGCACATCATGGCTAACTCACAACCGCCGCCAAAGGCATATCCGGCGACGGCTGCCAGTTTGGGGGTACGTAACGCGGCAAAGGCTTCCCACCCGGCAAAGTAATCCTCGTGAACCATGTCCAGATATGACTTTTGCTGCATTTCCTTGATATCGGCGCCAGCGGCGAAAAAATCCTCCGTACCCGTCAGGACGAAACACCCCACCTGCGGGTCCCGATCCAGTCGTTGCAGGATGTCCAGCAATTCGCGCATGAGTTCATCATTCAGGGCGTTCCGGGCTTGCGGGCGGTTGAGACGAATCAATACGACTCGATCATGACGTTCGATCAATGTGTACATGGTGACCTCGTTGAATAATGGTTGAATGGCGAGCACTTGCTCACACCTCAGGAATCCCAGATCGCGCCATAGGCCGGAATACCCCGACCTTCCATTTCCTCGACCACACGTTGAGTCAGTGCCTGGTTGGAAATGCAGATCACGGCCTCTGCACCGGTCGCTTGAACTGCGTCATAGGCCAGTTGCACCAGATCGGGTTTGCCGAGCACATCGGTGTCCCAGATCAAGGCGTCGGGCTCGGCCCGGAGAATCTCCTCCACCAGTTCGTCACCGTAGGTTTTGCGTGGGTTGCGGGTCGACCAGATCAGATGTATCGGTACCTGCCTGGCAAGAAGATGAGGCAGCACCGGGCCAATACCACTACCGGTCGCGATATACACCACCGACTTGAACAGGGTTTCTATGTGCGCCACACCGGCGGTGGTAATGCCTTTGACCCAGACGTGAGTCGGCATTTGCTCGATGAATTCGCCGGTCCAGTCCCCGGCACGGGAAATGATCAGGCGGAAACCGGCCTGCCCCGGCGCGGGAATGTTGGCAAACGAATGCCATTCCAGCAGCGGATTGAGACTGATGGCGTTTGACGAACCTGCAAACGGCGTGACATGCCCGAACCGGGCAATCACAGCGTGGGATGAAGTCCTGAGTAACTGCACCGGCACTTTGCGTAAACGCAGCCATGGCAGCGCAATACTGAACGTCAGGACCACCAGCATCCAAAAGGGAACAGAAGTGGCCAGTACTTCTTGCAACGGCACTTGCGGGTTCTGATCACGGGCAAACACAAAGGTCGATACCCAAAACAAAGCGAGCGCCGTCCAGCCACCGAAGCGATGTGTTCGTTCGAATCCATTGTGCAAACGTGAGCGAATCCCGGGATGCGCCATGGTCGCTATCAGCAACAACACGCCCAGCAGTGCTGCGTTCACCCACAGAAGCGCTGCCGAAACGCCGCCCTTGTCATCAATCCAATGCCAACCCAATGAGCCTAGCAATGCCACGAACCAGCCAATGGCTGCCAAGGCTGCGCCGCTGTGCAGCCCACCAAAGTGATAGACCTTGGCCAATGAACGACGAATCGGCAGCGGCCAACGGGTGGGAGCCCGGGTGGCTAGCCAGAACAGCAGGTTGATGACGTATTGCTGACGAATCAAAATCGCCAACGACAGATTCGCCAACACCAACCCCGCCAGCATTTCCAGTGCAACACCGGAGGGGGTCCACCATTGCCCCGCGTTCAACCCATGCGCCAGCGCGGCACCATTAAGTACCAGTACCAATGCCACAAGGCGGTTGTAATGAGAGAACACCGACAGCGTTCCGAGCCGTCGCCAAATCGCACGCTTGGCGGGTAGACCGCCGGCGGTGCTCATGCGCTCACCGTTGGTACAACATTGACATCAAGCCTGGCCTGTTGCGCTTGTTCCAGCAGCAGCCGCTTGTCGACTTTACCCCGTGACGTCAGGGGAATGTGGTCCACAGCGATGATCAACAAAGGTACGCAATAGTAGGCGAGGCGCTCCTCGCAGAGACGTCTCGCCTCTTCGACATCGGTGGACGCGGGGCTGACGAAGGCAACCAGATGACGACTGTCGAGTTTCAGCGTGACCGCCCTCTCGCAGGAGGCGCACGACTCCAGCACCGCGGACACGCTATCGAGTTCAACCCGAAAACCCCGCACCTTGACTTGATCATCGACGCGCCCCAAGTGTTCGAGCTCGCCATCTTCTGTCCAGCGTCCCAGGTCGCGAGTGCGAAACATCATCCGGTTCTCACCGAGAAAGGGATCGGGGCGATAACGTTCGGCAGTGAGAGCGGTATTCCCCAGGTATCCGGCCGTCACGCAATCCCCGCCAGCCCACATCTCCCCTTGCACCCCTGTGGCACAAGGTCGACCGTTTTCATCGAGTACGTACACCGTGTTATTGGGCGTGGGTTTGCCGATGGTCAGGGCCTTACCGGTCTGGTAGCGCTGCATGGTGTTGACGATGGTGGTTTCGGTCGGTCCGCAGGCATTGAAAAAAATGCAGAACGAAGACCAGCGATCGGCCAGGGGCTGTGGACACGGCTCACCGGCAACGGCAACGACCTTGACCTGCTGGCAACGTGCCGGATCGAGTGTGCCGAGAATCGACGGCGTGGCGATCAGTACATCGCATTGTTCGGCAGTCTGAGCAATGTCTTTGCCACGGATCATTAACGTCGCGCCATGGGCCAGGCAACCCAAAATCTCCCAGGCGGCCATATCGAAGGCGATGTTTAGAATCTGCCCGACCTTGAGCCCAGGCTTCATGCCGAGGTTGCCAGGTTCCGTCAGCAGAATATTGCAGACATTACGCTGGGTAACCCGAACCCCGTTGGGCTGTCCGGTGGTACCGGAGGTGAACAAAAGGAAGCACAGGTGATCCGGGGTCATTAACGGCGTACAGGCCACGTTCAATTCGTCCGATTGCATTGACGCCTCGGACATGAACGTATCAAGGCAAATGCAGTGCTGCGCCGCAGTCAGGGGAATCTGCGACTGCAGGTTCGACAGCGTCAGCACCAAACGTGTGTCGGCAACCTCCATGATGTGGCGCAATTGCGTCGCAGGGGTGATCCCCACGTGCTGGGGAATGTAGGCCGCACCTGCTTTCAACGCAGCCAACATGCCTACCAGCATGGGGATCGACCGTTCCACGAACAAGGCAACGTGATCACCTGGATTGACGCCTTCCTTTATCAACAAGGCAGCCAGTCGATTGGCCTGTCTGTTCAATTCTCGGTAGGTGATGGATTCACCCAGGCAATGGGCCGCAACACCTTGTGGGTTGGTCACGGCTTGCGCTTCGATTGCATGATGAATCAAGGAGAACGCTGGCTTGACCGTCGGCCCACAAGCAAAAGGCTGCCAAAGCTCCTGATCGACTGCGGACACAGGCATCGCACAATAGGCTAATGCTGGTTTGAGGGTGATTGCGTGCTCTTGCATGAAAAAAGTCTCAACGGGCTCAATGTGTAAGCTCAAGGCCGGCTGAACTGAGTGCCGGTTGCGCTTGTTATGAGGGTTGAGCCACGACGCTTGATGCCGTTACATGGATTACAACCAGACAGGAACAGTCCTACAGAAAGTGGACCGTGGGATTTTCTTTTCCAGTAGAGGGAATAACCTGCAGTAGCCGGCGTCTTCCTTGTCAATGCCGCCCTTCACTGACTCAAGACACACCCTTCCCCATGAACGATATCGACGAACAACTCAGAGAAATCATTCCCAGGCTGCGGCGTTTCGCGGTGTCGCTGACGCGCAATCCCAGCGCTGCCGACGATCTGGTGCAGTCGAGCCTGGAGCGCGCCCTGTCGAGTTGGGGCGACAAACGCCCCGAGGGCGACTTGCGCGCCTGGCTGTTTTCAATCCTTTATCGCCAGTTTCTGGATGCCCACCGCCGTTCCCGGCGCTATGCGCGGATGCTCGAATTCTTTACCGGGCGTGACGACGCACAACCATCGGTCGAGCGCACGGTGATTGCCCAATCGACACTGCAAGCCTTCGATCAGCTCACCACCGAACAGCGCGCGCTGCTGCTCTGGGTGTCGGTGGAAGGTTTGAGTTATAAAGAGGTCGCCGCGATTCTCAACGTCCCTACCGGCACCGTGATGTCCCGCCTGTCCCGCGCACGCCAGGCCTTGCGCCAGCTCAGCGACGGCGAAATCACCAGCCCTTCTCTGCGGATACTCAAATGATCAGCATGCCCCCGAGCGAGCGTGACCTGCACGCCTACGTCGATCACCAGCTCAACGACGCCGACCGACACCTGATGGAAACCTATCTGGCCAGTCACCCTGAAGTGGCCGTGCAAGTGCGCGCCTGGCAGCAGGATGCTCAACAATTGCGCGCCGCCCTGAGCGGCACGCTGCAACTCCCCGTCAATCAGGACCTCGACCCGGCGCTGATTCGCCAGCGCCTAAAACACCAGTCCCGTCGTCATCTGGCCAGCGCGGCGGTGCTGTTGATCGCTGTTGCCGTGGGTGGATTGAGCGGCTGGCAAGCGCGCGAGATGACCCTGGCCAGCGCCCAGACGCCGATGGCCGATGCCATGCAGGCTTATCGCCTGATCGCCCAGCAAGGCATCCTGCCGGCGGACTACAAAGCCGTCGCCGACGGCGACATGCAAGGTTGGCTCGACCGTTATTTCACCCAGGCCCATCGCCTGCCTGACTTGTCGAGTTCAGGCTTCAAACCGGTCAGCGGCCGTTTGCTCAGTACCGAACAAGGGCCGGCGGCCATGGTGGTTTACGAGGATCAGGGCGGGCACAAGATCAGCTTCTACGTGCGCCCACCAGGCCCGAAAAACAATTTGCTGCCACGAGGCAGTCGCAGCGACGGCGAGTTGCAGGCCGAGTACTGGTCCGGCGGCGGCTACAACTATGCGATGGTCAGCCCGAGCGACACGCCAGCAGCGCAGATGCTCAAGAAAACGGTGCAGTTCTGATTCGTTTCAGGTGGGTGTAAAACGCGGCGTCCGTCGACATGACTGGAAGGGAAATTCCCCAACTGGTTACACTACGCCGCCGCTGCTCGGGGAGCCGGCCTGACGATTTCGGGGTGACATGACCATGGCCGCTCGACCGCCTGACCGTTCGCGACTCACACCGCGCTTGCCTTCCTTGCGCGGCCTGTTCGGCAAGACGCTCGCGGCCCCTGCCTGCGGGATGGCGGCAGGTAAAGCCGTCCACGACTACTTTCGGCAAAAGGCCCATGCCCAGGGTTATACCCTCAGCCATAGCCAGCAGCGCGTGATCGACTGCATGGCACAGCACGCCACGGCGCTGCTGGGTGCGTCGGCGAAAACGCCGCCCGGTCTTTACTTGCATGGTGCGGTCGGGCGCGGCAAGAGCTGGTTGCTCGACGGTTTCTTCCAGGCGATCCCTATCGAGGCAAAACAGCGCCTGCACTTCCATGAGTTTTTTGCGCAATTGCACCAGGGCATGTTCATCCATCGCGATCAGCCCGATGCGCTGGCATCCACCCTCGATGAGCTGCTGAACGATTGCCGGGTGTTGTGTTTCGACGAGTTTCACGTCCATGACATCGGCGATGCGATGCTCATCACGCGACTGTTCAAGGCACTGTTTCGTCGCGGCATCCTGTTGCTGGTGACGTCCAACTACCCGCCGGAAGGCTTGCTGCCCAACCCGCTCTACCATGCGCGTTTCAAACCGGTCATCGACCTGATCCACGCCCGCATGCACGTGATGGAAGTCGGCGGCCCGCATGACTACCGCAGTCAGGTGCGAACGCACGTGCAACAGGTGTTCACCCAGGGCCGGTATGTCTGGCCGGGCAGCGTCGCACAACGTCAGGCGTTGAACCTGCCCGAACGCAACCCCACGCCATTGCAACTAGCGGTCGGCACCCGCCACCTGCAAGCGCAGCACTGCGCAGAACGGACCATCGCGTTCACCTTTGGCGACCTGTGCGAACACCCTACCGCCGTCATGGATTATCTGGAGCTGTGCCGGCGCTTCGATCACTGGATCATCGACGAACTGCCCAACCTGGCCGACTGTTCAATCGCCGCGCAGCAGCGTTTCATCAATTTGATCGACGTTTTATACGATCAGGACAAGCACCTGACATTGCTCGGCCTGCAATCACTGCGCGAAAACCTGGGCGGCGATGCCATCGATCTGGCCCGCACGCGTAGCCGTCTGGGGCAGTTGCTGGAAGTGCGCGCAACGGCCTGACAAGCGCGCCCCCTTTACCGTTATCATGTCGCCCATTTCCGGGGCCCTGCGCCTTCACTTGATCAAAAGCGAACCCGCTCATGGATACCCTCGCCCAACTGCGCGCCGGCCAACTGACTGGCATCACCCGCCTGGACCTGGCCTGCGGCCTGACAGAGTTCCCCCGGGAAATCTTCGACCTGGCGGACTCGCTGGAAGTGCTCAACCTCAGCGGCAATGCCCTGAGCAGCCTGCCCGATGACCTCCATCGCCTGACCCGTTTACGCGTGCTGTTCTGCTCGGACAACTTGTTCACCGAGCTGCCTGCGTGCCTGGGCCAATGCGCCGCGCTGACGATGATCGGCTTCAAGGCCAATGCCATCGAAACGGTCCCGGCCGCCGCGCTGCCACCGTTGCTGCGCTGGTTGATCCTGACCGACAACCGCATCACCGAACTGCCAATGGAACTGGGCGAGCGGCCCTACCTGCAAAAACTCATGCTCGCCGGTAACCGCTTGCAGCGCCTGCCGCGAAGCTTGAGCCAGTGCCATCGGCTCGAACTGATCCGCATCGCCGCCAATCAGCTCAGCGAACTTCCCGAATGGCTGCTGACCTTGCCCAGCCTGACCTGGCTGGCGTACGCCGGTAACCCCCTGGAAACCGAAGCCGATGCGGCTGCGCTGCAAGCCACGCCGCTTATCCAGTGGGACCAATTGCGTCTGGAACAGTTGCTGGGCGAAGGCGCTTCGGGGGTGATTCATCGGGCGACCTGGAGCCCGGAGGGGCATCCGCAGACATCGGTCGCGGTGAAGCTCTACAAGGGCGAAATGACCAGCGATGGTTCACCGCTGCACGAAATGAACGCCTGCATCACCGCAGGCCTTCACCCCAACCTGATCCAGGTCAAAGGCCGAATCGTCGGTCATCCCGAGCAGCAGGCCGGGCTGGTGATGCAACTGATCGACCCGAGTTATCGCAACCTGGCCGCGCTGCCAAGCCTGGCGTCCTGCACCCGCGACATCTACACCGAAAACACCCGTTTCAGTGCGGGCGTGGCCTTACGCATTGCCCATGGCATTGCTTCGGCGGCCAGGCATTTGCACCGCCAAGGCATCACCCACGGCGACCTCTATGGCCACAACATCCTGTGGAACGAGCACGGCGATTGCCTGCTGGGCGATTTTGGCGCCGCGTCTTTCCACGCGACGGTGGACAGCCATGAAAGCCGGGCGCTGCAGCGCATCGAGGTGCGGGCATTTGGTGTGTTGCTGGGGGAACTGCTGGAACGCATCGACTCGGGGTTGAGCAATATCGCGCGCGAGGAGCTGCAAGTGTTGCAGGAGCGCTGCTGTCAGCCAGATGTGCTGAAACGACCGGGGTTCAGCGAGATTGTGCGGGAGCTGCAGGATCGGTGACCGCTTCGCGGTCATTCGTCGCAACGCCGCCCGGAGCAGGCTCGCTCCTACATTGGATCTGTGTATGACGGAGATCCAATGTAGGAGTGAGCCTGCTCGCGATAGCGGTATTACTGAAGAGTCAAATTACCCAGCCAGACCCACAAACATATCCTGCACATCATCATGGTTGTCGAGGCCTTCCAGGAACGCTTCGACTTCAGCCATTTGTTCATCGCTCAATCCGCTGACCGGGTTCTTCGGCTGATAGCCCAGTTTCGCCGACAACACCGTGAAACCTTGCTCCGGCAGGGCTTTTTGCACCGCGTCGAGGTCCGCAGGTTCAGTCAGGAACAGGGTCGTGCCCTCTTCTTCACCTGGCTCAAAGTCCTGGGCACCGGCTTCAATCGCCGCCATTTCAGGGTCGGCGTCCGGGCTGTCCGGGGACGCCTCGATCATGCCGACATGGTTGAAGTCCCACGCCACGGAGCCGGAAGCACCCAGTTGGCCCTTACGGAACGCCACGCGGATTTCCGCCACGGTGCGGTTGATGTTGTCGGTCACGCATTCAACGATCAGCGGCACCTGGTGCGGGGCGAAGCCTTCGTAAGTCACGCGATGGTATTGCACGGTTTCGCCCAACAGGCCCGCGCCTTTCTTGATCGCGCGATCGAGGGTTTCCTTGGGCATCGAGGCTTTCTTGGCCTGTTCAACCACAAGTCGCAGATGTGCGTTGGTGGCGGTATCGGCACCGTTGCGCGCAGCAATGGTGATTTCTTTCACCAGTTTGCCGAAAATCTTGCCTTTGGCGTTGGATGCCGCTTCTTTGTGTTTAACCTTCCACTGTGCGCCCATTACTCACTCTCTTGATCTGTGGCGCCGAGACATCTATTGGCCGACGCGTTGTGCAAGTTTATACGGCCTAAAGTTGGCAATCGACCAAAAAATGCGGACTGATTTAGCGCCCTCGCCGATCGACATATTCACCAGCACTCGTAGGACGATTCTGAAATGCCGATTTGCGGTGACCATTGTGGGGCTTGGTTTCGTACCCTTCGCGTCCCATTCCATGGCAGAAGCGTGTTCAATGCACAACGACAAGGAAAGTCTCTACACCCTGACCCTCCTCAAAAGCGGATTGCGCCTGCAGGTGTTGCAGTTCAGTGGCGCTGAAGGCCTGAACCAGCCCTATCGGTTCAGCATTGAAATGATCAGCCTGGCACCGGCGATCAACCTCGACCGGCTGCTGCAACAACCGGCTTATCTGAACTTGGGCGATCACAGCGGCATTCACGGTATTGTTCACAGCGCCAGCCTTGAACATCGCGGCCCGCATCGCATTGGCTATCACCTTGTCCTGGTGCCCTACCTGCAAAACCTCGACCGTCACTGCTCACGTCGGGTGTTCGATCGCCTCAGTGTGCCGGCGATCCTGCATCGGTTGTTCCAGGAACATGCACTGCCCGAGACCAGCTATCGCCTGGATCTGGCAACCGGGCACTACCCACCCCGACCTTTTTGCATTCAGTACGAAGAGACCGACCTGGAACTGCTGCAGCGACTTTGCGAAGAAGAAGGCATCCACTATCACTTCGAACATCGGCACGACGGGCATGTGTTGGTGCTGGCCGATGACACTCAGAAATTTCCGCAGGAACCGCTGCGGCTGCCCTTCCAGGACACTTCGATTGAGCAGATTTCTGCGCCGGTAATCCATGAGCTGTTCCAGCGTCATGGCGCGCGCGCCCAACCTGAACGCCGCATTGTCCACAACCTCGGCACTCAGGCAATCGATGACGGCGCGGCCAACCACGCCATTGCAGCCACATCTCCTTCAACCGCTCGTCCGTCCCCCGAGCAGGCGCACAGTGAGCAGCTCAGTCGGCGGTTGCTGGAGCGAATGCGCTGCCACCATCAGCAGATTGAAGGCCGATGCAATGAATCCGACTTGCGCAGTGGAAGCATCGTACAAGTGACGGGGCATCCACTGGCGGGCTTCAACGATCAGTGGCTGATCACAGAAGTCCGGCACCAGGGACAGCAGCCTTCAATCCTTGCCGATCAACGTCCCCGGCGCTACAGCAATCAATTCACCGCGATTCCCTGGTCAACGGAATTCAGGCCCCCGCGCACACAGCCCCGGCCGAGCATTCCGGGGTATCAGACGGCGCGCGTGCTAGGGCCGATCGGGCAGCCGGCGCAGTTGGATGACCAAGGCCGGATACACATCAGGTTATGGCCAACGCTCGAAGACGACGGGGACGAATCAGCCGGCCTGTGGCTGCCTGTAGCCCTCACCCTGCCGGACGGCCGGAGGGATCCGCACTGGCTGCCAATCGCCGGCACCGAGGTGCTCATCAGTTTTCTCGACAGCGACCCGGATCGCCCGGTGTTGTGCGCCACCGCTGGCCGCCCGCCCAAACCGGGTGCCGCTTATCGACCACGCAGCGACGGGCGTTTACTGCTCGATTGGCTGATCCGTCGCTAAAGCCCTCAACCCTTGTCCGCTTTGCCGGCCGCCGCCGCCAATTTGGCCAGGCGCACGTCCAGATGCCGTGGTCGGCGACCGTGATCTTCAGCGCGCTCCTTGCGGCGGATGGCGTTGCGCACCATCAGGGAACCGAGGTAACGGATCGGCTCCGGCGGGAAGAACCCCAGCGGGCCGTTCACCAATGGCGAACGAGTCCAGGCGTTGTCCAGCCCAAGGACCATCGAGGCAAGAATCTGCCCGCCCATGTGACACGGACCAACGCCGCTGCCGGAATACCCGAACCCGTAGAACACATTCCCGCTGGCGCTCATCTGGCCAAAGAACGGCAAACCGGTGACCGAGCGATCCGACGGACCGTTCCAGGTGGCCTCGACCTTGACCCCGGCAAACGCCGGAAAGAACTCACTCAAGCTGTCCTTCAACAACCCGGCGTACGGTGACGGCTGATCGAACACCGGCAGCATTCGCCCGCCGTAGGCAAACGTATTGCCGCCCTTGCCGAGCATGATTCGCCCGTCCGGGGTGTTGTGGTAGTAGTGCACGAAAATCCGCGAATCGAGGACGGTGACACCGCTGGTCAGGCCGATTTCATTGAGCAGATCAGGCCGCGGTTCAGTGATCAACATGTCGCTGGAAACAATCGCCACGCTGCGTTCGAACTGCGGGAACGCCCGGGCCATCCACGCGTTCATCGCCAGCACTACCCGATCCGCGCAGACCGTTCCTTTCGGCGTTTCCACCCCTGCCGGCGTGCCCTCCTCCAGCCCGGTCATCGCGGTGTTTTCGTGAATTCTCACGCCCAATTGCAACGCCACCCGGCGCAAGCCGCGCACCAGTTTGCCCGGCTGCACACTGGCGGCGGCCGGCGAAAACCAGCCCTCCAAGTGCTTTCGGGAACCGGCCATGCGTTGCACGTCGGCGACCGGCCGTTGGGTGAACGAGTTGATGCCGTTGCGCGCCAGCGCGGCAATCACCGCATCGGTCGAGCCGCACTGGGCGTGATTGGTCGCGGTATAGAGCGTGCCATCGAGGCGGAAATCGGCGTCCACGCCGTACTGCTCGCAGAAGGTGCCAATCGCGTAAATGCTGCGCTCGGATTCCTTGACCAGGCGCACCGCCTCTTCGACGCCAAACAACCGCTCCAGCGTGAAGTACTTGGCCGACCACGACAACGCACAACCGCCGTTGCGGCCACTGGCGCCGGCACCGCAAATGTCCGCTTCGATCAGCACCACATCGAGTTCCGGGTTCTGCTCCTTGAGCATGATCGCAGTCCACAACCCGGTGTAGCCGCCACCGACAATGCACACATCCGCGCGGGTGTTGCCCTCCAGCGCCGGGCAGGTGTCGGACGTATCAGCCTTTAAGGCTTGGTCCAGCCAAAAGGGTCTCATGGGAAAATCTCCAGTCAGATACCCACACGCAAGCCTGCCGCCAGCGCAGCAGGCTGCAAGGGACAGGGTTCAGGTACGCAGGGGTTTGATGGCCATCGCCCGATTGGGCACGAACGGGTAATTGGCACGCAGGCCAGCCGGGCGGCTGTTCCAGTGGGGGATCAACACCAGGGCCGAGAACAACGCGCAGCCGGCGAAGACAATGAACACCGTGACCGAGTCGAAGTAACCTGGCAGCAACCCACCGAGAATTGCCCCGACCGAACCGCAACCGTTGACGAAACCTGCCGCCGTCGCGCCTGCCTTGGCGGTGCCGAAATCAATCGCCGCCGCGCCGCTGATCATCGAGTCCGGCCCGTACAGGGTCAGGCCCATGACAAACAGCAAGGCCACCACCAGCAAGACACTGCCGGTATGCAGGGCGCCCATGAACAAGGCGAGAGACACGGTCAGCGCCAACAGACTGATCACGCAGGCCGGCATGCGGCGAGCGCCGAACAGTTTGTCCGAGGCCAGCCCCAGCAGAATCGGCCCGAGCAATCCGGCCAGTTCGAACGCAGTCGGAATTATCGCCGCGCCGACCTTGCCCACCGTCGGCATCTGTTCGAAAACGATCACCGGGCCCCACAACAGAATGGCGTAACGCGCCGGTTTCAGCAGAAAGTACGCCAGACCCAACACCAGCACCGTGCGGTTGCGCAGGATTTCCTTCAGGGGTTGCAGAACGCTGATCCTGCTTTGGGCGTCAGCCTCTTCAGCCGTCAACTCAGGTTCGATGTCCACCGCCGGCAGACCGACGTCTTGCGGTTTGTTGCGTTGAAAAATAAAAAACAGCACGGCGACCAGCCCAACCACCGCCGCACTGGAAATGAACGCCGCATGCCAGGTGCCGATGAGCGTGTAGGCCCACCAACCGGCAAACGGCGAGGCCACCAACCCGCCAAAGGCGTAGCAGGAGCTCCACAACCCAAGCACCCTTCCGCGCTGCTGTGCAGGGAAGAAACTGCCGATGTTCTTGCACAGCCCCGACCAACCGGTGGACTGCGCCAGGCCTTGAATCAACATGCAGGTGGCGAAGATCGGCAGTGTCGCGAAGCTGCCCATCACCAGCGCAGCCGCCGCCGAAATCAGTAACCCGCCAAGCACCACGACCCGGGGACCAAAGCGGTCGGCAAGCAGGCCCCAGGTGAATTGCCCGAGGGCATACGCCGCCAGGTAGATCGCGTCGAGGTTGGCCATGGCCATTTTGTCGAGCATGAAGGTGGGGTCTTCGGCGATCCCCAGTTTTGCCACGGAAAACGCTTTGCGGGTGAAGTAGAAAGCAGCGTAGGCGAGCCAGGTGATCGCGAAGATCTGCACGCGCCAACGCTTGATGGTGCCGATGTGATTATTCATTGTGGTTCTGACCTCAGGGTGTGAGTGTGCCGGCAGAATTTGGAAGAAAACGCCTGTGTTTTTATTGTTGAGCACTGCGGTATCGCGGATTCCCTGTAGCGATACCGGTCAGATGAGTCCTGCTGTTACACGCACAGGCTCATGGCCACCGATGCTGATCGACTGAGCAGTCACGGGGTTGAAACGGATAGAAACAATTACTGAATAATAAGTGAAATCGATTTATCGTATTTCCAAAATAAGCTC
Source organism: Pseudomonas sp. B21-040 (assembly GCF_024748695.1). NCBI lineage: Bacteria > Pseudomonadati > Pseudomonadota > Gammaproteobacteria > Pseudomonadales > Pseudomonadaceae > Pseudomonas > Pseudomonas sp. B21-040. The sequence goes on from NZ_CP087176.1 coordinate 4,453,388, forward strand.
AGCTTGTTACTGGAGGTTTTCGATGTCGGTTTCCCACGCCCAGCTCAAAGCCTTCCACGCCGTGGCCGTCCACGGAAGCTTTACCAAAGCCGCCGAACGGCTCTTTCTCACACAACCGGCCATTTCCGACCAGGTGCGCAAACTTGAAGAGCGATTTGCTGTGTTGCTGTTCCACCGCAACAAACGCTCGGTGCGCCTGACCGACCTGGGCGAACGCTTGTTGAGCATCACCCAGCGGTTGTTCGTCATTGAAGCCGAGGCGCAGGAGTTGCTTCACGACTCCCAGGCGTTGAAGACCGGCAGCCTGATCCTCGCGGTGGATGCGCCGGTGCATGTGCTGCCGCAGATCGCAAGGTTTTGCGAACGCTTCCCCGGCATCAGCGTAAAGATTGAAACCGGCAATACCGATGAGTCGCTGTTTCGCCTGTTCAACTATCAGGCCGACCTGGCGCTGCTGGGTCGGGATGTCAGTGATGAGCGGCTGATCTCGTTGCCCCTGCGCAATGACCCGATGGTGGCGTTTGTCTCACGCAATCACCCGTGGGCCGATCGCGAGTCGATTTGCCTCGCGGACCTGGACGACACACCGTTGGTGCTACGGGAAATCGGCTCGGTGACCCGCCAGACACTGGAAGAGGAAATGGCCCGCGCCGGGTACCGCATTCGCCCGGCGATTCAGGTTGAAGGCCGCGAAGCGGCGCGCGAAGCGGTGGTCGTGGGGATTGGGGTTGGCGTGGTGTCGGCCGCCGAGTTCGGTGCCGACTCAAGGGTTTGCGCGTTGCCGATTACCGATTGCACGCGGCGTCTGACGGAGACGCTGGTGTGCTTGCGCGAGCAGAGTTCGCGACGGGTCGTGGCGACGTTTCTGGAGATGGTTCGCGAGAGTCTGGTGTAGGCAGGTCAGGCCCCATCGCGGGCAAGCCCGGCTCCCACAGGGATTTGAGTCGATCACAGAAGCCGATTCCACCGCGCATCCTGTGGGAGCGGGCTTGCCCGCGATAGCCGCGCCGCGGTCTAACTGACAGGCGCCAACCCGAAAAACGCCTGAATCAAGCGCAAATCCCGCCGCCGCTCCATGCACCCGATCATGTGCCGGTTCACCAGCCCCTCGCCGATGATCGGCACTGCCGCCACCCGTGGGTCATGGCTGACTTCCACCGACGACACCACACCGACCCCCAACTCGGCGGCCACGGCTTCGGTCACCGCTTCACGACTGTCCAGCTCCAGCAACACCCGTGGATTGACCTTCGCCGTCGCACACGCGTCATCGAACGTGCGTCGCGTAATCGAACTCGGCTCACGCAACACCATGATCACCTGATCCAGCTCCTTGAGCTTGACGCTGGGTGCCTTGGACCACGGATGATTTTGCGGCACCAACGCGCAAATTCGCGATTCATTCAACGCTTGCAAATGCAGGCCTTTGCGCGGTTCAACCTCGGTCAGTACTGCCACGTCGGCATGCTCGGACAATAACGCCGCCAGGGTTTCCTGAGCATTGCCCAGCCGCAGGTTCACGGTGATCCCCGGATAGCGTGCGCGCAGACTGGCCAGCATCGGCATCACCATGTGCGGGCCGTCCGCTGCCACTTCCAGGCGCCCGGTCAGCAACTGCCGATTCGCTTCGAGCATCACTTGCGCCTCTTCCGCCAGGCCGAACATGGCCCGGGTGATCGCCGCCAGTTTGGTGCCCTCCTCCGTCAGTTCCACTCGACGAGCGGTACGTCGCAACAAGGTGATCTGGTAATGCTCCTCCAGGGCCTTGATGTGCCCGGTCACCGCCGGCTGACTGATGAACAACCGCGCGGCAGCACGGGTGAAGCTGCCTTCACGGGCCACCGCATCAAAGGCCCGAAGCTGGAACAGGTTCATGAATAACTCTCACTGATGGCTGGCATAACAACAAACAATTTGATTGATACAACCGCAAATTGCAATTTATGTCCCGTAGCTTCATCCCATCGAATGCGAGGACACGAGAATGAGTACTGCCGAACCCATCCTGCTCACCCCCGGCCCACTGACCACATCGGCCCGCACCCGTCAGGCGATGATGGTCGACTGGGGTTCATGGGATGACCGCTTCAATCAACTGACCGCCAGCCTGTGTGAACAACTGCTGGCAATCATCAACGGCGGCGACAGCCACCATTGCGTGCCCCTGCAAGGCAGCGGCACCTTTGCTGTCGAGGCCGCGATCGGCACGCTGGTGCCTCGTGACGGCAAGGTGCTGGTGCTGATCAACGGCGCCTACGGCAAACGCCTGGCGAAAATCTGCGAAGTGCTCGGCCGCGCCTTCAGCACCTTCGAAACCGCTGAAGACGAACCCACCACCGCCGCCGACGTCGACCGCCTGCTGCACGCCGACACCAGCATTACGCACGTCGCCCTGATTCACTGCGAAACCAGCACTGGCATCCTCAACCCGCTGCCGGAAATCGCCCACGTCATTGCGCAACACGGCAAACGCCTGATCATCGACGCCATGAGTTCGTTCGGCGCCCTGCCGGTTGACGCCCAACAGGTGCCATTCGATGCGCTGATCGCCGCTTCAGGCAAATGCCTGGAAGGCGTGCCGGGCATGGGTTTTGTCTTCGCCCGCAAAGAGTCCCTGGCCAACGCCGCCGGCAACTCGCACTCGCTGGCGATGGACCTTTACGACCAGCACACCTACATGGCCAAGACCGGTCAATGGCGCTTCACCCCGCCGACCCACGTGGTCGCGGCGCTGCACGAAGCGTTGCTGCAATACAACGAAGAAGGTGGCTTACCGGCGCGGCATCAACGCTACGCCAACAACTGCCAGGTGCTGCTCGATGACATGGCGAAGCTGGGGCTGCGCAGTTTTCTGCCCGCCGCGATCCAGGCACCGATCATCGTCACGTTCCACGCACCGAAAGATCCGCGCTACCAGTTCAAGGAATTCTACGAACGGGTCAAGGCCAAGGGTTTCATCCTCTACCCGGGCAAATTGACCCAGGTTGAAACCTTCCGCGTCGGCTGCATCGGCCACGTCAACCAGGCCGAGATGCACGCGGCCGTGGCGGCCGTCGCCGAAGTGCTGCGCGAGATGGAAGTCCTCGAAATCTGATTCAAAGGCATCTGTAGCAGCTGCCGAGCCTGCGAGGCTGCGTTCGGCTGCGAAGCAGTCGTAAACCCATTACACAGGGTTTACCTGATAGACCGCAGCGCCCGAATTCACGACTGCTTCGCAGCCGAACGCAGCCTCGCAAGCTCGGCAGCTGCTACATAGATTTGCTCATCATTCCAACAGACAGGATTTGAGACATGAACTACGCAAACCCAACCAAGCTGCAAGCCGCCATCCTCGACTGGGCCGGCACCGTCGTAGACTTCGGCTCTTTCGCGCCTACCCAGATTTTTGTCGAAGCCTTCGCCGAATTCGACGTCCAGGTTTCCATCGAAGAAGCCCGTGGACCGATGGGCATGGGCAAGTGGGACCACATCCGCACCCTGTGCGATCAGCCGCAAGTCGCGGAGCGTTATCGCGCCGTGTTCGGCCGCACGCCAACCGACGATGACGTCACCGCCATCTACCAACGCTTCATGCCGCTGCAGATCGAAAAAATCGCCGAGCACTCGGCGTTGATTCCAGGCGCCCTGGACACCATCGCCAACCTGCGCCAGCAAGGGATCAAGATCGGTTCCTGCTCCGGTTACCCGAAACAGGTCATGGACAAAGTGGTCGAGCTGGCGGCCACCAATGGTTACGTCGCCGATCACGTGGTGGCCACTGACGAAGTGCCCAACGGCCGCCCTTGGCCGGCTCAAGCCCTGGCCAACGTGATTGCGCTGGGCATCGACGATGTCGCAGCTTGCGTGAAGATCGACGACACCGTGCCGGGCATTCTCGAAGGTCGCCGCGCCGGCATGTGGACCGTGGCGCTGATCTGCTCGGGCAACGCGCTGGGCCTGGACTACGAAGGCTACCGCGCCTTGGGCAGCGATAAACTGGACAGCGAACGCAAGCGCATCCATGCCATGTTCGAAGACTCGCGCCCGCACTACATGATCGACACCATCACCGATTTGCCAGAAGTCATCGCCGACATCAACAAGCGTCTGGCCAAGGGTGAAATGCCGCAAAACAGCTGATGTTGAAATTTTGCCGCTGATCAAAGCGCCAGTTCTTCGCGGAACGGGCGCTTTTTTTTGGCCAATCACTTGATCCAGAGCGTTGCAACGACAAATAGCCGCAGGCAAATCCATCAAAGCGGATTACAGTAAAGGAACACCGTCGAACAAGAACGGTGGCTTTAGACCAGACCTGTGAGGAACACCGTATGCCCTGGAAGAATTCCGAATCACGCTACAGCACGGTATCGATCACGCTGCATTGGTTGATGCTGGTCTTGCTGGCGCTGGTTTACGCCTCTATCGAGTTTCGCGGGATCTTTCCCAAAGGCAGTGGCGGCCGGACCCTGATCGTCGAATCACACTTCATGCTCGGCCTGACCGTGTTCGTGTTGGTGTGGCTGCGGCTGTTCGCTCGCAGCTTCGGCCCGGCGCCGCAGATCTTCCCCGCCTCGCCTCACTGGCAAACCACGCTGGCCAAGCTGATGCACTGGGCGCTGTACATTTTCATGATCGCCATGCCGATTCTGGGATGGCTGGTGACCAGCGCCAAGGGCAATCAAGTGATGTTTTACGGTTTTGATCTGCCGTTGCTGGTCGCCGAAAACAAGGAATTCGCCAAAGAACTCCAGGGCTGGCACGAGCTCGGTGGCACTATCGGCTACTGGCTGATTGGCCTGCACGCGGTAGCCGGGATTTATCACCATTACGTGGTGCGGGATAACACCTTGCTGCGCATGATGCCCAAGCGCAACTGAACGCAGCCCTGCTACACAAATCCCCGGCGGCCCTGCAAGCCGCCGGTGTGGATGAAGATCAGCCGCATGCCCTTTTTGAAGCGTCCAGCCTCGACGTTCTGCTTGAGCGTCAGCAGCGCCTTGGCGGTGTACAACGGCTCCAGAGGCACGCCGCCGGCTAGTTCGGTCTGTTCGATGAAGTCGAGTAACGGCTGATCGACTTTGGCAAAACCGCCTCGACTGGCGTCCAGCAGCTCATAGTTGTGCAGTCGCAAACCCGCCTCCTGCAGAATGGATTCGACGTTTTGCGCAACGCCGTGATCATCGGGCACTGCCATCGCCCCATACACCTTGCGCTCACCGGCCTCGGCCAGCACCAGACCCGCCAGGGTCGTGCCGGTGCCACAGGCCAGCCACCAGCCGTCGTAATCGCTCCAGCCCAGGTCGTTCAGTCGCTCACAGACCTGGGCCTTGAGTTGCATGCAGCCAAGCGCGCCACGCAGCCCCCCGCCACCTTCGGGCACGGGTTGCAGGTCGGGATACTGTTCTGTCCATGGCAGCCAGAAACCCGGCTCATGGCGCGCTCGATAACCGCCATACCCCAACCAATGCAATTGCATGCCGAACGCCTGCAAATCCGTCACCGTCGGCGTGTCTTGCGCATGCCCGCGCAGCAGCCCGACGGTACGGAAACCGAAGCGTTTGCCTGCAGCAGCCAATGCATGCAGATGGTTGGAGTGCGCACCGCCCAGGCTGATGATGCCGTTGGCACCCGCGAGGTCAGCGGCGTTGAGGTGTTCGATGAGCTTGAACCACTTGTTGCCGCTGATCAGCGGATCGATCTGGTCCAGGCGCAGGATCGCGACCTCGATACCGGCGGCGGTGAGCCAATCGAGATGAAGGGGTTCGAGGGGGGCTTGGGGCAGCCAGTGGCTGGAAGGAAAAAGCATGATGCCGGATCCACGAGAAGATCCGGCATCTTAGCAGCAGCCCTGTAGTGAAAGGGCTTGGCCCCTCACCACAGGAGTGTGTGGATTACAGCAAGGCAGCCAACCGCGAACCCTGGTTGATCGCCCGCTTGGCGTCCAGCTCTGCCGCCACGTCGGCGCCACCGATCAAATGCACGTTTTGGCCAGCCGCGACCAGTCCGTCCTGCAACTCACGCAACGGATCCTGGCCAGCGCAAATCACGATGTTGTCCACCGGCAGCACGTGCGGCTCGCCGGTTTCACCGATGCGGATGTGCAGGCCTTCGTCGTCGATCTTCAAGTACTCGACGCTGTTGAGCATCTGCACTTGCTTGTTCTTCAGACCGGTCCGGTGAATCCAGCCAGTGGTTTTACCCAGGCCGTCGCCGACTTTGGATTTCTTGCGTTGCAGCAGGAACACGTCACGTGCCGGTGCATGTGGCTCAGCCTTGATGCCGGCGACACCACCGCGGGCTTCAAGGTGTGTATCGATGCCCCACTCCTTCCAGAACGCTTCGCGATCCTGACTGGTGGCCACGCCTTGGTGCACCAAAAATTCCGACACGTCGAAACCGATACCGCCGGCGCCAATCACCGCCACACGCTTGCCCACCGGCTTGCGCTCCAGGATCACGTCCAGGTAACTCAGCACCTTGGCGTTTTCAACACCTGGAATCGCCGGCGTTCTTGGCGCGATGCCGGTGGCCAGGATGATCTCGTCATAACCGCCTTCCACCAGTTTCGCCACATCGACACGGGTATTCAGGCACACCTCGACGTTGGTGGTCTGCAGTTTGCGGTTGAAATAGCGGATGGTTTCGTAGAACTCTTCCTTGCCCGGCACACGCTTGGCGATGTTGAACTGACCGCCAATTTCGCTGGCCGAATCGAACAGCGTTACCTGATGACCACGCTCGGCGGCCACGGTCGCGGCGGACAGGCCCGCAGGCCCGGCACCGACAACGGCGATCTTCTTGATCTGCTGCACCGGCACGTAGTTGAGCTCGGTTTCATGGCAAGCGCGTGGGTTGACCAGGCAAGTGGTCAATTTGCCGCCGAAGGTGTGATCCAGGCACGCCTGGTTGCAACCGATGCAGGTGTTGATTTCATCGGCGCGACCTTCAGCGGCCTTGTTGACGAAGTCCGGATCGGCGAGGAACGGCCGCGCCATCGACACCATGTCGGCATCGCCTTCGGCCAGAATCTGCTCGGCCACTTCCGGGGTGTTGATACGGTTGGTGGTGATCAGCGGAATGCTCACCGAGCCGCGCAGCTTGGCGGTCACTTTACTGAACGCCGCGCGCGGTACTTTGGTGGCGATGGTCGGGATCCGCGCTTCGTGCCAGCCGATGCCGGTGTTGATGATGGTCGCGCCGGCCTGTTCGATCGCCTTGGCCAGCGTCACAATTTCTTCCCAGGTACTGCCGCCTTCCACGAGGTCGAGCATCGACAGGCGGAAGATGATGATGAAGTTCGGACCGACCGCTTCACGCACCCGGCGCACGATTTCCACCGGCAGGCGCATACGGTTCTCGTAGCTGCCGCCCCAACGGTCGGTGCGGTGGTTGGTGTGGGCGGCGAGGAACTGGTTAATGAAATAACCTTCGGAGCCCATGATCTCGACGCCGTCGTATTCGGCGGTTTGCGCCAGTACCGAACAGGTGACGAAATCGCTGATTTGTTTCTCGATGCCTTCCTCGTCCAGCTCTTTGGGCTTGAACGGGTTGATCGGCGCCTGGATGGCGCTCGGTGCGACCTGTTTCGGGCTGTAGGCATAACGCCCGGCATGAAGGATCTGCATGCAGATCTTGCCGCCCGCCTCGTGCACCGCGCGCGTCACGATCTGGTGCTTGAGCGCTTCTTCCTCGGTGGTCAGCTTGGCGGCACCGGAATACACCCCGCCCTCATCGTTCGGGCCGATACCGCCGGTGACCATCAGGCCAACGCCGCCACGGGCACGTTCGGCAAAGTACGCCGCCATGCGCTCGAATCCACCGGGCTTTTCCTCAAGGCCAGTGTGCATCGACCCCATCAGGGTACGGTTACGCAGCGTGGTAAAACCCAGGTCCAGCGGGGCCAACAGGTGCGGGTAGTGAGCGGCGGCCATTTGTAACTCCACATCGAGCGATCACGGAAAAAGTGCAGGAGCTCTTTGGCTCCCGTCAGTCATGGTGGACAGACTAAGAGTCGAACCACTACCGCTCAATGACCGAAACTGACAACTTAATGATCGAAATGTGCAGCACCCCATGACTAATCTCGCAATGCCGCTTTACTTCGCAAGTGCATGAATGACCAGGAGTGGGCTCAATCCACTTCAATTATCAGGACAGGTTTTCAAGCAACTCCAGCGCCTGATCAAAATCGAAGCGCTCCGCTTGCCGGACAACCCGAAGCAGCTGCTCGGTCATCCGCGGGTCTGAAACCAGCCCCTGCAGTTTGAGCAAGGCCGTCAGCGCCTGGGTGTCGCTCTCGGCCAGCAGCGACCGGGCTTGGGCCAACTGCGCATGCCATTCGCTGCCCGGTGGCGCGATTGATGAGTCTGCGGACGATGTCGGTTCGTCGATCACCGATAATCCTTCCAGCACTGTTGTCAGGCAGCGCTCAACCTCCGCCAGCCGGTCAGCCAGCACCTGCTCCGTTCCATCGCTCGCCCCATCGTTCAGACACGCCTGCTCCAGCGCGGCGGCTGCGTTCGCCACTTCAACGGCACCAATGTTGCCCGCCGTACCGCGTAAGGTATGGGCCAGCCTGACCGTCACCAACGGATCGCCTTGACCTTGGGCAGCCAGGAACTCAGCGCAAAAATCCTGCTGGCTGGAGCGAAACTTGCGCAGCAGGCGCAGGTAGAGCTCGACCTTGCCCATGCAGGTGCCCAGGCCCGCGTTCAAATCAATACCGGGAAGGCTGGCTGGCAGGCTCGTTGCTGACACCGAGGTGGCCGGCGAAACGTCGGCCGACATCGCGCCACGGTCAGCGCGCGGATGTATCCACTTGGCCAACGTGGCGAACATGTCATCAACGTTCAAGGGTTTGGAGATGTGGTCGTTCATGCCGCAGGCCAGCGCCCGCTCACGGTCCCCCATCATGGCGTCTGCCGTCATGGCGATCACCGGCAGATTCGCCCAGCGTGGCTGCTCACGAATCTTGCGGGTCGCGGTATAGCCGTCCATCACCGGCATCTGGCAGTCCATCAACACACCATCGAAGTCTGCGTCATATTCCAGTTGGTCGAGCGCCTCTGCGCCGTGAACGGCCAGGCACAGCTCGATTCCGGCGCTCTCCAGCAGCTCACAGGCCAGCTCGCGGTTCAGCTCATTGTCTTCCACCAACAGCAGTCGCGCGCCACGCAGGCGGGCCATGGCGCCGGCGCTCTGGCCCAATCGCTCACTGGCCCGGGTATCGGCCTGGGGAGTCTTGCCGAGCACCGTACCCAGTGCCTCAAGCAACGTAGACGGCGTCACCGGTTTGGTCAGTACCACCGGCAATTGAATGCCGTGCCGACTGGCTTCCTCGCGGGCCTCCTCGCGACCGAACGCCGTGACCATGATCACCGACGGCGTATGCGCCAGTTTAGCGGCCTGCATCTGCCGCACCGTCTCCACACCGTCCATGCCAGGCATGCGCCAATCCATCAGCACCAGATCATAGGGCAGCGCCTTGGCTTCAGCGTCCACCAGCATGGCCAGTGCGGCCCTGCCACTTTGCGCGACGTCCACCTCCACGCCAAAACTGCGCGCCATGCTGGACAGGATCTCGCGCGCGCTGGCGTTGTCATCGACCACCAGCACACGGCTGCCAAGCAATTCGTCGGCGGTCACCATGCGCCGCAACTGGCTGTCACGCTGCACGCCCAGACTCACCTCGAAATGGAAAGTGGAACCCTGGCCCGGCTCGCTCTCAACCCAAATGCGCCCGCCCATCAACTCCACCAGATGCCGGGAGATGGCCAGGCCCAACCCGGTGCCACCGTACTTGCGGGTGGTGGTGCTATCAGCCTGGCTGAAGGGTTGAAACAGGCGCGAGCATTGTTCGGCGTTCATGCCGATGCCAGTGTCACGTACCCAGAAATGCAACTGCGCCTGCTCTCCCGCAGAGCCCCGCTGCTCTACGCCGAGCACGATCTCACCCTGCTCGGTGAACTTCGTCGCATTGTTGCCCAGGTTGATCAGCACCTGGCCAAGACGCAGCGGGTCGCCGATCAAGGCGGTCGGCAGCTCGGCATCGGTGCTGAACAGCAACTCCAGGCCTTTGTCCTCGGCTTTCAAGCCAATCATGCTCGCAAAGCTGTCGAGCACGGCCTCGAGGTGGAAGGGAATGTGCTCCAGGTGCATCTTGCCGGCCTCGATCCTGGAGAAGTCGAGGATGTCGTTGATGATCACCAACAGGTATTCCGCCGAGCGATGGACCTTTTCGATGTAGTTGCGCTGGCGGTGGTCGAGCTCGGTGCGCAATGCCAGGTAGCTCATGCCGATGATGGCGTTCATCGGCGTGCGGATCTCGTGGCTCATGGTGGCCAGGAAGTTGCTCTTGGCCTGGGTCGCCTCTTCTGCAGCCTCCCGTGCGCGCTGCACCTCGGCCTCGGCGGTCTTGCGGTCGGTGATGTCAAAGTACCAATTGGCCCCCATGCCCCGCTCCCCCAGCGTCATCGTGATGGCCGAAACCAGTACGTCGAAGCGCTCGCCTCCTGCGCGCTGCAGAGTGGTCTCGAAGTTCAGCACTGCACCTTGCGATGCCGCTTCGAGAAAGCGCTGGTGGGCCTGCGGGTCGACCCAGAACTGCGCTGGATCCGTGCCTTCGAGCTCAGCCAGACGAGTCCCGAACAAACTGTCGAACTGCGGATTGCAGTAGGTCGGGCGGCCATCAACGTCCCTGATCTCCATGGCCACCGGGCTGCTGTCGAGTACTGCGCGCAACTGTGCCTCGCTGGCCTTGAGTGCCGCCTGCAGATGACGGCGTTCGCTCACGTCGCGCACCGACGCGCACACGCAGTCTCCGCCCCCTTCCAGGCTCGGCAGATGCGACAGGCTGATCTCTGCCGAGAACAGACTGCCGTCTTTGCGCACGCCTTGCAGGTCGTCCAGGTTGGCCCCCATCTGGCGAGTGGCGCCGTGGGCCATGAAGCCCTTGCGCAATGCCTCGTGGCGCCCGCGACTGGCCAATGGCACCAGGCGATCGATGGTTTCGCCGAGCAGCTCACCGGCGCTATAGCCGAACAGCTGATCCAGCTGGCGATTGGTGCGCAGGATTTGTCCTTCGGCATCCACCACCAGCATGCCGTCCGGCGCCGCTTCGATAATGCCGCGATACCAGGCCTCGGTGGCGCGCAACGCCGATTGCTGGGATTCGAGTGCCTGCGCCTGCTGCTCCAGCTGCAGCGCCTGTTCCGCCATTTCATTGGCCTGGCGCCGGGTTTCCGCCAACAGGGTCTTGACCGCCTGATTACGCTCCAGAATCGCCATGGCCGCGGCCAGGCGCGGGGTGGCTTCCTGCAAGAGCAGCAGTTCACGCTCGCCCAAGAGTTCCAGCCCGGCCAGCTCGAGCACGCCCAACAAACGCTCGCCACGCACAATGGGTTGCAGCAGCAGGCAACGGGCCGGGACCTCGCCAAGCGGCGAGCGCAACCGCCAGTATTGCTCCGGCATCGCCTGAAACTGACGCGGCACGCGATCCACCGCGCACTGCCCCAACAGGCCATCGCCGAACTTGACCTGCGCTTCGGGTGGCCGCTCGGAATCGGTGGCATAACCCCCCATCAGCGCCAGCGTGCCAGAATCCTCCTGCGCGCTGTACAGCACCCCCTGGCCGATTCCGTGCAGGCCGGCCATGCATTGCAAGAACACCTGCGCCAGTTCGGCCGGGGTTTCTGCCTGCTGCAGATCGACCTGCAATTGGGCGGTATGCGCCTTGATCCAGCGCTGACGTTCAAGTTGTTGGGACTCGGTCTGCAATTTGGCGATGGCCCGCGCCAGATCGCCGGTTTCGTTGTTCATGTCGGTGTGGGGAATCGGTTGATCGAGCTGCCCCGCGGCCAATTGGTCTACCGCCACCCGCACCCGGTTGAGCGGATTGCGGATCGACTGGCTGACGACCCAGGACAACAGCAACGCCAGCGACAAGCCACCGAACAACAGGATGTAGGTCAGAAGGGTACTGCGTTCGGCAAACTCGGCAATGTCCTTGGCCGTGTCGCGAATCGAGGCTTCCTTGACCTGGGCGATCGCGTACAAAAGGCCATCGGCCTGCTGGGCCAGTTGCTGGAATTCACTGCTATTGAGCAGCATTAACGCCTTGTTCTGCTGGCCCTGGTCGATCATTACAAAGGCCTGGTCGCTTTGACGCTGCAACTGTTGCAGCAGCAGGTCGAACTCGGAGAGTCGCGCCAGATTCTCCGCGCGCCTGAGGGTCACTTTGGCGTGGGCCACCGCCTGTTGCAGGCGCTCCTGGATCTCGTGCAACTGCTGCAGGGATTCGACGCGAATCTGCGCGCTGTCGGTGCCCACCGCGCGTTGCAGCGCTTGCAGCATATGCGGCAATTGCACACGTGCTTCCTGCAAGTGCTCCATGCCGACCAGTTCCTGCAGATAAAGGTTCTGCATATTTTGCTTCAGCGATTGCTGGGTGCGCAGGCTTTGCACGCCGAGCACCAACACCAACAGCAGCAGCGCTGAAAAACCCAGGATCAGTTTGTGCCGTAGCGCGAGGCGCTCAAGCAGGGTACGCAATCCAGCCATGACTATCCTCGTGGACCTGATGAAATTACTGACAAAGGGGCCATTGCGGGTTCACGGAGTCTGGCCGAGACGCTCCAGGGCCGCCCGCTGGACGGCCATGTCCTGATCGGTATCAGCGAAACGCTCGGCAATGGTCTGGAACTGGTCGAGGCAATCCAGGAAGGCATCACAGATGTCCGGGTCGAAGTGCGTGCCTCGCCCCTGACGAATAATCTCGACCGCCTGCCCGTGGGGCATCCCCGCTTTATAGACCCGACGGCTGATCAACGCGTCATAGACGTCCGCCACCGCCATCAACCGGGCGCTAATCGGGATGTCGTCACCCGCCAGCCCTTGCGGATAGCCACTGCCGTCCCATTTTTCCTGGTGACTGTAGGCAATTTCCTTGGCCAGGCTGAGAAACTCGGCGCGCATGCCGAGCTGGTCCTCGGCATGCTGTATGGCGTCACGCCCCAGCGTAGTATGTGTCTTCATGATCTCGAACTCTTCCTCGGTATAGCGTCCCGGCTTGAGGAGGATATGGTCGGGGATGCCGATCTTGCCGATGTCGTGCAGCGGCGCCGACTTGAACAACAAGGCGACGGTGTCCTCGGTGAGAAAGTGACTGAAGCGCGGATGGTCACGCAGATGCTCCGCCAGCACCTTGATGTAATGCTGGGTCCGCCGGATATGGTTGCCGGTTTCGTTATCGCGCGTCTCGGCCAGTGAAGCCATGGCCTGGATGGCCACATCCTGGATCGCAATCACCTCGAGGGTCCGGCGCGCTACTTCCTTTTCCAGATAGTCGCTGTGATCACGCAGGAAGTCTGCCGCCGCCTTGAGCTTGAGTTGGGTCTCCACCCGCGCCAGGACCAGCGCCGGCCGGATCGGTTTGGTGATGTAGTCGACAGCCCCCAGTTCCAGGCCATGGATCTCATCTTCGGTGGCGGCCATGGCCGTCAGAAAGATGATCGGAATGTCGCGGGTACGCGGGTCGCGCTTGAGCTGCTGCGCCACTTCATGGCCGGACACCCCGGGCATCATCACGTCAAGCAGGATCAGGTCAGGGAGTGTGTCGCCCTGAAGTATGCGCAAGGCCTTTTCACCGCTATTGGCGGCCTTGACCCGGTAGCGATCCTTGAGCAGATCCGTCATCAGCATCAGGTTATCGGGCGTGTCATCGACCACCAGCAGGGTCGGCGGACTGTAATGACGCTGTTCGACGCTCATGACGGGGGGCTCCCTTGCCGGAAATAGACATCCCGAGGCAACACTTCCACCGCCGCCCCAGCGCAGGAGAGCTTAGCTGCAGTTCTTCAGGGCTGCCCGGCGTCAAGCCGCGTACAAAGATGCTCGATGACCACGCAAGGCGTTGCGCCAACGTCGTGATGCGCCGCTACTTTCCAACCCGAACATTGCAACGCAGCTTGAGCGAGAGGCCATCACCGCTATCCCAGCAGTGCATGCTTGAGCACCGAATCGGTCGTGGTCTGATAATGACTGGCCAGCAACTCGCAAGCCTTGTCGATGTCTTTGGCCAGCGCCGCATCCATCAACTGGCGGTGTTCATGGGGCACATTACGCGCAGTGTAGGGGCCAGGCAGAACGAATGCCTCTGCGGGCTAAAACACACTTAAGCAGTAAAAACACCCACAGCGATCACTTGCCTCAATTTCGGCGCGATGATCTTTACTAAGGGTCGCTGTACGTTATGTAACTTGGCGGCAGCATGACCAGCACCGATTCCATTCGGCCAAAAAGCGAAGAATTGTCCGGAGAAAAAAGAAAATTGCCCATTAACCCATTGATTCGCTTTATCCTCGATCCAAATCCTGGTGAAAAGCCATGCCCTGAACACGGCTGTTGATTGCTCCCCCATGCGCAAACTTTTGTACCTGACCTTTTCCATGGCCATCGTTGCCACCCTGACAACCTACGCCATGTGGGCCGCGGATCGTCCGGTGGGCCATTACCTGTCGGACCTGCGCATCAACCTGGCCATTGATCAAGGCGAACCCGCCGATCGCGGCAATCTGCTGGGCATCCAGCCTGAGCTGTTCCCTACCGACTATCAAAGCCCCGAACGCTTGCATCGCAAACTCGCGGCCTATCTTCAGAAGGCCCTGGATGAGGGCCTGTTGAATGACAAGACCATCGTCGTGCTGCCTGAACATGTCGGCACCTGGCTGATGATCAGCGGTGAAAAAGATGAGCTGTACCAGGCCACCACGCTCCAGGAAGCGATGAACTGGCTGGCGGCGAGCAATCCCCTGAAGTTTGTCCGCGCACTGTTCAGTGCCAACGGCGGCAGCCGTCTCGACGACGCTCATTTGCGGATGAAGGCCAAAGGCATGGCCAAGGATTACCAGGCACTGTTCGGGGGGCTGGCGAAAGAGTTTCATGTGACGCTGGTGGCGGGCACCATCGTGCTGCCGGAGCCCAGCATCATTGACGGTACGCTGAAAATCGGACGCGGTGCGCTGTACAACAGCAGCGTGATATTCGGGCGCGACGGCGTGCCGATCGGCCAACCCCAACGCCAGATGCATCCGGTGTTCGAGGAACATGACGACATCAAGGCCAATGACCTGCAGGCACTCAACGTCATCGATACGCCCGCCGGACGCTTGGGTGTGTTGATCGGCAGCGACAGTTGGTACCCGGAAAACTACCGAAAACTCGATGCTCAGGGCGTGCGACTGGTGGCCGTTCCGGCGTACGTTATCGGGCGCGACACTTGGGATAAACCGTGGCGGGGATACCGAGGGTTGCCGACACCCGAATCCGTCACCCTCAAGGCCGGCGAACTGAGCGAAGGTCAAGCCTGGCATCGCCTGACACTGACAAGCCAATCGCCTTCCAGCCAGGCCATTGCCGGGATGAGCGTGTTCCTGCGCGGCCAGTTCTGGGACAGGGGCAGCGCCGGGCAAAGCTTTCTCAGCAACAACGGTCAACAGTTCGCCGACGGCAATGCCCGCGGCGCGCGGTTGTTGAACCTCTGGTTGTAACCCATGAAACCGCAGCCGATGCGCCTCGGGGATTTGTCGGTGGGCTTCGTCCATAGCCTGGCCGATGCCGTGCACAACCATGGCGTAGATCCTCAACCGTTGCTCGATCAATACGGACTGGATGCGGCCCGACTGGCGGAGCCCGGTGCCCGGCTGTCGATCCCGCGTTACATGCGCCTGGGCCACAGTGCAATTCAACTGACGGATGACCCGGCTCTGGGTTTGCGCATGGGCCAGCTCAGTCGCCTGAGCCAGGCGGGTCTGGCCGGGGTCACGGCCGCCCAGGCGCCTACCGTTCGAGAAGCCGCGCGCTGCCTGATTCGCTTCGAAGCCTTGTACGGCTCTAACTATCGCGGCCAGTCGAGTTTTCATGAAGACGCTCAGGGTGCATGGCTGCGCTTCTATTCCATCACCCCCTACAACGCCTACAACCGCTTCGTGGTGGATTCGATCATCGCCGGCTGGTTGCAGCAGTTGTCCAGCCTGAGCCCTGCCCCGCTGCGCGCAGAGCGCATAGAAATCGAATTCGATGCTCCGGATTATCGCGAGGCGTATGGCCTGCTGGGCGACTGTCCGATCCAGTTTGGCGCCGAGCACAACCAACTGCGCCTGAGCCTGCCCAGCCTCGCCCAACGCAACCCGCAGCATTGCCCGAGTACCTGGCGGCATTTACTGCAACTCTGTGAACGGGAACTGGAACAACTGACCCGCACCCGCAGCCTGCGTGAACGCATCACTCAGTTACTGGGGCCGTTGCTCAATGGTGGTCGGGAACCCGACCTGGAAGAAGTGGCGGCACGCCTGAAGCTGCCCACCTGGACCTTGCGCCGCAAACTCGCCGAGGAAGGCACGCAATTTCGCGCAATTCTCAACGACACGCGTCGCGACCTGGCCATGACCTACATTCGCGATACTGAACTGGCGTTCGGAGAAATCGCTTATCTGCTGGGTTTCGCTTCAGCTGAAGCCTTCCAGCGGGCCTTCAAACGCTGGAATGGTCAGACCCCTGGCGAGTTTCGCCGCAGTCATCGCCAATCCGCTTGACGCTTACAGCTCGGTAGCGTCTTCGGCGGGTTCCAGCGGATCCAGTTCAAACGCCTGGTACTCGAGCAGCTCTTCTTGATAATCGTCCATTTTTGAATCCCCCAGTGCTCGCTTGAAAAATGCCTGAATAAATGACCAACACCCTGAGCATAAAGTGCCCCCGTGAAAGAAAAATGACGCAGGTGCACCGCTCAGCGGCTACTCAATAAAACGTAGCAGGCGGTCAGGAATTTATCACAGGTTTTTTTCGATACAGGCTGTAGGACTACGGCCCGGCTGACGCAGATCAACGTTAAGCGCCTACGGGATCGATGTCGTCTGACCCGACCCCGTAGATAAACGCTTAATGACCAGAGATGGGCATGGCCGGAATCGGCTCGCTAGGTGGCGGCAGGTCCGACTGTGGTGGCGGCGTGACAGCTTCTGCGGTCGGTGCCGGTTCGCTGTTTTGTGCCGGGGTAATCGGAGCGGTTTCGACCGGCGGTGCAACAGGTTCAGAGGCCGTAGGGGCCGGTGCAGGCTCAGCAGCCGGTGCTGGCGCTGGCGTCGGTTCCGCAGGCGTTGGCGCTAACGCTGCAGGCGCCGCTTTGGCTTCAGGCACGCCCAGGTCAGTCTTCGGTTTCTCGACGATGTGTGCGGCTTTCTTCGCTTCCGGTGGCAGGAACAATTCGACCAGCGTGAAAAAACGCTCGTAGAATTTCGCCGACGAAACGGTTTCGCTGGCGACCTTGACCATCGAGTCGTCGGACGAGCCGATCGGCATCGACACCGAGCCCAACACACCGACACCGAGGCTGGCGGAGTTATTGGTCTTCTTCAGCGCGTAACGGTCCTGCAGGGCGTTGGCAAACATGGTCGCGTGGTGCCCGTCGCTGCCATCATCGGCACAGACCACACTGAAACTGATCTCCATGTGGGTTTCGCCAGTCTGCTGGAAACTTTTGTGCCCACTGATCAACTTGGGGTCGCTGCTGGTAATGATGTAACCCTGGCTGAGCAAGGCGCGACGGGCGGCTTCGCAGGTCTGCGCATCGCTCACCGGGTAATTGCGCGAAAAGGTGCCGGAGTCGGAGAAGTTCTCATGCTCATAGATCGCGGCTTTCTTGGACGAGCAGCCGGCAGCAGCAGCGAGCACCAGTGCCAACCCGACGAGGCGCATGGGAATTGATTTAAACATTGAACATCCTGAGGAAAACGGTCCGGGGCGTATTGTGCAACAGATCGATGCTTAGCGGCGTATCGATTAGTGTCTTAAAACAGTTACAAGTGTAAAGACTGCCTTTGACGTAAAAAAGTCGATCCGCATCCACATCGGGCGACGGATAACCGTTTCGCCTTTCCCCTGGCAAAAAAAACCCCGGCCTTTCGGCCAGGGTCTTTTTGCAGCAAAGAGCTAATCAGGCATCAGTAACGCTTGATGTCAGCTTCACTTTCCAACTGCTTGCGGTAAGCCGCGAAGTCCTGCTGGCCAATGCGCGAGGCGAGGAAGCGACGGTACTGAGCCTTCTCTTCATCGGTCGGCGCAGCCGCTTCGTTCACGTTATTCAAGCGCACGATCACCAGGCTACCATCGGCCAGGGTCACGCTGCTGAAGGACGGCTTATCCTTGGCGGCTGGTTTTGGCATCCGGAACAGCGCTTGCAGCACAGTTGGGTCAACCCCTTCCTGAGCGCGGGTCGCTGCTTCGATCACTTTCCAGTTCTGGCCTTCAATGGCTTTGTCCAGCGGGGTCTTGCCGTCGCGCAGGCTGGCAATCAGCTGTTCAGCCTTGGTCTTGGCGGCAGAGCTGGCGTGCTCCTTGGCCAATTGCGTGCGAATGGCGACATTCACGCTTTCCAGCGGCAATTGTGCAGGCTTGAGGTGTTCCTTGGCGCGCAGCACGATCACGGTTTCCGGATCGAGCTCGATGGCGGTGCTGTTGGCACCTTCATCCAGCACTTCAGGACTGAACGCAGCGGTGATCACGGCACGGTTGGCTGCAATCCCCTCACCGCCTTCACGACCAAACGGCTTGGAGGTGTGAACAGTCAGCTTCAGGTCTTGTGCTGGCTGGGCCAGATCGGACGCTTCGAACGAGGCATCTTCCAATTGTTTGGTCGCCTCGACGAACCGCTGCTCCACTTGCTGGGCTTTCAGCTCACGGGTCAGCTTGTCTTTCAGGCTGGCAAACGTTGGCACTTCAGGTGCTTCCACACCCAACAGCTTGATCAGGTGGAAACCGAAGTCAGTACGAACTGGCTCGGAGACTTGATCCTTGTTCAGCGAATACAGGGCTTTTTCGAAGACCGGGTCGTAGACACCTGGACCTGCGTAGCCAAGGTCGCCGCCATTGTTGGCCGAACCCGGGTCCTGGGAGAACTCTTTGGCCAAGGCCTCGAATTTCTCACCTTTGGCCAGGCGCGCCTGCACTTCTTCGATCTTGGCCTTGGCTTGCGCCTCGGTCATCTTGTCGTTCACTTCGATCAGAATGTGCGCAGCCCGACGCTGTTCGGACAGGTTCGCGATTTCTTTCTGATACGCCGCTTGCAGGTCTTCGTCCTTGACGCTGACTTGATCAAAGAAGGAAGCCTTCTTCAATTCCAGGTAATCGATGACCACCTGATCCGGCGTCATGAACTCCTTGGCGTGTTCGTCGTAGTAGGCTTTGACTTCATCGTCGGTCAGCTTCACAGCCGCCGGGTCAACCTTGACGTTCAGGGAGGCGAAATCGCGGGTCTGTTTTTCCAGACGAGCGAAGGCCAGCACCTGGGCGTCGGTGACGAATCCGCTACCTGCCAGGCCCGCACGCAGCTGACCAATCAGCATTTCCTGAGCCAGCATCTGGCGGAACTGCATACGGCTGTAACCGAGCTGACGGATCACCTGATCGAAACGCTCAGGGCTGAACTTGCCGTCGACCTGGAATTCAGGCGTCTGCAGGATCACTTGGTCCAGGGCGCCTTCGGAGAAAGCGAATTTCGAGTTCTGTGCGCCTTGCAGCAGCAATTTTCGGTCGATCAAGCCTTTGAGGGCCGATTCGCGCAGCATTTTTTCATCCAGCAAGGAAGCGTCGAAATCCTTGCCCAGCTGTTGCATGAGCTGACGGCGTTGCATATCAACCGCTTGGCTCAGCTCGTTCTGGCTGATTTCTTCGCCATTGACCTTGGCCGCATCATTGCTGTGCGTGGTGGCCTTGAAAATGGCATCGAAACCGGTCAAAGCCATCAATGCAACGACGACCCCGATGATGGTCTTGGCAATCCAGCCTTGTGAATTGTCCCTGATATTCTGCAGCATGCGTCCCCCAGAAACGGTTGAACTTCAAAAATTAGGCAACCGTGGAGCGTGGGTAGAATCCGGATAGAAGAAAGGCGCATCCGGGGATGCGCCTTCTCGTAACTGGCGGAGCGGACCGAGGGTTCGAACTTGCGACCCTCAGTGTCTCAGACCGGCATTCGCCGGCTGGACTACCGCTCCGCTGCCAGGTCAGGCATGACCCCGACCCGGATAGGCAAAAACCTGAATCGAACTTAGTTGACAGCTTCTTTCAGTGCTTTACCGGCTTTGAAACCTGGTTTTTTGGCTGCCGCGATTTCCAGTGTCTTACCGGTCTGTGGGTTACGACCAATGCGAGCTGGACGATCAGTTACGGAGAAAGTACCGAAACCAACCAGAACAACGGAGTCGCCAGCCTTGAGAGCGCCAGTGACGGATTCGATTACTGCGTCCAGCGCACGGCCAGCAGCAGCTTTCGGGATATCAGCGGATGCAGCGATAGCATCAATCAGTTCCGACTTGTTCACTCTAAGTCCCCTTATATCTATCTATTTGAGTATGATTCTAAGTTTTTTTGGTGAAAGCAAAAACGTGTGCTGAATGGCCTACAGACACTTAAGAGCCGCTTTATAACAAGGGCTCTAAAAAGCTGTCAAGGAAGCCACCCGGCCAAATGCGTACTAATGCGTGCTAATTCTTTCCTTAGAGTCAGACTCGCGCTTTTCATCCTTTGCAACTATCTCAGGAGCCACATCAGGCAGGGGCTCCGGCGCGTATTGCAGCGCAATTTGCAGGACCTCGTCAATCCATTTAACCGGTTTAATCTGCAGATCTTGCTTGATATTGTCAGGAATTTCCTTCAGATCGCGTACGTTCTCTTCAGGAATGATCACTGTCTTGATTCCGCCACGGTGAGCGGCCAGCAGTTTTTCTTTCAAACCACCAATGGCCAGCACCTGACCACGCAGGGTGATTTCACCCGTCATGGCGACGTCCGCACGCACCGGGATCCCGGTCAGTGCCGATACCAGGGCCGTGCACATGCCTACGCCAGCGCTAGGACCGTCTTTCGGGGTCGCCCCTTCCGGCATGTGAATATGCGTGTCGCGCTTCTCGTGGAAGTCCAGGGGGATCCCCAGGCTCTTCGCACGACTACGAACCACGGTCAACGCTGCAGTGATCGATTCGACCATCACATCACCCAGGGAACCGGTCTTGATCAATTGACCTTTACCCGGGACCACGGCGGCTTCAATGGTCAGCAGCTCGCCACCCACTTGAGTCCATGCCAGCCCGGTCACTTGACCGATCTGATCCTGCGACTCAGCCAGGCCGTAGCGGAATTTACGCACGCCCAGGAAGTGTTCGAGCATCTCGGCAGTGACCTTCACCGAGAAGCGTTTTTCCATCGCATGCTCTTTGACCGCCTTGCGGCAAACCTTGGCAATCTGGCGCTCCAGCCCACGCACACCGGCTTCGCGGGTGTAGTAACGGATGATGTCGCGGATCGCTTCGGCGTCGAATTCCAGCTCGCCTTTCTTCAAGCCGTTGGCAGTGATCTGCTTCGGCGAGAGGTATTTGACGGCGATGTTGATTTTCTCGTCTTCGGTGTAGCCCGGCAGACGAATCACTTCCATCCGGTCCAGCAATGCCGGCGGGATGTTCATGGAGTTCGAGGTGCACAGGAACATCACATCGGACAGGTCGTAGTCGACTTCCAGGTAGTGATCGTTGAAGTTGTGGTTCTGCTCGGGGTCGAGCACTTCCAGCAACGCCGACGCCGGATCGCCACGCATGTCGCTGCCCATCTTGTCGATTTCATCAAGCAGGAACAGCGGGTTGCGGACGCCCACCTTTGTCATCTTTTGAATCAATCTTCCTGGCATCGAACCGATGTAAGTACGGCGATGGCCACGAATTTCAGCCTCATCACGCACACCACCAAGGGCCATGCGCACGAATTTGCGGTTGGTGGCGTGGGCAATCGACTCCGCCAGCGAGGTTTTACCCACGCCCGGAGGACCGACCAGGCACAACACCGGGCCACGAATTTTCTTCACGCGTTTTTGCACGGCGAGGTATTCGAGGATCCGCTCTTTGACTTCTTCCAGACCGTAGTGGTCGGCGTCGAGAATGTCCTCGGCGCGCGCAAGGTCCAGACGGACTTTGCTCTGTGCCTTCCACGGCACCTGAACCAGCCAGTCGATATACGAACGCACCACGGTCGCTTCCGCAGACATTGGCGACATTTGCTTTAGTTTGTTCAGTTCAGCCTGGGCTTTGGCCAAGGCATCTTTAGGCAGGCCAGCGGCATCGATGCGCTTTTTCAGCTCTTCGATTTCGTTGTGGCCTTCGTCGCTGTCGCCGAGCTCCTTCTGAATGGCCTTCATCTGCTCATTCAGGTAGTACTCGCGCTGACTGCGCTCCATTTGCTTTTTGACGCGACCACGAATGCGTTTTTCAACTTGCAGCAGGTCAATCTCGGCATCCAGCAGCGCCAGAACGTGCTCGACACGGGCCGACAAATCGATGATTTCGAGAATTTCCTGCTTCTGCTCGATCTTCAGGGCCATGTGCGCGGCCATGGTGTCGACCAGGCGGCCTGGCTCGTCGATGCTGTTGAGCGACGACAGCACTTCAGCCGGGACTTTCTTGCCCAACTGTACATATTGTTCGAACTGAGCCAGCAGGCTGCGAACAAAGACTTCCGACTCGCGCTCAGGCGCGTCGACTTCATCGATCAGCGAGACTTCGGCACGACAGTGGCCGTCCACTTCGCTGAAGCGCTCCACGGCGCCCCGCTGCTCGCCTTCGACCAAAACCTTGACCGTGCCGTCAGGCAGCTTGAGCAGCTGTAGAACGGTTGCAATAGTACCTACGCGATAAAGTGCATCTTCACCGGGATCGTCGTCAGCAGGGTTTCTCTGAGCCAGCAGAAGGATCTGCTTGTCGCCCGTCATCGCTGCCTCGAGGGCTTCGATGGATTTCTCGCGCCCCACGAACAGCGGGATAACCATGTGCGGATAAACCACAACATCACGCAATGGCAGGAGAGGCAATTCGATGGTTGTCTTCATGATTTCGCCTCTACGGCGGCCATAAGGCCGTAAACAGATGGAAGTAAGCTTGAAACCAAGATGGGGGCTGCTCTGGAAAAAAACAAGCGGATAAAAGCAGTAAAAGATCGCAACCTTAGGAAGCTAAGGGAATGGATGGTTGTCAGGCCGCTTTCGCTGCGGTGCGGCGATCCGACAATCCAGCGCCCACAATAGCAAAGGGGCCCGAAGGCCCCTTCTTTGTTCCGGCTGCATGACGCTTAAGCGTCTGGCGCGGCCTTGGCAGCAGGCTCACTGTTTTCGTAGATATACAGTGGCTTGGACTTGCCTTCTATAACGCTTTCGTCGATCACTACTTTACTCACCTCGGACTGCGAGGGGATTTCATACATAGTGTCGAGCAATACACCTTCGAGAATCGAACGCAGTCCACGGGCACCGGTCTTGCGTTCCAGGGCACGTTTGGCGACCGATTTCAGTGCGTCGGCCCGGAATTCCAGGTCCACGCCTTCCATCTCGAACAACTTGGCGTACTGCTTGGTCAGAGCATTTTTCGGCTCGGTGAGGATCTGCATCAGCGCAGCCTCATCAAGCTCGTCCAGCGTGGCAAGTACCGGCAGACGACCGACGAATTCCGGGATCAGACCGAACTTGACCAGATCGTCAGGCTCGACTTCACGCAGGGACTCACCGACTTTCTTGCCTTCTTCCTTGCTGCGCACTTCTGCGTTGAAACCGATGCCGCCCTTGGTGGAACGGTTTTGAATAACCTTTTCCAGACCAGAGAACGCACCACCGCAGATGAACAGGATGTTACGGGTGTCGACCTGAAGGAATTCCTGCTGCGGATGCTTGCGGCCACCTTGCGGCGGAACGGAAGCGACCGTGCCTTCGATCAACTTGAGCAGGGCCTGCTGCACGCCCTCACCGGAAACGTCCCGGGTGATCGACGGATTGTCAGACTTGCGCGAGATCTTGTCGATCTCATCAATGTAGACAATGCCCATCTGGGCTTTTTCTACGTCGTAATCGCACTTCTGCAGCAGCTTCTGAATGATGTTCTCGACATCTTCACCCACATAACCCGCCTCGGTGAGGGTGGTTGCGTCGGCGATGGTGAACGGAACGTTCAGCAAGCGGGCCAGTGTTTCGGCAAGCAGGGTTTTACCCGAGCCTGTCGGGCCGATCAGCAAGATGTTGCTCTTGCCAAGCTCGACGTCGTCATTCTTTTTGTCACGCTGGTTCAGGCGCTTGTAGTGGTTGTACACCGCTACGGCCAGAACCTTTTTCGCACGCTCCTGACCAATCACGTACTGATCAAGGATGCCGCTGATTTCTTTAGGCGAAGGCAATTTATGCGCGCTGCTTTCGGCCTGGGCTTCCTGCACCTCCTCACGGATGATGTCATTGCACAGGTCGACGCACTCGTCGCAGATAAAGACCGAGGGGCCGGCAATCAATTTGCGTACTTCATGCTGGCTTTTGCCACAGAAGGAGCAATAGAGCAGCTTGCCGTTGTCCTCGCCGTTGCGGGTGTCAGTCATTCGTTCGATCCAAATCCGATAGGCTTGCAACACAAGATGAAGGCTATTGCGGGCTTTTTCAAGCCCGCTGGTGATCGGACGAGCCGACCAACCCTATTTTGAGTTGCTTATATTAAGCGGGGCGCTGGCTGATCACTTCATCGATCAACCCGTACTCACGTGCAGCGTCTGCACTCATGAAATTATCGCGGTTGGTATCGCGCTCGATTTCCTCAAGCGTGCGCCCGCTGTGCTTGGCCATCAGCGTGTTGAGACGCTCACGAATGAAGAGGATTTCCTTGGCATGGATTTCGATATCCGAAGCCTGGCCCTGGAAACCGCCCAGTGGCTGGTGAATCATCACACGCGAGTTCGGCAGGCAGTAACGCTTGCCCTGGGCACCGGCGGTCAACAGGAACGCGCCCATGCTGCACGCCTGACCGATACAGGTGGTCGACACGTTTGGCTTGATGAACTGCATGGTGTCGTAGATCGACATGCCAGCCGTCACCGAACCGCCCGGGGAGTTGATATAGAGATGGATGTCCTTGTCCGGGTTTTCCGCTTCAAGGAACAGCAATTGCGCACAGATCAGGTTGGCCATGTAGTCCTCTACCGGGCCAACCAGAAAGATCACTCGCTCCTTGAGGAGGCGCGAGTAGATGTCGTAGGCGCGCTCGCCACGAGCGGACTGCTCGACAACCATCGGGACCAGGCCGCCTGCGGCCTGGATATCAGAGTTCTGCTGAATATACGAATTACGGAACATGCTCTGCAGTCACTCCCAAATAGTTATGTCTTGAATACGCATAAGCCAGCACGAAGGCTGGCTTATGGTGTGTACTTCTTATCGCAAAAACGATCAGTCGGCTTGTGGAGCTTCTACCGGCTTGACTGCTTCTTCGTAAGAGACCGATTTGTCGGTCACACTAGCCTTCTGCAGAACAGTATCCACAACTTGTTCTTCCAGCACAACCGAACGGACTTCGTTCAGTTGCTGCTCGTTCTTGTAGTACCAGGACACGACTTGCTCAGGCTCTTGGTAGGCCGAAGCCATTTCCTGAATCATCTCGCGAACGCGGGCTTCGTCAGGCTTGAGGTCGAATTGCTTGACCACTTCAGCAACGATCAGGCCCAGTACTACGCGGCGCTTGGCTTGTTCTTCGAACAGCTCGGCCGGCAGTTGGTCCGGCTTGATGTTGCCGCCGAACTGCTGAACAGCCTGCACGCGCAGACGGTCAACTTCGTTGGACAGCAGAGCCTTAGGCACTTCGATCGGGTTGGTGGCCAGCAGACCGTCCATTACCTGATTCTTGACCTTGGATTTAATCGCCTGGCGCAGTTCGCGCTCCATGTTCTTGCGAACTTCGGTGCGGAAGCCTTCCAGACCGGTTTCCTTGATGCCGAATTGTGCGAAGAATTCTTCGGTCAGCTCTGGCAGTTTTGGCTCGGAAACGGTGTTGACAGTCACGGTGAACTCGGCGGTTTTGCCAGCCAGGTCCAGGTTCTGGTAGTCCTCAGGGAAGGTCAGGTTCAGAACACGCTCTTCGCCGGCTTTAGCGCCAACCAGACCGTCTTCGAAACCAGGGATCATGCGACCCGAACCCAGCACCAGCTGAGTGCCCTTGGCGGAACCGCCAGCGAACACTTCACCGTCAACTTTGCCGACGAAATCGATGTTCAGTTGGTCTTCGCTCTGGGCAGCGCGATCGGCCACTTCGAAACGGGTGTTCTGCTTGCGCAGGATTTCCAGCATTTTGTCCAGATCGGCATCAGCCACGTCAGCGCTCAGGCGCTCTACGGTGATACCTTCGAAACCGGCAACAGTGAACTCAGGGAACACTTCGAATACAGCAACGTATTCCAGGTCCTTGCCCGCTTCCAGGGACTTAGGCTCGATCGAAGGCTGACCAGCCGGGTTCAGCTTCTGCTCAACCACAGCTTCGTAGAAGGAAGACTGGATCACATCGCCTACAGCTTCCTGGCGAGCGTCAGCACCGAAACGGCGCTTGATTTCGCTCATTGGCACTTTGCCTGGACGGAAGCCAGCAATCTTGGCCTTTTGGGCAGTCTGCTGCAGACGCTTGTTGACCTGGCTCTCAATGCGCTCAGCCGGCACGGTGACGCTCATGCGGCGCTCAAGAGCAGTAGTATTTTCAACAGAAACTTGCATGGATATTCCTCGTTGCACAGACGTTAGCCGGCCGTTTCCGACCCCAGAATGTCGGGTAGAGATGGGCCATTACTGGCCCACCTCCCCCTAAGAACCGTACGTGCGAGTTTCCCCGCATACGGCTCGGGCCTAATCAAAACCCCCGGTAAGGGGAGCCGGTTTGTTCACTGTCAATCCGCGAGCGTGTAGCCGCTGGTGACAAAGGGGGTGCAATAGTACCCGGTTATTTAGGGAGTCTCCACCGCCTTTTGTGCGGTACAGAATGTGGTGATCATGCCACCCCGTCTCCTTCGTAATCGGTAACTTACACATTGGACACAATCCTTTCTGACTCTGGAAAAGGCTCAAGATTTGCTTACGGTACGCCAGCCTTTTGAGCATCTGTTCCATACGCCTTTTCTCACCCATTTCCTCCATAGAAGGGTCGAAGGGGTTGTACTCCCCACTCACCTTCTTGTGTCGTTCGATTGGAGTGCTCGCTAGCGAGTACAGCTCGATCGTTCGCATCTCTCCCTTGTCATTCATCGTCGCGGTGGCAAACACCCCTGTCCGCCCCTTCATGGGTCTAAAGTATTTCGCTCCGATCCACTGGAGCGTTTTCTTAGGGTGTCGCCGTTTCGCCCAACGCCATAAAGCCAGAAAGATCATGTGATCCATGCGGCTATACGCTTTCTTGGCGACTACTGGCTGGTGATAAAACGCCCAACCACGCAGTATCGGATTCAGCTGTCGGATCAGATCCTCCTGCCTTACCGTCTTGCTGGTGCTGATAACCCCCCTTACCTTGCTATAGAACGCTTTCACGTTTTTCTTGCTTGGCTTGATCAGAAGTTTCCCATCGTACTTGCGGAAATTCCAACCTAGAAAGTCAAAGCCTTCCTTTATATGGATGACACGCGTCTTCTCGAGTGACAACTGCAGCCCTCGTACCGCTAGGAACTGCTCTACCCAAGGTCTGACTTCAGTTTCCAGCACCTCTCGCGAGGTTCCAGTTATCACAAAGTCATCCGCATAACGCACCACATTGATTTTCAGCTTCTTGGCCTTTGTCACCCCCCAGTACAGCTTGAGTTGTGATTCCAGCCCATCCAGCACCAAATTTGCCAAGGTGGGCGAGATAATCCCGCCCTGTGGCGTACCGGCATCCGTTGCCTGTAGCTGGCCTTTATGAATCACACCAGCTTTCAACCATTTCCGGAGAACCACCTTGTCCGTTGGGACGTTGGCGATTAGCCAATCATGATTGATATGGTCAAAGCAGCCTTTGATGTCCGCCTCCAAAACCCATTGGGCCGAAACCTTCTTGGATAGGCAAACGAACAGCTGCCCCATCGCATCCGCCGTAGCACGTTCGATCCTGAAGCCGTAGCTATTTGGATCACCTGTGGTTTCTGCAATGGGCGCCAGAGCAAGCAAATACAACGCCTGCATTGCCCTGTCCGTCATGGTCGGGATGCCCAGAGGACGCTCCTTTCCATTTGACTTCGGAATAAACACACGCCGTAAAGGCCGCGGCTTATATCCGTGGCGCTTCAACCCATTTGCCGCCTTCCATTTGGCATCGGGTGTATCCCAGAGCACGCGGTCGACTCCCGCCGTGCGCTTACCCTGGTTTTCAGTGACTCGCCGTACGGCCAAGTATCTGGCCGAGCGTGAGCGGGTCAACATCCGTTGCAGGGCTTTCACCCTGCGCCAGTTGCCTTCCCGACAAGCCTTCGCAATCCGTATCTGCATCGCCCGGACATTCCGCTGGACACGCCACCAATCGATGTCATGCCAGTGCTGCGGAGCGCCGGAAGGCGCAGACACGGCCATTTGGCTATGTTCTAACATGCTGCCTTCCTCTCAAGTTTCCCCAAGCGAAAGACGTACGCATCCCCTGACGGGAATGGACGCTCCCGTCAGGGCTAGATTAATGAAAGGTCCGTTACAGCTGGACCTCTACGTTCATTGAGACAGGTTTACTCAGAGTTCATGCGACGAAAGACCACGCAGAAGTCTGCCCGGTTTCCCGCGGGGTAATGTCCCAACCCCTATCCGAGCCATTACAGCCCGGCTTTCGCTTTCTCTGCGATCCCATACCCGCACAGCCAACAGCTCACCTTACGGATCACCTGCCCGAAGGCAGCCATACGGGCTTACCACGTTCCCTGCCTGTCACACGACTGGGTTAGAGTCTGCCTATTCGCCGGCGACCTTATGTGACGACGTGTTCCGACCCTTGACCAGAACAACCGGTCGCATCACCTTTTTGGTTAATGCCTATCAGCAGATTAGGCACCGTAATGCTGACGACGTTTATTAGCAGTTCACTTGTGTTACCCATACCAGCCAGCCTAGCGCCTCAACCCGGTACTGCTCCGAGCATCTGCGCTCCGCCTCACGGCGAAGACGCACC
This sequence comes from Pseudomonas sp. B21-040, assembly GCF_024748695.1. NCBI lineage: Bacteria > Pseudomonadati > Pseudomonadota > Gammaproteobacteria > Pseudomonadales > Pseudomonadaceae > Pseudomonas > Pseudomonas sp. B21-040. The sequence goes on from NZ_CP087176.1 coordinate 4,482,361, forward strand.
CATACGGGGGCTACATTGTTGGAAGAGCTTCACACCCCACCGTTACCAGTGACGCATGTCTTCCTAGGCTATCGTTGGTCGCACAACGAGTCCGCTGCCACTCCAAACAGGCAATGGTTGGACAATGACAGACAGAGCTTTCGCTCATGTCTCCGGTTTGATGTGAGCAGGGACTGCCGAGGCAGCATGCCCAAAGAATTGTTACCTCCTGTTTCAAAAGCAGGAGGGAACCCCAGCGGGGATTCTCTCCCGCATGGGTTTAGCCCTGAATAGGACTGATGTGTAGTAGGCACTCCAATACCGGAAAATCCAGTACTGCGGTCGAGCCACCGAGCGCTAATCGACCTTGAGTTTGCCACCGCCGCTGCGGCAAGTCCTTGAAGGCATTGGACTTCTGGGAGGGTTTTGTTTCTTGGGGTTGGGTACCCAAGCTCTCGGCTCTCTTTCGAAAACCCTTCAAGATGACTCTACACCTCGAAGTTTAGGAGACACGCCACGCGTGTCGCACCAAGGGCATGCATTCTAGTGGGTCAAACTCAAGAAGTCACCCTACTGAAAACGGGTAAAAACGCAGCAGGCAATTTATAGGTGCGAATGCACGAATGCACCTCGCCCCGATGGCAAATACAGCCAATTACGCCAGGGCTCTGCGCCAACCCTTCTATATATAGAAGAGGCTGCCAATCATCTCCCTGACAGCCGATCTTGCAAGCAAGGTCGGCGGGCAGCGCGGCATCATCGAGAAACAAAAATACGACGAAACGCCCCACCCCTGCGACCCAGAACCTGCAGCCGCCAAATACTCGAACCACTGAAACAAAAAAGGCGCCAGACTGTTAAATCTGGCGCCTTTCGAAATATGGGGTGGACGATGGGGATCGAACCCACGACAACGGGAGTCACAATCCCGTGCTCTACCAACTGAGCTACGCCCACCATATTGCCTGTCAAAGAAGCCAAACAACCTCTTTGTAAACCCCAACCACGCCAATCGGCATGAATGAAGCTTTATTTGGTGCGGATGAAGAGACTCGAACTCTTACGCCTCGCGGCGCTGGAACCTAAATCCAGTGTGTCTACCAATTCCACCACATCCGCATTGAAGCCTTTAAAGCAAAGGCGCCAGACTGTTAATCTGGCGCCTTTCGAAATATGGGGTGGACGATGGGGATCGAACCCACGACAACGGGAGTCACAATCCCGTGCTCTACCAACTGAGCTACGCCCACCATATTGCGCTACTTGTGCCAAAGCTGCCTAATGGCGCACCCGGCAGGACTCGAACCTGCGACCATCCGCTTAGAAGGCGGATGCTCTATCCAGCTGAGCTACGGGCGCCTTGTTAGCTGTAACCTTGGAGGACTACAAACTAAGTGCTTTCCAGTCTTGCGGAATCGTAACTCCGTTCGACCTTCCCAACCAGTGCTAGGCTGTGCCCGACAAGTGCGACGAATAGTATAGAGCCCCCCGGAGGTCGTCAAATCCTTTTTAAAAAAAATTCATTTAATTAAAGGAGTTAGGGGAATTTGCAGACCAAGCGCCTTTGCCCTCACCTCATGACATGCGAGAATGCGTTCTCTTTTTTTCCCCTCTCGATGGTTAATCACGCGCAATGACTGCACAACTAATCGACGGCAAATCGATCGCCGCCAGCCTGCGCCAGCAGATCGCCAAACGCGTTACCGAACGTCGCCAGCAAGGTCTGCGCACGCCGGGGCTCGCGGTGATCCTGGTCGGCAGCGATCCCGCCTCTCAGGTTTATGTCTCGCACAAGCGTAAAGACTGTGAAGAGGTCGGCTTTATCTCCCAAGCCTATGACCTGCCTTCCGAAACCACTCAAGAAGCACTGACCGATCTGATCGATCGTCTGAACGACGACCCGGCAATTGACGGCGTTCTGCTTCAGCTTCCTTTACCGGAACACCTGGACGCCTCCAAATTGCTGGAGCGCATTCGTCCGGACAAAGACGTCGACGGCTTCCACCCTTATAACGTCGGTCGCCTGGCCCAACGTATTCCGCTGCTGCGCCCCTGCACCCCTAAAGGCATCATGACCTTGCTGGAAAACACCGGTGCCGATCTCTACGGGATGGATGCCGTGATTGTCGGCGCGTCCAACATTGTTGGCCGCCCGATGGCGATGGAGTTGCTGCTGGCCGGTTGCACCGTGACCGTTACCCACCGCTTCACCAAGGATCTGGCTGGCCATGTCGGCCGCGCTGACCTGGTGGTGGTTGCTGCTGGCAAGCCAGGCCTGGTCAAGGGTGAATGGATCAAGGAAGGCGCGATCGTGATCGATGTCGGCATCAATCGCCAGGAAGACGGCAAACTGGTCGGCGACGTAATCTACGAAACCGCCCTGCCCCGTGCTGGCTGGATTACACCCGTACCGGGCGGTGTTGGCCCGATGACCCGTGCCTGCCTGCTGGAAAACACGCTGTACGCGGCCGAAACCCTGCACAGCTAAGTGACAAAGCAGACGTAAATGGCCAATCAAGAACCCCGCTACTGGCGGGGTTTTTTTTGCCTGCAGAAAAAGCCTGACCACCTGCCGGAAAATGACATATTTTTCATGTTTCCAAACACTTTCATCTCTTACTGGAACAACCATCGACAGTTATTCAGCCATACTCCAGAATGTCGCGCTTTTTACGAAATAGCCCGTTACAAAACGGCTTATCAACACATAATGAGTCTGCCAGCGTGAAAATCCGTCTTTCGATCCTGAGCCTATTTTTTGCAGTTACAGGGACTTTCATCACGCCAATCGCCAACGCTGGCGATACGACCGCCGCGCCTCGAGATGCAACACATCTCAAACTCGCGTCGGGCAGTTCATTAGTCATGGATATGCAGACCAACAAAATCATCTACGCCAGCAACCCCGACGTGGTGGTCCCTATCGCTTCCGTGAGCAAGCTGATGACGGGCCTGGTCGTGGTTGAAGCGCGCCAGAACATGGACGAAATCATCAACATCAACATCAGTGACACCCCGGAAATGAAAGGGGTGTTTTCCCGGGTCAAGCTCAACAGTGAGATGCCACGCCGGGAAATGCTGCTGATTGCGCTGATGTCTTCGGAAAACCGCGCGGCGGCAAGCCTGGCCCACCACTACCCGGGTGGCTATGCGGCATTCATTGCCGCCATGAACGCCAAGGCCAAGGCACTGGGCATGACCAACACCCACTTCGTTGAGCCGACCGGTCTCTCCCCGCACAACGTGTCCACCGCTCGCGACTTGAGCAAACTGCTGGTCGCAGCGCACAAGCAACCGCTATTGACCGAACTGAGTACCACCAAAGAAAAAATCGTGTCGTTCCGCAAGCCCAACTACAGCCTGCAGTTCCGCAATACCGACCACTTGGTGCGCAAAGACGATTGGGACATCCAGCTGACGAAAACCGGCTTCACCAATCAGGCGGGTCACTGCCTGGTGCTGGTCACCAGCATGGGTAACCGCCAGGTTGCGCTGGTCATCCTCGACGCTTACGGCAAGTACACTCACTTTGCCGACGCCACCCGTATTCGCAATTGGGTCGAAACCGGCAAAGGCGCAGACGTGCCGTCGGTGGCCTTGCAGTACAAGTCTGACAAGAACCTCAAGCAACGTCAGAGCGGTGTGATTGAAGCCTCAAAGTAAACCAGCGCTCCCAAAAACAAAGCCCCGAAAAATCGGGGCTTTTTTTGTCTGAGGGTTAATCGTTGGGCAGCGGCATCTGATCGTCGTCAGGAATACCGTCCCCCTTGCTCGGGTCTCTCCAGCCCTCAGGGTGCGCTTTTGGCAACACCGGCCGTGCCAAAGGATCGCGCAGCGGGCTGTTCGGATCCATCACAGGGTCCGTCGCGGTCCCTTCGGGGGTTGTAGGAACGCTGTCCGGACGCTTGTCGTCGAAACTCGAATCGGTAGACATAGGCACCTCATCAGGGCTCAGGGTTTCAGATCAGCCAAGGGGTCGTAAGGCTTCGCTGGTGCCTTGGGATTGTCACCTGGCTTCACGTCCCTGGGTGCCTTGGCCGGACCGATGGGATCGACCTGGGGATCGGCGAGGTCTGGCGAATCGGGATCGAAACCCAGCTCATCGCCCGAAGAATGCTCAGACGAATGCGGGCCGACAGGGGTAGTGGAATGTGCCATGGGCGCCTCCTTGGTACGGCCCGGACAAATCCGGGTCCTGTCCTTTAGAGAGCCGCTGTGCACGGCAGTGCCCTGCAGAATGACGAACGGAGACCTACTGCGCCGTCAGGGCCTTTTTTGCCCGCGCAGCTGCTTGCTCCTGACCGGCCTGCCCCAGCTCATTGGCCGCCTTGAGCCAACGCTGCTGATCGACGTTGGTCGGAATCTGATCCGGCTTCAGGATCAGCACGGCCCAGCCGCCAGCGTCCTTGAATGACGATTCAAACGAACTGAAACTCATCAAGTCCCGACGATTCATCCCCGCGCGCAGCAACACGGTCTGCTTCTTACTGTTGTATCCAGCGAGAATGGCGTAGCGCGGCTCAGCCCAGAGCGCCGTACCTTCGGTGAAACGCACCATCACCGGATAGCCGGCGGCGACCTGAGTCAGCAGCGCGGGCAAAGTGTTGTCGAGGGGGTAAACCACCATCCCGTACTCTCGGGCCAGGTTCTGCATGTTCTGCTGTAACTTGTCTTCGGCGCCCGGCAAATGCAGGGGCTTTTCCAGCAAGCCAGGGGTAATGACTATGCCCTGTTGCGCCAACAGGCTGGCCAGCACTTGCGGTCCACTTTGAAAGGCTTGCCCGCGGTAGAACGTACCACTGAGCTCCACCCGCTCCGGCAGACGCTTGATCTCAGGTGCGACGCTCCCGGCGCACCCCGCCAATCCGGCAACGCAGCCAACGATCAGTGCTGCCGTTCGAATTCGAGAAAATACCCGCTCCATGTTCACTCTCTGTTCAGGCGCCAGGCACCACACTCCCGGCTTGGCCGTCGATCATAGGACGACGCGCGGTGCCGGTATAGCTTTAACCGGCAGTTGCGCGCATTCGATAGAGCGAACTCGTTAGTGACAGGCGACCTTTGGTCAATTGTCTGACACACAGCACCGACTAGACTGACAGTTGCAAAGCGTGTGTGCCCGATGCAGGGCAAAGAGGAGGCACGATGAGCCTTGTTATGACGATCGTGATGTTGATTTCCGGCTGGCTGGCCGTTGCCGCCGCCATGTTGTGGGGAGTCCTGCGCATTACCCGACGGCACCATCACCACCCGGTGCAATCAGCGCCTGTGGCCAAAAGCGAAAAACCAGCTGAGCATCACGCCACCGTGCACTGATCGGCCTATTTCAGCCTTCAAAAAAAAGGCCGCCTGAACACTCAGGCGGCCTTTTCGTTTATTGCCAATTAAGCTTCAGTCGCTACGCGCTTCTGCCTGGCGCGGCGGGACATCATGTTCAAGCATTCAATCGTGGCCGAGAACGCCATGGCCGCATAGACGTAGCCTTTCGGTACGTGGGCGCCGAAGCCTTCGGCGATCAGCGTCATGCCGATCATGATCAGGAAGCCCAGCGCCAGCATCACCACCGTCGGGTTGTCGTTGATGAACTTGGCCAATGGATCAGCCGCCAGCAACATCACCAGGACCGACACCACCACCGCAATGATCATGATCGGCAAATGCTCGGTCATGCCGACAGCGGTAATGATGCTGTCGATGGAAAACACCATGTCCAGCATCAGGATCTGACCGATCGCAGCCGCAAAGCCCAGGGTCACAGTGGACGTCGCCGATTTCGGATCTTCCGGCGCCGGGTCCATGCTGTGATGGATCTCGGTGGTCGCCTTCCACAACAGGAACAGGCCGCCGGCAATCAGGATCATGTCCTTCCAGGAGAACGCATGGCCGAGAACTTCGATCACAGGCGCCGTCAACTGGACGATGAACGCAATGGTGCTCAGCAGTGCCAGGCGCAGGATCAACGCCATGCCGATACCAATACGGCGGGCTTTCTGTCGGTGCTGCTCAGGCAGCTTATTGGTCAGGATCGAGATGAAGATCAGGTTATCGATGCCGAGCACGATTTCCATCACCACCAAAGTAGCCAGGGCGACCCAGGCGGTAGGGCTTGCAGCAAGTTCTAAAAGGTATTCCATGGGTCAGTCCTGACTCGTATTAGACGTTAGATTTCCTGGGATTGGGCTTTGTCTTTCTCTTCACCCGATGACTCTTTTTTGCTGATAACACCGTTAGTGGCGTCGCTGAGCGCTTGTTTGGCGGCTTTGTGGGTCTCGTCAATCGCCTGTTTGGCGCTTTCGGCAGCCTTGCCCATCAGTTGCTGAGCACTTTTTTCCGCCTGGTCGCAACCGGCCAACAGCAGTAAAGACGCGAACAGCACAGCCGTGGTTTTAAGCTTCATGATGTTTCCCTCGTTAGAACAAACGGCACCAAAACGATGGCCCGTTGATAGCGACGCATTCTAGGGAGACAAACACTTCAGGAAAATTCGTATTTTTAGCGGTTATACTTCGATTTTTACGAACTGTAGACCGCGATGCTCAACTATCGGCAATTGCATTACTTCTGGGTGGTAGCCAAGACCGGCAGCATCGTGCGCGCCTGCGAGCAGCTCAACCTGACACCACAGACCATCAGCGGGCAGATTTCCCTGCTCGAACAAACCTACGGCATCGAGTTGTTTCGACGGGTCGGCCGACAGCTTGAACTCACCGAGGCGGGCCGTCAGGCCCTGCCCTACGCCGAGCAGATGTTTCAGTTGGGCGGTGAACTGGAGTTGATGCTGCGCGCACAGCCCAACGAGCAGCAGATTCAATTTCGTGTGGGGGTCGCGGACGTCGTGCCCAAGTCGATCGTCTATCGGCTGATCGCGCCGACCATGGAGCTGAGCGAGCCGCTGCGCATCACCTGCCGCGAGGACAAGCTCGAGCGGTTGCTCGCCGACCTGGCAATCCAGCGCCTGGACATGGTGATTTCCGACAGCCCAATGCCCTCGCACCTGGACATCAAGGGCTATAGCCAGAAACTCGGGGAATGCGGGATCAGCTTCTTTGCCACGGCGGAACTGGCCGCGCAGCACGGTCAGGATTTCCCCCGCGGCCTGCACGGCGCGCCGCTGTTGATTCCGGGGCCGGAAACCGTGGTGCGCAACCGCTTGCAGCGCTGGTTCGCCGAGCAGCAAATCCAGCCGCGCATTGTCGGCGAGTTCGACGACAGTGCGCTGATGCAGGCTTTCGGTCAGTCCGGCAGCGGGATCTTCATCGGCCCGAGCGTGATTGCCGATGAAGTGAAACGCCAATGTGGCGTGGAGTTGATTGGCCAGACCGACGCCGTGACCGAGTCGTTCTACGCCATTTCAGTGGAGCGCAAGGTCAAGCACCCCGGCATCGTGGCGATTACCGAAGGCGCCCGACGCCAGTTGTTTACCGACCTTTCAACCGTCAGGCGTAAATCTCACGAGGCTTGAAGGTCATCAGCGCAATGGCCAGCAGAATCGAAGCAAGGATAAAACCGGCCGCCGCAAAACCAAGGCCTTGCAACCCGACACTGTCGATCACCCGGCCGCCAACGATCGCGCCCAGGCCGATGCCGAGGTTGGCCCCGGCAATGTTCAGCGACGCGGCGAACGCCGGGGCCTCGGGCGCCGCCTTCATCAGGCGCACGTGGCTGACCAGGAACAGCGCCGCCTGAGTCACGCCCCAGATACCCATCGCCGCCGCCAGACCGAGGGGCGAATGGATATTTGGCACCAGCGTTACCAGGCCGGAAATCATGAAGGCGCAGAACATCATCGAAGCGATCAGCGGATGGCGATCCACCGCGCGACCGCCCAGCGAGTTACCGATCAGCCCGACCGCGCCAAAGCCCATCAGAAACCAGCCGACCACCGTGCCGTTGAAACCGGCCAGGCGCTCAAGAATGTCCGCCAGGTAGGTGTACGCGGTAAACATCCCGCTGAAGACCACAATCGACAGCAGCACGTGGCCGAGCATCAGCGGGCTGCGCAGGATTTTGAATTGCGAACGGAAACTCACCTGATGCTGATGCAGATCGGTTTTGGGCAGGTAAATGAACAGCAGCAAGGCTTTGGCAAAGGCAATGACAGCGAGAATACCGAAGGCACTGCGCCAGCCGAATGCATCGGAAATCAGCGTGCCCACCGGAATGCCGAACACCGTGGCGCAGACAATCCCGAAACCGATCTTGGCGATGGCCCGCCCGGCGTAATCGGGGCCGACGATATCCACCGCCGTCTCGCTGGCCAGGGCCCAGAACACCGGCAACCCGAGCGCAGGAATCAACCGGGCAAATGCCATCACCCAGATATTGGGCGCAAAGGCCGCGAGGGTATTGGCCAGACCGAACATGATCAGCACGCTGATGAACAGTTTACGGCGCTCAAACCTGGCGAAGTAGGCAGTCAGGAACGGCCCGAAGGCAGCGACGGTGAAGGCAAACAACGTCACCAGCAAACCCGCTTGCGGGATCGAGACGTCCAGGTCCCGGGCAATGGCCGGCAACAGGCCAACGATGACGAATTCCGTGGTCAGCACCGTAAAACCGGCGGCGGACAACAGAAGAATGGGCAACAGCATGCAGAGCTCCAGAAAACGACGACACCAGCGATAGCCCGAAGGCCCACTGGCAACTTGAAAGTGAGGATGGCGAATCTTAACAGAGTGATTCAAAACAGGGTTGCACGAACCTGCCTATCTCGTTGAACGCCATAGCGTCAGTTGGTCACAGGTCTGAAAGAACGGTCCTGCGCTGTGATAAAGTCCGCGCCCTGCAAAATGTACACCCTGTGGTTAATGCCGATCAGTTAAACCAAAACGCAATTTTTGTAGCCGCTGGCGAAGCCTGCGTTCGGCGGCGCAGCCGAACGCAGGCTTCGCCAGCAGCTACAAATCGTGTGATGGCTGACTGATCGGCATCACACCCCTTTCCGGTTTCCCGCCTGTGGCCTGCCCCCGTTTATTGCCGCAAACCTGCGAAACCTTGCACTTATAAAAAATCAGAGATGCTGTTTATGACTGCTTCATCCCCTTCTCTATTGCAACGCCTGAAACGCACCAGCCTGGTGACGCAAATCGTTATCGGCCTGCTCGCCGGTATTGCCTTGGCCCTGTTCGCGCCTGAAGTGGCGAAGTCCACGGCGTTTATTGGCAAAGTCTTCGTCAGCGCATTGAAAGCAGTCGCGCCGATTTTGGTGTTCGTGTTGGTCATGGCCTCGATTGCCAACCATAAACACGGTCAGGAAACACATATCCGGCCGATTCTGTTCCTGTACCTGCTGGGGACTTTCGCTGCCGCGGTGGTCGCCGTCGTGGCCAGCATGATGTTCCCGTCGAGTCTGGTGCTGTCCACCCAGGACGTCGCGGTGACGGCACCGGGCGGTATTGGCGAAGTCCTGCAAAGCCTGCTGCTGAGCGTGGTTGATAACCCGATCAGCGCACTGATGAACGCCAACTTCATCGGCATCCTGGCGTGGGCGATCGGCATGGGCATCGCCATTCGCCACGCCGGCGACACCACCCGCGAAGTACTGGGTGACTTGTCCAATGGCGTGACCGTGATCGTGCGCGTGGTGATTCGCTTCGCCCCGCTGGGGATCTTCGGCCTGGTGTCCTCGACCCTGGCCACCTCCGGTTTTGGTGCCTTGATCGGCTACGCACACCTGCTGGCCGTGCTGCTGGGCTGCATGCTGTTCGTGGCGCTGGTGATGAACCCGCTGATCGTGTTCTGGAAGGTGCGTCGCAACCCTTATCCGCTGGTGCTGACCTGCCTGCGTGAGAGCGGCATTACCGCGTTCTTCACGCGCAGTTCGGCGGCGAACATTCCGGTCAACCTGGAGCTGAGCAAGCGCCTGGGCCTGCACGAAGACACCTACTCGGTATCGATCCCGCTGGGCGCGACCATCAACATGGCCGGCGCGGCGATCACCATCACTGTGTTGACCTTGGCAGCCGTGCACACCTTGGGCATCGCCGTGGACATTCCGACGGCCATTCTGCTGAGCGTCGTCGCAGCGATCTGTGCCTGTGGCGCTTCGGGCGTGGCCGGCGGTTCGCTGTTACTGATTCCGCTGGCGTGCAGCCTGTTCGGCATTCCTAGCGAAATCGCCATGCAGGTGGTGGCGGTCGGTTTCATCATTGGTGTATTGCAGGATTCGGCGGAGACCGCGCTGAACTCCTCCACGGACGTGCTGTTTACCGCCGCGGCGTGCCTGGGCGAAGAACAGAAAGCCGAGCGTTTGGCCTGACACAAACCCTTGTAGGAGTGAGCCTGCTCGCGATAGCGTTCAATCATTCAACATAGATGTCGCCTGATACTCCACCATCGCGAGCAGGCTCACTCCTACAGGAACCGTGGTGTAGCTGATAAATGCGTACACATGAAAAAGCCCCCGCAGCCTAAGGCTCCGGGGGCTTTTTTGTACCTGGACGGTTTAGAACGCGCCCATGAAGTCGCGCTTGCCCACTTCCACACCGTTGTGACGCAGCAATGCGTAAGTGGTGGTGACGTGGAAGAAGAACTGCGGCAGGCCGTAGGTCAGCAGGTAAGCCTGGCCACTGAAGCGCTTCTCTTTAGGGGTACCCGGACGGGTAACGATCTCGATGCCTTCCTTGCCGTTGATCTGCTCCGGCTTGATCTCGCCGATGAAGGCCAGAACCTTGGCGATCAGTGCTTGCAGCTCAGCGAAGGTGGTTTCGGTGTCGTCGTACTTCGGCAGCTCGATTTCGGCCAGGCGCGAGGAAACGCCTTTGGCGAAATCAACGGCGATCTGTACCTGACGCACCAGCGGGAACATGTCCGGGTACAGACGTGCCTGCAGGAATGCGTTCGGGTCAATGTTCTTGGCAGTGGCGTGGGCTTCGGCCTTGTTCAGCACATCGCTCAGGGCATTGAGCATTTGCTTGAAAACAGGAACAGAAGCGTCGTACAGGGCGATGGTCATGGCAGGTCTCGTGTGGTGACAGGAGGGAAACGTCGGCCGATTATAGCCATGCGCAGCCCTCCTCCGACCGCTCTTTTTAAGCGGCGATCAACGGCACTCGCCACCCAAACGCACAAGGACCGCACCCCGTTCCGGTTTCAGATAAGGTTTGACCGCGCCAACGGCGCACGACACCAGGTTCTGTAGCTCTGGCTGGAGCGGCTCCTGCATGAACAACAACCCCGCGGGCCGGGACTCTCCCTGCAACTGCTCCACCGTCAACGCAGCAACCGGCCGGCCCAGGTAATAGACCAGACGGATATCCGGCTCGCCGAGCGTGTAGGCTTTTTGGCCCGGTTGCCCTGCGGCCAATGTCGCGACCTGTTCCAGGCCAGCGACCCGGTGAGCCAGTACCCGCGCTTCAACGAACATGTAGAACACAACGAACCCGGCCAGCATCACGTAGGGTACAACGGCCAGGACCGTGCGCCAGCGCCCCTTCAGATCATCGAGCACTGCCGCCCAGTGCATGGCCAGCAGCAACGCCATGGACGGGTAAACCGGCAACAGGTACTTCCCGTGCTTTTCGGTGAACATCGAGAAAACCAGCAGCGGCAGCAGCGTGCAACACAGCAGCATGGCCGCTTCACGGCGCGAGCGGATCATTGCCCAGAACTTGCGCGGCTGCACAAACACAATCAGCCAGAATGGAAAGAAATCACCGGCCAGGTACAGCAGATACGCGTACCAGGCCTCGGCGCCCTGCCCGTCAATCTTCTTCACGATGTCTTCGCTGATGATCGACGCCCAGATGCCCCAGCCCTGACTTACCGACACCGCCACGTACCAGGAACTGCCCAGCACCACGGCAATCAACCAGCCCCAACCGTCACACAGGTAAGCCTTGGCCCGCGCATCGCGGTAGATCAAGGCGTACGTCAGAATCGGCGCCGTCACCCACAACAGGCACACCGGGCCTTTCGTCAGCAGTGCACAGCCAAGAAGGACGTAGCTGAGGCGGCGCCAGACATCCCGGCCCTGCAGGAAGATGAACTGCCACGCTGCCAGCAATGCGCCAAAGCACAGCAGGGTCAGCAGCATTTCGATTTCAGAGCGGCGGGCGAACAGACTGAAAGCACCGTTGGCGGCCAGAAACACCACGGCGAACAAACCGACCTGGCGCCCGGCCTGCCTGACGCCGTACCAATACGTGCCAAGGCAGCACAACATCGCGGCCAGCGCCGACGGCAGGCGCACACTCCACTCGGACAAACTGCCCAGCACGGCCGTCGACACCAGGCCCGCCCAATAGAAAAACGGCGGTTTGGACAGGTACAAATCGCCGTTCATGTACGGCAGCAACCAGCTCCCCGCTTCGCGCATTTCCCGCACGGTGACAGCGCGACGAGCCTCGTTGACACTGAGGAACGGCACGCTGCCCAATCCCCAGAAAAACAGCAGCGCAATGGCGATCGCCGCAAGTAACGTGATATTCCGGGTCGATAACGATCCGCGCATGACCTACTCCTTCAGGCTTTTGCTTTTGGCGATCAACTGCAAATTGCGAAAATAGACGATTGAACCGAAGGCCTGCCCGACAATGAACACCGGGTCCTCACGGTAAATGGCGTACGCGAGCAACAGGGTGCTGCCGACGATGCTCAGGTACCAGAAGCTCACCGGGATCACGCTGCGTTTTTTGTACTCGCTGTACAGCCACTGCAGGATAAAGCGGCCGGTAAAGGCGATCTGGCCAATAAAACCGACTGCCAGCCACATGGCTTCGCGGGAAAGATTCATCCTTCAATCTCCTGCGCATGGGTGTTCAGGCGCGTGCGTTTGATCAGCCACCAGACGCCGATCAGGTCGAGAATGCCCACTAGGGCGCGGTCGAGATTGCCGTACTTGGACACCCCGGCGGTGCGCGGTCGGTGGTTGACCGGATGAACGATCATTCGGCCGTTATGGCGCTGGATCAGCGCCGGGATATAGCGATGCATGTGGTCGAAGTACGGCAGGCGCAAAAACGCCGCACGCTCGATCAACTTCAAGCCGCACCCGTGTCCGGGTGGAATCCTTGAGCAGGCGACTGCGCAGGCCGTTGGCGAAACGCGAAGCCCAGCGCTTGCTCGCGGTATCACGGCGATTGACCCGGTGCCCGGCCACCAACTGTACATCGACGCGTCCCGGCTCACCGCGCACCAGCGCCAGCATACCGGGGATGTCCGCCGGGTCGTTTTGCCCGTCGCCATCGAGTGTGGCCAACCACTGTCCACGCGCCTCGAACGCCGCGTGGTAAAGCGAAGTGCTCTGCCCCAGCGAACGTTCATGGTGCAGGATGCGCAATGCGTCCAGCCCGTTGTGCCGCATTTGCCGCAGTTCGTGCAAGGTGGCATCGGTGCTGCCATCGTCAACGACGATGATTTCGTAAGCCTCATCGGCCAACGCCACGCGGATTTCCTCAAGCAGTGGCCTGAGGTTGTTTGCTTCGTTTTTGGCTGGAATCAGTACAGATACAAAAATGTCTTGGTTCATGGAGTCTCTCTCGCCTTTATTGGTTTTTTGTAAGCAGAGGCGAATGAAGGTGTCGTACACCGAGTGACTCGATGCATGGGGCAGAAGTTCGGGGGCGATACAGCCAATGACCACAACGCCGTGAATGGCGCGCGCGACGTCGCGCGAGCCCGCATAAGGTGCCCGCGCATTTGTAAAAAAGTCGTTAATATTTCATTTAGGTTTCGTCATCGTTATGGCGCAGGCACAACGAATTCAGTTGCCATTGGCGCTCGCCCCTCTAAAGTGCATCCAGGCACGTGAAAAACATGAACCGGGCAAGGATTCGCAACCATGAACACTGAGCAAGAAACGACCTCTGACGGACCGCGGCTTAACAGCGCGGAAATCCGAATTTTGGGCTCGCTGATCGAGAAACAGGCCACCAGCCCCGAAACGTATCCGCTGACCCTCAATGCCCTGGTGATCGCCTGCAACCAGAAAACCAGCCGCGAACCGGTGATGAACCTGACCCAGGGTCAGGTCGGCCAGAGCCTGCGGGCGCTGGAAGGACGCGGCTTCGCCAAACTGGTGATGGGCAGCCGCGCGGATCGCTGGGAGCACAAGGTCGACAAAGCCCTGGAACTGGTGCCGGCACAAGTGATTTTGACAGGCCTGTTGTTCTTGCGCGGCCCGCAGACGACCAATGAATTACTGACCCGCAGCGGGCGCATGCATGAGTTTGAAGACGCCGAACAGGTGGTGCATCAGCTGGAGCGTTTGATTGCCCGGGGCTTGGCACTGTTGATTCCAAAGCAGGCCGGCCAGCGGGAGGACCGGTATATGCATGCGTTGGGCGATCCGGCAGACATCGAGGTGATTCTGGCGGCACGGCACAATCCGGTGGAGCGAGGCAATGCCAGCGGGGTGTCGGTTGAGCGAATCGAAGAGCTTGAAGCGCGAATTGCCGCGCTGGAAGAACGCCTGGCGCGCCTCGAATAACCCGTAGCAGCTCGTCCGGCTTGTAGCAGCCGTCGAGCAGCGCGAGGCTGCGTCCGGCTTTTAGCAGCTGTCGAGCAGCGCGAGGCTGCGTCCGGCTTGTAGCAGCTGTCGAGCCGCGCGAGGCTGCGTCCGGCGGCGAAGCCGTCGTGAGTCAGGCTAACGCTGTCTGTCTGAAACACCGCAAGTTCTGGTTCAGCGCCTGCTTCGCAGTCGGACGCAGCCTCGCGCGGCTCGACAGCTGCTACACGCTGCTACAGGTTACTCACCGTCCCAATAATCCACGCCGTCGCCCGGCCGGGCGATGGCAACGAAGCCCGAAGCATTGCCCTCGGCATCCACCTTGAAATCATCCATCACCGCATATTTACCGGAATCCGGGTACTCGCAAATTTCCGGTGATTGCTGGGTGCTCACCGCCAGATAGCGCAGTTCAGCGTTGCTGGTATTGATGATCTGATGCGCCGCTTCCGGACCACCTGGCGGACAAGCAATCACGTCGCCCGCACGGATGGGAAAACGCTCGGTCCCGAGGCGTACCTCCCCTGCCCCGGCCACGACGTAAAACATCTCCTCGTTGACCCGATGGCTATGAAACGGGCTGCCACGCATGCCCGGTTCCAGCGCATACAGCCGATACCCAAGCTTTTGCGCGCCCAATTGCTGGCCAACGCGGGCGAAACGCTGCTGGTAGCGACCGGCCGTGTCGCCGGTAGGAGCCAGGGCTTCGGGCAACGGTTCAAGATCGACCTGGTTCAGATTGAGAATGCGCGGGTGCATAGGCACCTCCTAGCTGCGGGCAAATTCCACGGCTTTGTGAAACTGCTCATCCGTGGGCCTTACACCGGTGTACAACACAAACTGCTCCAGTGCCTGGATCGCGATCACTTCCAGCCCCGTGATGACTCGCTTGCCTTGCGCACGACCGCTCACGATCAGCGGCGTTTCCGAGGGAATTGCCACCACATCGAAGACAGTCTGCGCGCTGGCAATCGCGTGCGCATCAAACGCCAGTTGATCAGCTTCCGGACCGCCCGTCATGCCAATCGGTGTGACGTTGATCAGCATTTGCGGGCGCTGTGCGCCCAGTTCCGCTTGCCATTTGTAGCCCAGCGACTCAGCCAGGGCGCGTCCGGCGCGTTCATTTCGGGCGACGATCAAACCGTTTTTGTAGCCGCCATCACGCAACGCGCTGGCCACGGCCTTGGCCATGCCGCCGCTGCCGCGCAGGGCAAAGGTCGACTCTTTGGGCACTTCGTGGGTCTTGAGCAGTTGTTCGATGGCAATGTAATCGGTGTTGTACGCCTTTAAATGGCCATCGGTATTAACGATGGTGTTGATTGATTGAATGGCCGCCGCCGAGGCGTCCAGTTCATCAACCAGCTCGATACACGCTTCCTTGAACGGCATCGACACCCCGCAGCCACGAATGCCCAAGGCGCGAATACCGCCGACAGCGCCGGGCAAATCCTGGCTGCTGAAGGCCTTGTAATAGAAATTCAGGCCCAGTTGTTCATACAGATGATTGTGAAACCGCAGGCCGAAGTTGCCGGGGCGCCCCGAGAGCGACATGCACAGCTGAGTGTCTCGGTTGGGGTTCATCTGCATGAAACTTTCTCCTTCAATAGCACTTTCAGATGGACGGGATTAGCCAATCCATCGGGTCTGATCGATCATAATCAAAGGCCTGCGCGAGGTAGCGCGGGTCCGTCAGGAAACCGGTACAGACCTTACACAAAATTTACCTATCGGCCGTGCTGTTTTTCAAAAAAAAGCTGTCTTAGAGGTATCCCCGCGACAATCCTTGGGTCTATTGCAGACGCAAGCGCCGGGTCGAAAAGACGAGGATTTATCATGAACCGTAAAATCACCACAGTGGCCTTGCTGATCGGCGCACTCGCTGTCGCAGGGCAGGCACAAGCCCATGGCGGTGGTTGTGGTAACTGCTGGCAAGGTCCGGCGATTTTTGGTGCGCTCGTCGGCTCGGCCATTGTCGGTTCGGCCGTGATCAACGCCAACCGGCCGGTCTATGTTCAACAACCGGTTTACGCTCAGCCGGCGCCGGTTTACATGCAACAACCGCCACCGGTTTATTACCAGCCTGCACCGGTCTACGTGCAACAGCCGGTCTACTACGCCCCGGCACCGGTTTACTACGGTCCCCCACGTGGTTATTACGGCCCGCCGCGCGGTTACTATGGCCCTCCCCGTGGTTATGGCCACTGGTAACAACATTCCCCGGCCCCGCCTCAACAGCGGGGCTTTTTTGTGACCGTTCGTCGGCGAACGTCTGGATAAATCGCGTCAAGGTCGCTGTGGGGACAGAGTGGGTGGTTCAAATGGGCAAGATTGACATGACCCGCCCTCGCCTTGCGCCAAACGGTCATATTTTTGTCATATCAGGTCCGCAAGCTTGGATCTGTCCGCAAACAACAGGTTGATAACAACAAGGACGACCTCATGCCTACGCAAAACCCGCACCGCATTGTCGGTTTGTGCACTTCCAGCAAGGTGTACAACGCTTTGACCGAACTCAAGCACCTGGAAGGCCATCGCAGCGCCAAGTTTCTTTCGCTGCTGGCGGAAAACCTGGTACGCAAGGGCCTGCTCAACGAACACGAAGTGGTTCACATGCTGGATCTGGTCGTCGACTGAGGCGAACACTCATCGGCGTCAATGACCACTATCGAACGTGTTGATTGTCCGTTCCTGCGCGAAGTCCTTAAGGTAGCTCCATAGATTGATGGAGGTACTTATGTCCCAGGTTCAGATCATGTCCGTTATCGGCAGCGCCGTTCCCTCATCGCTTAGAGAACTGGGTTTGCTTGCCTGTTGGTATCTGGTGCAGGACGGCGAAGCGATCAGCGGTCCGCTCACCTCGCTACCCGCCGCCCAGGCCTTGTCGCAGCGCATCGGCCAAGGCCTGCTCAGCGCCTAAGGCAACTGCACCCGCGGTTTGGTTTCGATGAAAATGTCCCAACTCGACATGAACAGGGCCGCGATCAGCGGCCCGATAACGAAACCGTTGAGGCCAAAGATCGCCAGACCGCCCAGTGTCGAGATGAGGATGAGGTAGTCCGGCATCTTGGTGTCCTTGCCCACCAGGATCGGTCGCAAGACGTTATCCACCAGGCCAATCACAAAAACCCCGTACAGCCCCAACGCCACACCCTGCCAGATCGCCCCGCTGAGCAGGAATAACGCCGCCACCGGCGCCCAGACGATCCCTGCCCCCACCGCTGGCAACAGCGACAAAAACGCCATCAGCACCGCCCAGAGCAACGCGCTCGGGATGTCCAGAAACCAGAATATTGCCCCACCCAAAGCGCCCTGCGTGATCGCCACCAGCAGGTTGCCCTTGACCGTCGCCCGCACCACGCGATTGAACTTGAGTTGCAAGCGACGCTTCTGGTGCTCCTCCAGCGGCACCGCCGCGCGAACCTTGCGTGCTAGTTCGGCGCCGTCACGCAAAAAGAAATAGAGCAAATACAGCATGATGAAAAAACTCACCACAAAATCAAACGTGCCCTGGCCGAAGCTGAACGCCTGAGTGGCGAAAAACTCATTGCCCGTCACCGCGCTCTTGATGATTTTCTCCCGCAGCCCGCTCAATTCGCCCACCCCGAACCGGTCAAGCAGGTGCTGGAAGTACGGCGGCAGGCTGTGCTTGAAATGCGAGACGAACCCGGCGATATCCAGCTCACCACTTTCGATGCTTTTGTACAGCGTGGTCCCCTCTTGAACCAGCAGGAAGCCAAGGATGATCACCGGCAGGATCGCAATCACCAGACAGATACTGAGCGTGAACAGTGACGTCAGGTTGCGCTCCCACCCCAGTTTCAATTGCAGTCGGCGCTGCATCGGCGCAAAGAGGATGCCGAGGATCACCGCCCAAAACACCGCACCGTAAAACGGCAGCAGAATCCAGATGAAGGCGGCGGTCACCAGCCATAGCAAGATCACCAGTGATCGGTTGTGTACGGTTTCTTCGCTCATGTCCGGTCCGTGTCAGTGCGCAGGGGGACGCAGGCTCTTGTACTGACGAGCCTTTCTGATACTTAGTCCGCCACGGTTCGCGCGAGTGCCATCCGTTTGTTCATCAAGCATAGATCCAGATCAATAAACCCCTCGGGCAAGCCGATTACGCTCCCTGGCTTTTGCGACCGACACTGCCATGACTCCCCTCGCCCCCGAACTGCTCGCCCCTGCCGGCACCTTGAAAAACATGCGTTATGCCTTCGCCTACGGCGCCGATGCGGTGTACGCCGGCCAGCCGCGCTACAGCTTGCGGGTACGCAATAACGAATTCGATCACGCCAACCTCGCCCTCGGCATCAAGGAGGCCCAGGCCCAGGGCAAGCGTTTTTACGTGGTGGTGAACATTGCGCCGCATAACGCCAAGCTCAAGACCTTCCTCAAGGACCTGGCACCCGTAATCGCCATGGCGCCGGACGCGCTGATCATGTCGGATCCGGGCCTGATCATGCTGGTGCGGCGACACTTTGCGCAGATGCCGATTCATCTGTCGGTGCAGGCCAACACCGTGAACTGGGCCAGTGTCGAGTTCTGGCAGCAACAGGGGTTGAGCCGGATCATCCTGTCGCGGGAACTCTCGCTGGAAGAAATCGGCGAAATCCGCGAACAGGTGCCGGCCATGGAGCTGGAGGTGTTTGTCCATGGCGCGTTGTGCATGGCCTATTCCGGGCGCTGCCTGTTGTCGGGCTACATGAACAAGCGCGATGCCAATCAAGGCAGTTGCACCAACGCCTGCCGCTGGAAATATTCGGCGCAGGAGGCCACGGAAAATCAGCTCGGCGAAATCGTCCAGCAATATCAACCCGAACCGACCCTGGGCCTCGGCCCCCCCACCGACCAGGTGTTCCTGTTGCAGGAAGCCAATCGGCCAGACGAACTGATGCCGGCCTTCGAGGACGAACACGGCACCTACATCATGAACGCCAAGGACCTGCGCGCCGTTCAGCACGTCGAGCGTCTGACGCACATGGGCGTGCACTCGCTGAAAATCGAAGGCCGGACCAAGTCCCATTTTTATTGCGCGCGCACTACGCAGGTGTATCGCCGGGCCATCGACGACGCCGTGGCCGGGCAAGCATTCGACCGCAGCCTGATGACCGACCTGGAGTCGTTGGCGCAGCGTGGCTACACCGAAGGATTTTTGCGACGGCATGTGCATGACGAATACCAGAACTACCAGAACGGCAGCTCGGTGTCGGAACGACAGCAGTTTGTCGGTGAACTGACCGGAGAGCGCCGCGATCGGCTGGCTGAGGTCAAGGTGAAAAACCGCTTTGGCCTGGGCGATCACATGGAACTGATGACCCCCAAGGGCAACTTCCATTTCGATTTACATCAGCTTCAGAACGCCAAAGGCGAACCGATTGAAGTCGCGCCGGGGGATGGGCACACGGTGTACTTGCCGATTCCGGATGCGGTGGATCTGAACTTCGGATTGCTGATGCGCGACGTCCGCGTGACCTGAGCTCCAAACACGAACGGAACCCTGTGGGAGCGAGTTTGCCAGTCACGCGAACTCCTCGCGCAGCATCGCCACAAACGCTTCGCGCGCCGGGTGAACCCCGGCGTTTTCATGCCAGTAAAACAAATTGTCGATAGCCGTCAGCTCAGGAAATTCATACCCCGCGCACCCCGCCCCCTTGGCGTACTGATCAAACACCCCTTTGGGCACTAACGCGACACCGGCACCCGCGCTGACACACCCGACAATCGCGCCATAACTCGCCAGACTGACAATCGGCAGCGCCAGCCCCTGACGCAACAACCAATGTTCCAGCGCCGCCCGATACGGACAACCCTGGGGCCACATGAAGACGGTCTTGTCCTGCAAATCCGCAATGCTGTGCACCGCTCCCAGCGACGTTGAGGCAATCAACAAAAGCTCTTCGCGGTACATCGGTGTGCGCTTGAGTTGAGCGCGCTCGACATCCACGGCGACGATGGCGCCGTCGAGCCGGTGGTTGAGTGTGTCGTCGAGCAATTGGCCCCAGCTGCCCGTGGTCAATTCCAGCGCAACTGCGGGATAGCGCTTGTGGAATTTCGCCAGCAGCCGCGGTAAGCGACCGGTGGCCGAGGACTCGATGGCGCCGATGCGCAGCGGCCCGGAGGGGTCGGCTGACGGGTCCAATGCGCGCTTGGCCTCAACGGTCAGCGCCAGAATTTTTGAGGCGTAGGACAAAAACGTTTGCCCCGCCGCGCTGATGCGCAGCCCTCGACCCTCGCGCAGAAACAGCGCCACCCCCAATTCCGTCTCCAGCGCCTTGATCCGCGCCGTGATATTGGATGGCACGCAATGCAGCAACTCGGCGGCCCGGGCGATGCTGCCGACATCGGCCACGGTCTTGAACATGCGAATCTGCGCCAGCTCCATAATCATCACCAAAAGTGAACGGTCTACGCAGTATAAGTCAGTTGTGGAGAGCAATCCGAGTTCTGATACTCAATGCACCTACCTGATGGTGCACGACCATGAATTCACGCACGCACGCTCCCCGCTCGCCCTGGAAAATCATCCTCGCGATGGCTTTTGTCGTCGCGTGCTGGGGCTATTCACCGACCGGCATTCATATCGGATTGCAGGCCTATGACCCCGGACACCTGGCACTGCTGAGGTTTCTGATGGCCTCGGTGTTCATGGCGGTCGTCGCCGCGTTCAAAGGCATCCGCCTGCCCAGGCCTCGCGACCTGCCGTGGCTGGTTGCTCTCGGGTTTTTCGCGGTGAGCCTGCATCACGTCGTACTGAACATAGGCCAGCAGCATGTCACTGCCGGGGCTTCCAGCGTGTTGGCACAATCGACACCGTTGTTCAGCACGCTGCTGGCGCGTTTTGTGTTCAAGGATCGGGTCAGCCTCTGGCGCTGGGGCTGCATCGTGTCGGGAATGATTGGCGTGGTGATTGTGGTGGCCGGTGATCACGGACTGGGCGGCCTCGATGTTTACGGTTTGTTGATCTTGCTGGCAGCAGTGTCCTGGAGTTTTTACTTCGCCTTGCAGAAGCATCATTCCACGCGCTATGACGGCCTGACGCTGGTGTGTTACACGGTCTGGTCGGGCACGGCGCTGTTATTGATTTACCTGCCGGGATTGGCCAGCGAGGTCGTCAGCGCGCCGGTTCATGTGCAGTGGGCGGTGCTGGCGTTGGGCATATTTCCCAGTGCGCTCGCCTATCTGGCGTGGGCGTTTGTACTGGCCCATGTGGACTTGAGCCGCGCAACCATGACGCTGTATCTGATCCCGCCGACCGCGATGGCCATCGCCGCTTACGCCTTGGGTGAACAGCCAACACTGATGGTCGGCGTCGGCGCCCTCGTGATTTTGATCAGTGTGCTGGCATTGAATATGGAACGACGCGCCACCGTTACCGCGAGCGGCCCGGTGCGCCCCTGAACGGCGGTAGCGCCGGGTTAAAGAATTACTGGGGGCTGCCGACCTTTTCAGTTCACATGTATGTGGCACTTATCGCCATGGATTGCCTATGACCCGCTTTGTTGTTATCGGTTTGCTGACGTTGATTTCAGGTTGCGCCAGCAAGCCAATACCTGCCCCCGCGCCCAAGATACCGCCCATGACAACGGAGGAAATGCTCGACGAGCCACTGCTGACTCACTCGGTCATGCGTGATGCAGACCTGCTCAGCTATCTGGTGAGCATTCCCGAGCGAAACATGAAAAACACGCAATCGACCTTGCAGATGCAAGCCAACTGCGACGCCACCGGTGCCACCGCCCTGTTCCTCGACACACGTATCGTCTCCGGTTCCAGCACAGGGTCCTACAAGTCGCCCAAGAACACTCCATTGTCTGCGCCACTGCTGGCACGCCTGGCGCAGAACCCGAGCTTCGTCGATGCCTGCGCGGGAACGCCCCCTGCGGATTGGCGTGTGGCCTTGGGCGGCGACACGGAACGCCGGCTGCTGATCGACCGCAACAGCTTCAAGGCACAAGGCAGTTCCGTGTTGTTCTGGGGCGCGATTGATGAGCCGGCATTGCTCACCGACGCGAGCTATAAAGTGTTATTCGGACAAACTCGCAGCCGTTATCAAGTCGATTGCAAGGGCCAGACCTACCGCGTATTGAGCGAGTTCAAACTGGACGAAAAAGACCAGATCACCCGAGGAACGCTGCTTGCCGACGCCCCGCAAACAACCTTCGAGCAAGGTGCGGATGTCCGGCCTTTGTTGAAAGCGGCCTGCGCCCCGGCCTCCCAACTGTCGACCCTGGCGCCCTACTCTCCCCGCCGTAAAGTGGCGCAGGTCTATCAATCCAGACCCGTTGCGGCAAACGTACTCAAGTCGATTGCCGACCTGAACCTGGCACCGCCGGCCAAGGCGATCAAAAAGATCGAGATTCACTCGAAAAACGTCGGATACCTGGGCGGCGCGCCGTCGCAGAGCGAGCAACGCTACGAAATCGATCCACAAAGTGGCCAGTTGAAATTGCAGTGGCCTGGCAAGGTGATAGACACCTACTCGGTCAATTTCCGCGGGCTGTTGACGCTACGCCTCGACAGCCAATACACCGACCGAAAACTGCCCGTGTCATACGCAATCGATACCGAAAACCTCACATTCACCGGCGACTGGAGAACGATGGCTGTCGGTTCATCGTTGGGCTATCACATCACCCAACAGCGTCGCAGCACGCTCAAGGGCACCTCGCTCAACAGCGAAAAACTCGAGTGTGTGGTCGAGCGCCAGATTGACGCCGTACAGGTCAACACTTCATTGCAAGGCGGCGCAAAAGAACTGGCGTGCACGATTGAAGGGGGTGAGCTCAAAGTGAGCGTGACGATGTATTACCTTCAGGATTACGGTTACTTCTTCCGGTCGCGCTATCAGGCTGGATCGATAACGGATGTGCGAACGACCTTGCTAGCTATCGAGTGAACTGACACAGAACCTGTGGCAAGCGCCTTCGCCACACAGTTTCAGCCACCCGGTGAAAACCGGTCGCGGCTGTTGGTCAGGTGCAGCCACATCGCCGCACGCGCCGCATCCGGGTCTTGCCGTTTGATGGCATTGAGAATCGCCTCGTGCTCGAGGTTGGCAAGCTGCCCGAGCTTGCTCAAATCTGCCGCACCGCGCTCGACGGCGTTGACGCGAGTCCGGGGAATCATCGCACTGCCCAGGTGCTGCATGATTTCGGTGAAACACACATTGCCGGTGGCTTCGGCGATCAACAGGTGAAAACGCCTGTCAGCCTCGACGCAGCTGTCGTTATTGGCCAGCAGGCTTTGATAGTCGTCCAGCGCTTCACGCATTTGCGCCAACTGCGCTGGCGTACGGCGTGTCGCCGCCAATGCGGCGGCCTGAGTTTCCAGGCCCATGCGCAATTCCAGAATGCTGCGCACCCCCAGTGCAGTGTCGACATTCAACCGCAACCCTTGCTCAGGGGCACGCTCCAGCACAAAGGTGCCGATGCCATGTCGGGTTTCCACCAGGCCTGAAGCCTGCAACTTCGAAAGCGCCTCGCGCACAACGGTGCGACTCACCCCATGCTCCTGAACAATCGTGTTCTCCGACGGCAGCTTGTCGCCCGGCGACATCTGCCCGAGCAGGATGCTCTGGGTCAACTTGGCCACCAGGTCATGGGCCAGGTTGTGAGTGCGCTTGCGGGCAGGCGCGTCGAAGTCTTCTTGCATGGCGATCATCCAGAAACAGGGCTGGTTGAATCGTAGCACTGCGCCGGGCGGGAATCTCGACTAAACCTCACCATCTTGTATGACAACACTCAACAAAACAACCAAACAGCCCCTTTAAAGACACAAGCACAGCCCTGAAACAGAAGCCGCATCTGCCAAACAAGTGCCATTTTGTTGAGCAACACCTATTGCGAAGCCAAAAAACCTAGTTGTATGATGTCTATCAACAACGCAACACCAGATACACCCCGCATAACAATAACGAGTGGGAGAAAATCCAGTGAATACATCCATACCCGGGATGAACGATGGCATCGATTGCGCCTTGAAATCAGCCATCGCGAAAGTGAAACGACATGTCCTTCCGCTGTTCGTCATCATGTTCATCGTCAACTACATCGACCGTGTGAACATCGGTTTCGTCCGCGCCCACATGGAACATGACCTAGGGATTGGCGCTGCCGCCTACGGCCTCGGGGCCGGGCTGTTCTTCATCGGTTACGCGCTGTTCGAAGTCCCCTCCAACCTCCTCCTGCAAAAAGTCGGCGCACGAATCTGGCTGACCCGCATCATGCTGACCTGGGGCCTGGTGGCCGCTGGCATGGCGTTCATCCAGAACGAAACCCACTTCTACATCCTGCGATTCCTGCTGGGCGTGGCCGAAGCCGGATTTTTCCCTGGGGTGATTTATTACTTCACTCGCTGGCTGCCGGGGGTTGAGCGCGGCAAGGCGATTGCGATCTTCCTCAGTGGCTCGGCGATCGCGTCGCTGATCTCCGGCCCGCTGTCCGGGTTACTCTTGCAAATCAGCGGCTTTGGCCTGCATGGCTGGCAATGGATGTACTTCATTGAAGGGATGTTTTCGGTCGGGTTGTGCGTGTTCGTCTGGTTCTGGCTGGACTCCAAACCCCACGACGCCAAATGGCTGAGCCGCGAAGAACAGGATGCGCTGGTCAATGCCATCGACGACGAGCAACAGGCCCGCGAAGCCGCGACACCGATCAAACCGTCGCTGGGCAAGCTGCTCAAGGATCGCCAGATCATTCTGTTTTGCCTGATCTACTTCTTTATCCAACTGACCATTTACGCGGCGACCTTCTGGCTGCCGAGCATCATCAAGAAGATGGGCGATCTCAGCGACATTCAGGTCGGGCTGTTCAACTCCATCCCGTGGTTGCTATCGATCGTCGGCATGTACGCGTTCGCAACGCTATCGACCAAGTGGAAACACCAGCAAGCCTGGGTCGCCGCCGCGCTGCTGATCGCCGCCGCCGGGATGTTCATGTCCACCACGGGCGGGCCGATCTTTGCCTTCGTTGCGATCTGCTTTGCCGCGCTGGGCTTCAAATCCGCTTCATCGCTGTTCTGGCCAATCCCGCAGGCGTATCTGGATGCGCGGATCGCCGCGGGCGTGATCGCGCTAATCAACTCGGTCGGCAACCTCGGCGGTTTCGTCGCACCGACCACCTTCGGCCTGCTGGAAGAACACACCGGCTCGATTCAGGGCGGGCTGTACGGGTTGGCAGCGACCTCAATCATCGCCGCGATCATTGTCTTCGCCGCCCGCAACAAACCGAAAACCGCGCCTACCACCGCACTGGGCAATCCAGCGCCCAATCACGCCTGATCTTTTGTTTTGAAGGATAAGAAAATGCACTCACAAGACACTGCAAAAGCGCCAATCATCACCAGCATGCAGGTGGTACCGGTGGCCGGCCACGATGGCATGCTGCTCAATCTGAGCGGCGCCCATGGCCCGTTTTTCACCCGCAACATCGTGATCCTCAAGGACAACGCCGGTCACACCGGTGTCGGCGAAGTCCCGGGTGGTGAGCGGATTCGCCAGACACTGGAAGACGCCCGTTCACTGGTCGTCGGCAGCCCGATTGGCACTTATCAGAAGATCCTTAATCAAGTGCGCCAGACCTTCGCCGATCGCGATGCCGGTGGTCGCGGTTTGCAGACGTTCGACCTGCGCATCACCATTCACGCGGTCACGGGACTTGAAGCCGCCCTGCTCGACTTGCTCGGCCAGCACCTCGACGTGCCGGTCGCCGCCCTGCTCGGCGAAGGTCAGCAGCGCGATGAAGTGAAAATGCTGGGTTATCTGTTTTACCTCGGTGATCGCCGGCAAACCGATCTGGCCTACCGCAGCGAACCGGAGGCCGACAACGACTGGTTCCGCATCCGTCACGAAAAAGCCATGACCGTCGACGCAGTGGTACGCCTGGCGGTCGCCGCGCACGACCGTTATGGTTTCAAGGACTTCAAACTCAAGGGCGGTGTGCTCAGCGGCGACGAGGAAATCGAAGCGGTCACCGCGCTGGCCGAACGCTTTCCGGATGCGCGAATTACGCTCGATCCGAATGGCGCATGGTCACTCAAGGAAGCGATCCGCCTGTGCCGGGACCAGCATCGCGTCCTCGCTTACGCCGAAGACCCATGCGGGGCGGAAAACGGTTACTCGGGCCGTGAAGTCATGGCCGAGTTCCGCCGTGCCACCGGCCTGAAAACCGCCACCAACATGATCGCCACCGACTGGCGGGAAATGGGCCACGCCATCCAATTGCAATCGGTCGACATTCCTCTGGCCGATCCGCATTTCTGGACGATGCAGGGCTCGGTTCGCGTGGCGCAGATGTGCCACGAATGGGGCCTGACCTGGGGATCGCATTCCAACAACCACTTCGATATTTCCCTGGCGATGTTCACCCACGTCGCGGCGGCCGCACCGGGCGACATCACCGCCATCGACACCCACTGGATCTGGCAGGACGGCCAGCGCCTGACCAAAGCTCCGCTGCAAATCGTCGGCGGCTGTGTGCAAGTGCCGAAGAAACCGGGGCTAGGGGTTGAACTGGACATGGATCAGTTGGCCAAGGCCCATGAGCTGTACAAAGGCATGGGGTTGGGCGCACGGGATGACAGCGTGGCGATGCAGTTTTTGATCCCGGGCTGGAAGTTCGATAACAAACGGCCGTGCCTGGTGCGCTAATTCTCTGTCGTTATGT
Organism: Pseudomonas sp. B21-040; assembly: GCF_024748695.1. Lineage (NCBI taxonomy): Bacteria > Pseudomonadati > Pseudomonadota > Gammaproteobacteria > Pseudomonadales > Pseudomonadaceae > Pseudomonas > Pseudomonas sp. B21-040. The sequence goes on from NZ_CP087176.1 coordinate 4,509,451, forward strand.
TTTGTTGGGCCGCTTGCAGCAGCCAGTCCTTGAACGCCGTCATGGCCGCCGTTTCAGTGCGGGACTGCAAGCGGGTCAGCCAGTAGCTGCCGGTAGTGATACCAATTGCGAAAGGCTGCTCGATCGCACCTGCCGCCAGTTGCCGGGAAAACATCAGCGGCGGCGCCAGTGCGATACCGGCGCCCTGAAGCGCGGCCTCCATCATCGCCAGTGAAGAGTCGAAAACGATGCTCTTGGCGGGCGGTGTATTGGCCGGTAATCCGCAGGCCTGAAACCACTCGGACCATTCGTCTGTACGGTAGGAACGTAACAAGGTTTGTTGCAACAGATCCTCAGGCGACTGCAATTGCCGGGCAAGTTCAGGAACGCATAACACCGACAGCGGCGCATCGATCAACCGCAACGCTTCAACGCCATGCCAGGCGCCGGCGCCAAATCGAATGGCGTAATCCAGACCTTCGGCGGCGACGTCCACACGGTTATTGTTGGTCGACAGGCGTAAATCTATGTACGGATGTTTCACATGAAAATCCGCCAGGCGTGGCAGCAACCACCCCACCGCAAACGTGCCCACCGCTCCCACCGATAACACCTCCCGATAATGCCCGCCTTCAAAGCGTTCGAGGGTTTCAGCGATTCGGTCGAAAGACTCGCGCAATACCGGCAGCAAGGTTTCCCCCTCGCTGGTCAGCATCAGCCCGCGTGGCAAGCGTTTGAACAGGGTCACGTTCAGTTGCGCCTCAAGACTTTTGACCTGATGACTCACCGCCGCCGGCGTCACGAACAGCTCCACCGCCGCCCGCGTGAAACTCAAATGACGCGCGGACGCCTCGAAAGCGCGCAATGCATTTAGCGGCAAGTGAGGACGAATCATGCCAACTCCATAATTTTTCTAATGGCTAACCCGAGATTTCGTCGTTTGTCGAAGTTCGGCAGACTGCCTAGATTCTGCTCGCCTGTTAGCTAGCCCGTTTTGCAAGAGCGCATGGAGTGTAGCGGGTTAACATCATCACAACTCATGAAGAGTGAATCAGACATGTATCAATACAAACTGCCAAGGCTAGCGACCTACAGCGTTTTCGCACTTCTGCTCGGCACAGCGCCGTGTTTCGCTGCAACACCGTCCGACCAGCAGCTCGAAGCCTTGGTCAACGCCACCGTCGGCCCGGTGATGCAGCAACAGAACATCACGGGACTCGCCGTTGCGATCACCCAAAATGGTCAGCAGCATTACTTTAATTACGGCGTAGCATCCAAAGAGGATGGCAAACCGGTCAGCCAGGACACCCTGTTCGAAATCGGTTCGGTCAGCAAAACCTTCACTGCCACGCTGGCCGCCTATGCACAGGCCAGCGGCAAACTGTCCCTGTCCGATACAGCCAGCGCTGTTTTACCAGCCTTGCGCGGCAGTGCGTTCGACCACATCAGCGTATTGCAATTGGCCACTTACACCGCTGGCGGGTTGCCGCTGCAGTTCCCCGACAACGCAGACCACGCGGATAAGATGCTGGGTTATTTCAAGCAGTGGACACCGGTGTATCCCGCCGGAACCCATCGCCAGTATTCGAACCCAAGCATAGGGCTATCCGGTTACCTCGCCGCCTACAGCATGGGCCAGCCGTTCGATACCCTGTTGGAAAAGACCTTGTTGCCGAAACTGGGCCTTGAGCACACCTACCTCAATGTCCCCAAAAACCAGATGGGGCTTTACGCGCTGGGGTACAACAAAGACGACAAGCCGGTGCGTGTCGAGCCGGGTGCTCTGGACTCCGAAGCCTACGGCGTGAAAACCAGCGCCTCGGACTTACTGCGTTTTGTCGAAGCGAACATGAAACCGGCAGGGTTGGAAAAGCCGCTACAGCAAGCCATTGCCACCACCCACACCGGTTATTACACCGTGGGCAACATGACGCAGGGGCTGGCCTGGGAGTTCTACCCCTACCCGGTCACGCTGGATCGGCTGCTTGCCGGTAATTCGACCGAGATGGCAATGGAAGCGCACAAGGTCAATTGGTTGAACCCGCCGCAGCCACAACAGGAAAACCTGTTGTTCAACAAAACCGGCTCAACGGGTGGCTTTGGTGCCTATGTCGCGTTCGTACCCTCGAAGGACATCGGCATCGTGATCCTGGCCAACAAAAATTACCCAAACCCGGAACGCATCAAAATCGCCCACACGATATTGAGTGCCCTGACTGAATAACCAAGAGCAACGCGACTCCTGTAGCAGCTGCCGAGCCCGCGAGGCTGCGCTCGGCGACGAAGTCGTCGTGAAATCAGACGATGCAGTTTTTCAGGAAAACCGCGTCCGCCGGGTTTACGACGACTTCGTCGCCGAACGCAGCCTCACAGGCTCGGCAGCTACAGACGGATGGGTGACCCTTTGAGGTCACCTATTGTCGTTATGTCGCTCGCTTAATGCCGAGTCACTGGCGAACCGTCAGACGCATCGTCCTGCGGAACAAGGTTGTCCCGCACCTGGGTCACCAACAACTCAGCGATCATCGCCAACTGCTGGATCGAAAAGATTTCACCACGGTTCGGCGCGTCCAGTTTTGCCGCAAAATTCTCGAGCAGGGCATTCAGCGATGCGAGGGTTTCGCTGGCTTGCCTTAGCAGCGTCAGCGTGTCGACGCCGGGGACAACGGCGAATATCTGCCGAGCAGTGGGAACACGCCTGGGGCGTGGAATGACCGCCACTTCTGCGGTACCACACACCTTCACAGAATCGGGATGATCGGCATCGGTGGGCGTTTGCGGTTGTTGAGGCTTACTGATCTTTTTCACAGGCGGGGCTCCTTTTTCCACGGGGGGTTTCGTCCTTGGGTCCCTCAATATCGCGGACTTCAACAAAGGCTAGCGGTGCGCGCTGTAGGGCACCAGTTCATCAAGTGCTACACAACTTGAAGGAAATGTCCGAGGCCCGTGAAGGCGGGTACTTCACCTGCAAAAAAAATGGGCGATCGTTTAGATCGCCCATTGTCATGACGGAGACTGAAATCGGCGTTCAATCCCACCCATCAAAAGGAACAGACGCCCTCACCGTTTCAGTCATCCGGCATTTCCGGGGGCTTGGCCGGTTTGCCCGCTTTGCCAGCCTTTGCGCCCTTGGTGCCTTTGGCCCCATTGACGGGTTCGGCTTCAGCCGGGGGGGCTACGACCGCCGGCGCGGTGGCTTCTTTCTCAGCCGCTGGCAGGGCATCGATGGTGTCGAAAATCTTCTTCAAATCGACGGACTTTGACTCATCCCCCGAACTCTCAAGCTTCTTCTCGCCGTCCTTGCCGATCAGGATCACTTTGGGCAACGCCCCCGCACCAAGTTTCAGCGAGCGGATCAGTGCCATGGTGTCCTGCTGACCGAGGTCCCTGCCGTCAAGCTGCCCGAACATGTTCAGCACGCTGTACACCTTGATATTGCGTTGAGCGATCCCCTCTTTGTTGGCCGGATCAGCCAGCGACTTTTTCAGTCCCGTCCAGACCGGGTCGACGGTACTGGGCGCGATAACAATCAATGGCCTAAACCTGCCCTTGTCTATATCCAGCGGTGAATCGCCCTCGGCTGCGAACAAGGGACCGGCGAAAGCCAGCAAGGTTGTCAGGGTCAAAAACCTGATGAGCATGCGCATCTCCTTTTGATAACCACGCTCTAATGATTGCGCATCGCGGCGTTCGTTCCGGTGACGCACCGCAATTGTGTTTCGCCTTGACCCAAGCTTAGGTCAGGGCGGTCATTGCGCAACAGGCTGAGCTACTCTCATCACTTAAAACGACCCACCTGAACCGCCGTGAGGACAACTCCATGAGCGCTCAGTTGAACCACACCATCGTCTGGTGCCGCGACAAACAGGTTTCCGCGAATTTCCTCGCCGAACTCCTCGGCCTGCCCGCTCCCGAGCCTTTCGGCCCCATGCTGGTCGTCAAGTTCGATAACGGTGTGTCGCTGGATTTCTACAACAATGAGCCGCCGATTGCGTCCCAGCACTATGCGTTTTTGATCGGTGACGATGACTTCGACAACGCGTTCGCGCGCCTGCAAGCATGCGGACAGCCTTGGTGGGCTGATCCGGGCAAGCAGCGGCCGAAGGAAATCAATGAGTACGCAGGGGGACGGCGGGTGTATTTCGATGACCCGGACGGGCATCTGCTGGAAATTTTCACCCGCGAGTGAAGCTGGCGCATGGGGTTGAATCAGAACGCCAGTTTGTAACCGATCAAAACCAACATGGTTGCCAGGCAAGGGCGCAACAGTTCATCGGAGATGCGCCCGGTCAAATGGCTGCCCAACCAGATACCCGGCAGCGAACCGATCAGCAGGTAACCCAGCACATGCCAATCCATGTTGCCCATGCTCGCATGGCCAAGCCCGGCGACCAGCGTCAGTGGCACGGCGTGGGCGATTTCCGTGCCGACGAGGCGGCGGGTTGGCAACAGCGGGTACAGGATGAACAATGCGACGGTGCCCAGGGCGCCGGCACCAATGGACGTCAACGCAACCATGGTGCCCAGCACCAGGCCCGTGATGACGGTCATTACATTGAGGCGCGAACCGCTGGGGTTATAGTTGCCACCCGCGCGTTTGTGCGCGAAATCGAGCAGGCGCTTCTTGAACAGAATCGCCAGCGCCGTGGCGAACAGGACGAACCCCAGCGCTTGTTTGATGATGGCATTCATCGTTTCAGGCGCGGTGTGCAAGCTGCTCAGGAACCACAACGTCAACGCCACTGCCGGTACGCTGCCGAGGGTCAGCCAGCCGGTGATCGCCCAGTCGATGTTGTTGTTTTTCCGGTGAACGAGCACGCCACTGGATTTGGTGATTGCCGCGTACAGCAAATCGGTGCCGACTGCCGTCGCGGGGTTGATACCGAACCACAACAGGATCGGGGTCATCAATGACCCGCCACCGACGCCCGTCATGCCGACAATAAAGCCAACGACCAACCCGGCAATGACCAACCCGATGTTCACTAATTCCATTGATACGTCCACAAAGATCGCAGGGAAAACTGGCCCGCAGCATAGCGATTTTTCTTATAACCACTTATATCGATGCGAACTATCGTTATACCCGAGACATAACAACACCCCATTCCCCTGTAGGAGCTGAGCTTGCTCGCGATAGCGGTATAACATTCAACATATGTGGTGGCTCAAAGTCCGCTATCGCGAGCAAGCTCAGCTCCTACAGGGTTTGTGTCGGGGTTTATTGCACCGGCAGGAAATTCAGAAACAACAGACTCTGCGCGTAGTTCAAGCCGATGCGCCGGTAGCGTTCGTCCAGCATCTGCGTCAGTAAATCCAGGCGTGCGACGATTTTGCCGAATTCCACGGCAAAACTCAGATTGCTGCCCTCCTCCGAAATTTCATTGGAAAAAAGCAACGGCTCACCATTGCTGTTTTGCCGTTGGCTGAGAATCCACGTGGCGATCTCGATGTTGCGCGCGGCATTGCTGACGAACGTCGGGTTGATCGCATCCGTCATGTAGAACTCCAGACGATTGCCGTGAGCGGTCACCAGCATGCTGCCAATGGCATAGATAAACGCACCGACCCGGTCACCGAGAAATTCCGGGCTCATGGCATACCGAAGGGCCGCCAGGTCTTTTTTACCGCCCAGGGTGGGCAACGGCGTTTGCAGCTCGATGGCCATGCGCACTTGTTTGCCAGCGGTTCGGGCATCGAGGAAACCGGATTTCTTCAGCTCATCGGGGTTGCGCAGGTAAAGCTTGCTCATCAGCAGGTAGAGGCTGTCGAGGTTGTCACGCATTGTCAGCGTGGCCATGCGGTCGACGCTGGTCTGCAGGAATTCCTGCGGCCTGCCTTCACGGAACTGGCTGACGATGTCGTTGCCCTGCTGCTGGCTGCAACCGCTGACAAAGAGCATTGTCAGGCAGGTCGAAAGCAGGCAACAGCGGTGGATCGGTGAGGTGATACGGGGTAAAACTCGAGCCATGGGTTCTTGAACTTGGGCATGGGCCGACGGTGGGGATCGCCGCCGGCTGCCCAAGGATAGAGCCACCAAAACCAGAAAAGTGCAGTGCCGGTGGTCCGTGGGCAACGATACCGACAATCTGCAGCTGAGATTTCGTCGTGTTCGCTATCACCAACTATCTAGTGCGCTGCGGAACCACCGGGGCATTTTGCTGCCCATTTAATATCCACCGAGTTACAAAAAGGAGGTTTTCATGCGGACCCTCGAATTGGCCGGCTCCCAGGTTCCGGTCATCGGCCAGGGCACCTGGCGCATGGGCGAGGATCGCTCGGCGCACCGGCATGAAGTCGCCGCCCTGCGGCTGGGTATCGAGTTAGGCATGACGTTGATCGATACCGCCGAAATGTATGCTGAAGGCGGTGCCGAGGAAGTGGTCGCTGAAGCCATCAGTGGTCTGCGAGACAACGTCTTTCTGGTCAGCAAGGTCTACCCCCACAACGCCAGCTGCAAAGGCATTCCCCAGGCCTGCGAGCGTAGCCTTCGGCGTCTGAACACCGATTACATTGACTTGTACCTGCTGCACTGGCGTGGCCAGTATTCCCTGGAGGAAACCGTCGAAGCCTTCGAACGCCTGCGTGAAGACGGCAAGATCGGTCGTTGGGGCGTGTCCAATTTCGATGTGGACGACCTGCAAGAACTCGACTCACCGGCCTGCGCCACCAATCAGGTGCTCTACAACCTGGAAGAGCGCGGCATCGAATTTGATTTGCTGCCCTGGAGCCAACAGCATCGCCAGCCATTGATGGCTTACTGCCCGATCGGTCAGGGCGGGCAAATGCTGGCCCATCCGGCGCTGAAAAAGGTTGCCGCCCGTCATGGGGCGTCACCGGCTCAAGTAGCGCTGGCATGGATTCTGCGGCAGAGCGGCGTGATCGCCATCCCCAAAGCGGTCAAACCTGAACACGTGCAATTGAATGCGCAAGCCGCGCAGTTGCGGCTCGAACCCGGGGATCTGGAGGCGCTGGATCACGCGTTTCACGCGCCACAACGCAAACATCGGTTGGCCATGGTCTGAACCATCGCCGATTGCCAGAGGGCATGTGCATGAGAAGCACCGATCAGCTCGACGCTTTTAATTTGCCACGCTTCGTCCAGGCTCAAGACCCGGTATTCGAATGGGTACAGGAAGAACTGCACGCCGGTAAAAAACGCCGTCACTGGATGTGGTTCATCTTTCCGCAGCTTGCCGGGTTAGGCGGGAGCGAGATGTCCCGCCACTTCGCCATACGCTCCGATGAGGAAGCCGCGGCGTATCTGGAGCATCCACTGCTGGGCCCGCGCCTGCGGACCTGCACGCAATTGGTCCTGAACGTCAAACAACGCTCGATCGCCGATATCTTCGGCCATCCTGATGACCTGAAGTTTCACTCCTCGATGACCCTGTTTGCCCAGGTCGCCCCCGACGACAGCGTTTTCCATCGAGCCCTCGAGCAATATTTCCACGGCATACGGGATGACTGGACGCTGTCTCTGCTGGACCTAAAACAAGCCCATTTGCCCACCAATCAGCGTTGAGAAGTCGTCGTCCACAAACGGCAGGATCGCATCCGCCACCGGTTGCAGCTGCCGGGTGACGTAGTGGTCATAGTCGATGGGCGCGCTGCGGATCTCCAGCGGCTCGGGCCCGGCGACGGTGATCACGTAGCTGATCCAGCCGCCGTTCTGGTACTGACGTGGGCGACCCTGCCGGTCATTGAAATCATCGGCGATGCGCGCGGCGCGCACGTGGGGCGGCACGTTGCGCTCGTAGTCATCGAGGGTGCGGCGCAGACGCTTGCGGTAAATCAAACGGTCGTCGAACTCGCCGGCCAGGGTCTTGCGCACGTAATCGCGAACGTAATCCTGATACGGCTTGCGATGGAAGATCCGCGAGTACAGCTCCTGCTGGAATTGCCGGGCCAGTGGCGACCAGTCGGTGCGCACGGTTTCCAGGCCTTTGTAGACCATTTCATCAGAGCCATCGGCGCGCGTGACCAGGCCGGAATAACGCTTCTTGCTGCCCTCCTCCGCGCCACGGATGGTTGGCATCAGAAAGCGCTTGTAGTGGGTTTCGAACTGCAACTCCAACGCACTTTCCAGTCCGTACTCGGCTCGCACATGCTCGCGCCACCACTGGTTGACGTGATCGACCAACGCAAAACCGATCTGCGCGGCTTCCTCCTGTCCGTGGGCCCGGCGCAGCCAGACGAAGGTAGAGTCGGTATCGCCATAAATCACTGTGTGGCCCTGGGCTTCGATCAACTGCCGGGTGCGCAGCATGATTTCGTGACCGCGCAAGGTAATGGACGAAGCCAGGCGCGTGTCGAAGAAGCGGCAGCCGCTGGAACCGAGCACGCCGTAGAAGGCATTCATGATGATCTTCAGCGCCTGGGACAGCGGTGCGTTGTGTTCGCGCTTGGCGGTTTCGCGACCTTCGGCCACCCGGGCGACGATGGCCGGCAGGCAATGCCGGGTTCTGGAAAAACGTGCCCCGCGAAAACCCGGTACCGAGTCTCTGTCGTCGGGATGTTGCAAGCCTTCGATCAGCCCGACCGGGTCGATCAGAAAGGTACGGATGATCGACGGGTAGAGGCTTTTATAGTCGAGCACCAGCACTGACTCGTACAGGCCCGGCTGTGAGTCCATGACAAAGCCGCCGGGGCTGGCCTGCGGTGACTGGCGGCCAAGGTTGGGCGCGACAAAGCCCTGGCGGTGCATCAGCGGCATGTACAAGTGGGTGAACGCCGCCACCGAACCACCGCTGCGATCGGCCGGCAAACCGGTGACGCTGGCCCGTTCCAGCAGGAAAGTCAGCAACTGGGTCTTGGCGAAAATCCGTGTCACCAGTTCGCAGTCTTTGAGGTTGTACGTGGCGAGGGCCGGTTTGTCCTCGGCGAACATCCGGTTGATTTCGTCCATGCGCTGGTAAGGCGTGCTGATTGACTTGCCCTCACCGAGCAGGGTTTGCGCGACGTTTTCCAGGCTGAACGACGGGAAGTTCCAGGTCGCCGAGCGCAGGGACTCAATACCGTCGATGATCAACCGCCCTGCCGCCGAGGCGAAGTAATGGTTGCGGCTGCCGTGTTCGCGCCATTGCATCTCTTCACCACCACGCCCCAGCTTGAGCGGGACCGCCAGGCGCCGGGCGTGTTCATGGAGCACGCGCAGGTCGAACTGCACGACGTTCCAGCCGATGATTGCGTCGGGGTCGTGGCGGGCAAACCATTCATTGAGCTTTTTCAGCAGCACGGTTCGCGAGTCGCAGTACTCGAGCTGGAAATCCACCTGGCTGTCGTCGCCGTTGGGCGGTCCGAGCATGTACACCTGCCGCTCGCCGCAGCCTTCCAGCGCAATGGAATACAACTCGCCCTGCGCGGTGGTTTCGATGTCCAGCGAGACCAGGCGCAGCGTTGGTCGGTAGTCTGGATCGGGTTTCATCTGCGCATCGAGCAACAGGCCCTGCGCATCGGGCGTGCCGCCAAAAATCACTGGCGCCGTGATGAACCGCTCCATCATGTAGCGCTCCGGCGGGCGCACGTCGCCCTCGAACATCTCGACGCCGGCCTTGCGCAGCGCGGTTTCCAGGCGCATCAACTGACCGTGCTGCTGGCAATACAAGCCGAGCACCGGGCGGTGCTCGAAATCCAGAAGCGCCAGGGGCTTGAGCTCGACGTTTTTCTCGCCGTGCAGCACTGCCTCAGCCTGCTCGCGCTGCTGCGCCGCAATGAACCCCACCGACGGCTGATGAGGCAAGCGGATGCGCCGGGGACCGGAGTCGGTCGCCAGCCAGAACTCGACTTCCGTACCGGCCGGGGTGTCGCGCCAATGCCGGGTCAGGACGAAGCCCTGCTGTAAGTCCACCACTGCAACCTCACGTTTTGTTCAGGCTGCAATTCTACCCGTCATCAAGGGCCAGCGGGTCAGGGGTGAGAATTTCCCTTGGCACGCCCCTTTCGACGAAGCTTTACCAAAGAAAAACCGCCGAATGACGTTTTTTGAGTGTTATCTGCCGCTTTCTCCCTTGCCCTCAGCGCTTGCGTCTACGATTCTTCAAGAACAACGACAACACCCGAGAAACCGCCATGAAAACCGTCGCTCAACTGCTCAAGCTCAAAGATCAGAAGAATCAGGAAGTGCATCAGATCAAGCCTGATCATATGGTGCTGGAAGCACTGATGAAGATGGCCGAGAAAAACGTCGGTGCCTTGCTGGTGGTAGAAAATGACGAAGTGCTGGGCATCATCAGTGAACGCGACTACGCCCGCAAACTGGTGCTGCATGGCCGCTCCTCGGTCGGTACGCCGGTGCGCGACATCATGGTGTCCCCAGTCATTACCGTGGACACCCATCAAACCGTCGATACGTGCCTGGGCATCATGTCCGACAGGCGCCTGCGTCACTTGCCGGTGGTGGAGAACGGCAAGTTGATCGGTTTGTTGTCGATCGGCGACCTGGTCAAGGAGGCCATTGCCGAGCAGGCTGAACTGATTCAACAACTGGAGCAGTACATCCGCGGCGAATAATCCGAACACACTACAAAAACCTGTGGGAGCCGGGCTTGCCCGCGATGGGATCAACCCGGTTCGACGTCAAACCGGGTCGCCTGCATCGCGGGCAAGCCCGGCGCCTACAGCTCACCGTTGATCTTTTGTGTTCAGGTTGGCCAATGCCGCGCGAAGACCGGTGCCAAGGTCGGGTGCCGGTCTATACGCTCAAGCCATGCAAAAAAACCGGGCCGGGTACGGCGTAAATGCTCCCGGCTGCCCGCCCATCTCGACACCACCGCCGCCAGCACATCCAGCGCTCCCGGCGTCTCATCGCCCAGATACAGCTCGCCGGAAAACTGATCGGCAAACACCTCCCAGCTCCAGTGCAAACGTGTGCGGGCGCCGGCCATGAGATTTTGTCTGGACGACTCATCCGCCTCGATCAACCAGCGTTCGGGGTAATCGATAATGCCGATGGCCGTGTAGCAATTGCAGATGATGAACGCCAGGCCCCGAATGGCTTGATCGCGATCAGCGGCCAGCTTCGGCAGCAGGTTTGACTCGGGAAAGGTCAACCCGAGATGAATCAGGATCGCCGCGCTTTCGCTCAGCACACTGCCATCGGGCAATTGCAGGGTTGGGATTTGTTTGAGCGGGTTGAGTTTTTCCAGCGCGTGGGCGGCCTCTAGCGAAGATTCGACGTCAATGAAGCGATAAGGAATTTCACAGAGTTCGAGGGCAGCCTCTATCGCCGCCGCGCCGGAATTCTGGTGTCCATAAAGTTGGTACATGGTGCGGCCTCCTGGCGTGACAAAAATGAAGGATCAAGAGAGGCGCCATCTGCTGGCCGTACTAGCCCAGCGCTGCGATCAACTCGGCCGTTGTGACGATCGAATGCGCATACGTCGGCCCGTTGATCTCATGCGCGGCATGCATGGCTTCTGCACTGAACGCGGCGGTGGCGTCGCGTACCAGCGTCACGTGATAGCCCAGTTCAGCGGCAAACTTGCCGGTGGTTTCGATGCAGGTATTGGCGAGCATCCCCACCACCACGACCTTGTCGATCCCGTGTTGCTTGAGCAAAAAGTCCAGGTCGGTGTTGGCGAAACCGCTGCCGCCCCAGTGTTCCTTGACGATCACGTCGCCCGCCTCGGGATGGAAGTCCGGGTGCCATTCCCCGCCCCAGGCTCCCGCCGCAAACACTTGCGCGCTGCTGGCCCCTTGTTGATAAGGGCTGGGATGCTGCCAGTGGGCCAGGTCATCCGGTTCGGCGCGGTGGTGGGGTACATAGAAAACCCGGATCCCGGCATGGCGAGCGGCCGACACCACGGCCTTCAGATTGGCCAGCGTGCCGACGCTGTCAGCCACCGGTTTGGCCCGACCGTGAAGTTTGCCCCCTTCGCTGAGGAAGTCGTTGTAAGGGTCAACCAGCAGTAGGCCGGTGTGTTCGGCAACATAAGAACTGGTATTCATGATTGGCTCCTCGGGGGCACGCGCCAGCTAACCAGTGTAGAAGTGCCGCTCAACCCTACCCGCGCTATCCGACGACTGAACCATCACACCTGCGTGGGGTTACTTTCATCACCTATCAATACCGTCGATGTTCACAATCACAGCAATGAAGTTCTCATAAAAAATCGTCGGCGTAACATCCGCTCCATACCAACCAATAACACCCCGGAGCACACCCTCATGAAACGCCAAACTCTTCTCAGCATCGCTTTCTCGGTTTTTGCAGTTAACGCTTTTGCCGCTACCTCTGCTCAACCTGTCGTCGCCGAAGGCGGCTCGGATCGCCTGATTGAAAGCCGTGTGGCTGAAGGAGGTTCGGATCGTTTGATCGAGAATCGTGTTGCCGCTGATGGTTCCGACCGTCTGATGCAGAACCGCGTTGCTGAAGGTGGCTCCGACCGTCTGATCGAAAACCGCGTTGCCGCTGATGGTTCCGACCGTCTGATGCAGAACCGCGTTGCCGAAGGTGGCTCCGACCGCCTGATCGAAAACCGCGTTGCCGCTGATGGTTCCGACCGTCTGATGCAGAACCGCGTTGCTGAAGGTGGCTCCGACCGCTTGATCGAAAGCCGTGCTGCATAAATGCAGGGTTTTACCGCAGGACTCAATGAAAAACCCGGCCTCACCCGCCGGGTTTTTTTACGTCTGTTTTTTGCTTCCGCTCACTGGCCTGCCCGCACCAGGCAGCGCTGATAACGCTCATCGACCCGTTTGGCGAACCACGCCGTCGTGAGTTTTCGGGTGATTTTCGGACTTTGCAACTTGATCCCCGGTAACACTGCACGAGGCAATGACCGGCCCTCGGCCTGGTCGGCCAACGCGAACACCCGCCGATAGAGTTCGGTGTTCTCTAATGTCAGACTTTTGCCCTCCTCCAATTGATTGCGAATGGTCGTATTGCGCATGCCCAACTGCTTGCCGAGGCTGCGCACCGCCAATTCAGTGGTGCCGGGCATGATCGAGTCATAGCGAACCAGATCGCCATCCAGCGCCAGCGGAATGCCTGACACCCGACTCAACGCGTTCTGAAACGCCGCATTGCGGCTGGCATACCAGCCGGCATTGAAATCCGCGAAGCGATACAGCGGTTGCGTATAGCTCACCGGGTAACCCAGCAAGTGGGCGATGCCGAAGTACATGCCGCCTCGGCGGCTGAACACTTCATGCCGGATCGAGCCGTTCACCGGGTACGGATAGCCCCGCGCCTGCTGCTCGGCGAAATCGATGCTGACCTGCATTGGCCCGCCGGTGTGCACCGGATTGAAGCCACCGAACAGGGTCTTGCCCAATGGCACCATGCCAATGAAGTCATCGAAAATCGCGCTGAGTTCTTTCTCGCTGCGCGCTGCTTTGAGGCGCTCGCTGTAGCTTTTGCCGTTGGGTGAACGCAACTGCAATGCGCCACTGACCAACAGACTGGGGATATGAGCTTTAGCGGCGCGACGATCGATCTCTTCCCGAGCGATCTTGCCCAGGCCCGGCACCGGCGGGTCGACCTGAAATGTGGATTCCTGCTCGGTGACGGCGATCACCGAACACAGGTTTTGCGTGGAGGGATCAAGTTTCCGGGTAGCGAATGCGGTGTATATGTCCGTGGCCCAGCCCTGCCGATCGGTGGTTTTAACCGGCAATAGCCGCACGATCTCGGCCTTGACCTCGGCGGGCGTGCGCGCAGGCTGTTCCTGCGAGCGTTGAGTGCCGCAACCGGCCAAAAGCAACAGCACCGCAACCCCCGTGAGCAATCGATTGGCTTGCATGGTGCTCCATCAAATCCGTTGAACCGGGTTAACCATACGACCAATGGCATGGCGCAGGCTATGACTCCTGCCGCCGCGCCCCGTTCCCCGGTCGCAGCAGCACGGCCGTTTTCCGTTGGGCAGTCAGCCTGCCTGCGCTGCACGAGTGGACCATACTTGAGCCAGTCACCGAGGAGGACAGGTTGATGAATCGTAGTGACGTGCTGATCGTCGGCGCCGGCCCGACCGGGCTGGTACTCGCGCTGTGGTTGAGCAAACTGGGCGTTCGCGTGCGGATTCTCGACAAGACGTCGGCACCCGGCACGACGTCGCGGGCACTCGCGGTCCAGGCCCGGACACTGGAGCTGTATCGCCAGCTCGATCTCAGCGAGGCCGTGGTGCAAAACGGTCATCGTGTTGAGGCGGCGAATTTCTGGGTCAAGGGCGAACCGGTGGCGCGCTTGCCCCTGAGCCGCGTCGGCGAGGGACTGACGCCCTACGCCTTCCTCGAAATATACCCTCAGGACGAGCACGAGCGACTGCTGATAAAACGCCTCGAAGCCTTTGGCATTCAAGTGGAGCGCAACACGGAACTGGAAAGCTTCACAGACACCGGCGATGGCATCACCGCCCAACTGCGCTTGCCCGACGGCCAGCAGGAAACCTGTCAGGCCTGTTATCTGGCGGGTTGCGACGGTGCCCGGTCAATTGTGCGCAAGACCCTGGACACCGGCTTTCCGGGCGGGACCTACCAGCAGATTTTCTATGTCGCCGACGTACAAGCCAGCGGGCCGACCTTCAATGGCGAACTGCATGTGGATCTGGATGAAGCGGACTTCCTCGCCATATTTCCACTCGGCGGCACAGGCCGTGCCCGGTTGATCGGCACCGTGCGCGACGAACGTGCCGAGCAGGCTGAAACCCTGCAGTTTGAGGACGTCAGCAGCCGGGCCATCGAACATCTGAAGGTGCAGATCGAACAGGTGAACTGGTTCTCGACCTACCGTGTGCATCATCGGGTGGCCGACCACTTTCACACCGGACGCGCGTTTCTATTGGGTGACGCCGCCCATGTGCACAGCCCGGCGGGTGGTCAGGGCATGAACACCGGAATCGGCGATGCCATCAACCTGGCATGGAAACTCGCGGCGGTGTTAAGCGGCGGCGCTACGGCCAAGCTGCTGGACACGTACGAAACCGAGCGTATCGCGTTCGCCCGCAAACTGGTCGCCACCACCGACCGTGTATTCACGTTCGTCACCGCCGAAGGTCGCCTGGCCGATGTGCTGCGTACACGGCTGGCACCGTTTGTGATTCCCAAAATGGCTTCGTTTGAAGCGACCCGCGAGTTCCTGTTTCGCACGGTCTCGCAGATCACCCTCAATTATCGCGGCATGCCGCTGAGCACTGGCGTTGCCGGGCACGTTCACGGCGGTGATCGCCTGCCCTGGGCCCACGACGGTGAGGGCGATAATTTTGGGTCGCTGAAGAACCCGAACTGGCAAGTGCATGTATATGGCGACACCAGCGACGAAATGATCGCTTGGTGTAATGAGCATCACCTGCCGCTGCAGGTTTTCGGCTGGAGGCCCGCGTTTGAAGCCGCGGGGCTGGGCCGTAACGGGTTTTACCTGTTACGGCCGGATACGTATGTGGCGATTGCCGAGACGTGTTCCGATCCGAAAGTGATCGAGCGGTACTTCAGGGATCACGGGATTCGGCCATTTTTTGGCTGCCCCTGAGAACACCACATTGGCAATGGGGTTCAGATGCCAGCCAGGGCCAGGTCCATCGCGAAGTAGGTGAAAATCAAATCCGCCCCCGCGCGCTTGATCGCCCCGAGGCTTTCACGCACCACGCGATCCTCATCGATCGCCCCCGCTTGCGCCGCGAATTTGATCATCGCGTACTCGCCACTGACCTGGTACGCCGACAACGGCAAACGCGACACCTCGCGGATGTCGCGGATGATGTCCAGGTAGGCACCGGCCGGTTTCACCATCAGTGCATCCGCGCCTTCCTGTTCGTCCATCAGCGATTCGCGCACCGCTTCGCGGCGGTTCATCGGGTTCATCTGATAGCTTTTGCGGTCGCCCTTGAGCGCGCTGCCGCCGGCTTCACGAAACGGGCCGTAGAGTGCAGAGGCAAATTTGGTGGAATACGCCATGATCGCGGTCTGGCTGAAACCCGCGTCATCCAGCGCCCGGCGAATCGCCTGGACCTGCCCGTCCATGGCCGCCGAGGGCGCAATCACATCGGCGCCAGCCCGCGCGGCGGCCACGGCTTGCTTGCCGAGGTTGATAAGGGTCTGGTCGTTATCGACTTCGTGGTTGTGCAGCACGCCGCAATGACCGTGGTCGGTGTATTCGCAGAAGCAGGTGTCGGACATCACGATCATCTCTGGCACGGCATCCTTGGCGATCCGCGCCATGCGCGACACCAGCCCGTTGTCGTTCCAGGTGTCGCTGCCACTGCTGTCCAGATGATGCGACACGCCGAAGGTCATCACGGATTTGATGCCGGCGCGGGCGTAGCGCTCGATCTCGCCGGCCAGTTTCGACTCCGGAATGCGCATCACGCCAGGCATGCTTTTGATCGGCACGAAGTCGTCGATTTCTTCCTCGACGAAAATCGGCAGTACCAGATCGTTCAGGCTGAATTCGGTTTCCTGGAACAGGCTGCGCAGGCTCGCATTGCGGCGCAGACGGCGTGGACGTGCTTCGGGGAACTGACTGGACATGGGCATTCCTGAAAACGGAGGACAAGATAAACGTCGTAGGGAGCGAAGCTTATGCCTTGCAAGGCGCCAGGCACAAACCTCAAGAGCGGAAAAACCCTTACCGGGTCAGCAATAATCCGCGCCTGTAACACATCCCTCGTAGCAGCTGCCGAGCGTGCGAGGCTGCGTCCGGCTGCGAAGCAGTCGCAAAACCTGCAACCGAATTCTTTCAGTCAAACCGCGTTCACCGGGCCACGACTGCTGCGCAGCCGGACGCAGCCTCGCACGCTCGGCAGCTGCTACAGGGCGGTTAAAGCATCAGGGTGCCGGTAATGCAGGTCACCACAGCACCGCCAATCCAGATCTCATCACCCACCTGATCCACCTGGATGCGCCCCGCTCGTCCCATCGTCAAACCCTGGCTGACCACATAGGAGGCAGGCGCCAGCCCTTCAGCGAGCAACCATTGCGCAATCCCTGCGTTCAGACTGCCCGTGGCGGGGTCTTCCGGCATGCCGTCACCCGAGATGAACGCCCGCACTTCGAACTGTGCGTCATCACCATCGCGCTCGGGATTGCACGGCGCAATCACACCGACGGCCAGGCCCAGCATTTGCGAATGATCCGGCTGCAAGTCCAGCACCTGTTGGCGCTCTTCGAGCATGACTGCCAGCCATCCGGCACCGTTATCCACCCACTGCGCCCGCACAATCGCCCCAACCTCCAGGCCAAGGCCGCGTCGCACGCGCTCCACCAGTTCGGCGTCCACCGGCCCGGCGTTAATCAGGGGCGGCGCGAGAAAGGCCAACTGCGCGCCTTGTCGACGAATACGCACCAGTCCGACGCCGCACTCCTGAATAATCTCCTCGCCCTTGGGCACGCCACCGGCCTCAAGCCACGCATGGCAGGTGCCCAGGGTCGGATGCCCGGCAAATGGCAACTCGTTCAGGGTGGTGAAGATCCGCACCCGATAGTCGGCCCGCGGATCGCGCGGTTCCAGCACGAACGTGGTTTCACTGAGGTTGGTCCAGGTCGCGAACGCGGCCATGCGTTCCTCACTGAGTTCGTCCGCACCGAACACCACTGCCAATGGGTTGCCCTTGAGGGCGACGCGGCTGAAGACATCTACTTGCTTGAAATCGAATGAACTCATTGCCTGCCTTGGTCTTGAATAAATCAAAGGATCGATTTGGGAATTTCCAGCCCGCGCATGACGGCCGGCCGCGCCAGGAAACGCTCCAGCACGCGTGTGACATTCGCAAAATTCTTGATGCCCACCAGATCGCCCGCTTCGTAGAAACCGATGAGGTTGCGCACCCACGGGAACGTTGCGATGTCGGCGATGGTGTAGCGCTCGCCCATGATCCAGTCACGCCCTTCAAGGCGTCCATCCAAAACCTTTAACAAACGTTTACTTTCCTCGACGTAGCGGTCGCGCGGTCGTTTGTCCTCGTAGTCCTTGCCGGCAAACTTGTTGAAGAAACCGAGCTGGCCAAACATCGGCCCGATGCCTCCCATCTGAAACATCAGCCATTGAATCGTCTCGTAACGCGCGGCCGATTCCTGAGCCAGCAGTTGCCCGCTCTTGTCGGCGAGGTAAATCAGAATCGCCCCGGACTCGAACAATGGCAGGGGTTTGTCCCCGGGACCATGGGGGTCGAGGATGGCCGGAATCTTGTTGTTGGGGCTCAGTGACAGAAACTCGGGCGACATCTGATCATTGGTGTCGAAGCCCACACGATGCGGTTCATAGGGCAGGCCGATCTCTTCAAGCATGATCGACACCTTGACGCCATTGGGGGTCGGCAAGGAGTAAAGCTGGATCCAGTCGGGGTATTGGGCTGGCCATTTTTGGGTGATGGGGAACGCGGACAAATCGGTCATCGGGAACATCCGTCGCTAAAGAAAGGGATGAGCATAATCCAGGATTAGCGCCCGTTGCTTGCGATCTTTTCGCGTTATCAAAACCATTGATGAACACGATCGAAAGATCTCAGCCTTTGCCCGAGCCTCAAGGTGTAGGGTGTCCACAAATTCGCAACATCTTGTCGATAACCTTCGCTGCAACCCGCTCAAGGTTGTCGATACAGTGCTGCGCAACCACCGGACGCGAACCAAATGGGCATCGGAGGACTCTGAGCAATGCCCTTTCGGACTCGGACCGACTCAACGACATGGAAAACACTCGAAGCTGGGAGCTCGTGGTGTAAAGGTTTGTCAGCCTTAACCGAATGCGCTGAAGATCACTTATACCAATGACCAAACTTTTTAAATTCGCTAAACGCTTCAAGCACCGTGCGTTTATTGTTCTGCCGGTGCTGCTGGCGGCAAGCGCAGTGTTTTTGTTGCTGGAGTCCCGCGAAAGTCGTGCCCAACCGGCGGACGGCACCCAGACACTGGTGTTCCTGCGTCACGCAGAGAAACCCGCCGGTGGTTTGGGCCAACTCAATTGCCAGGGCCTCAACCGCGCCATCGACCTGGCCACCTTGTTGCCGGAAAAGTTCGGCAAGGCCAACTACGTGTTTGCCGCCAACCCGACGCGCAATGTCGAGGAAGGTGAACTGGACAACTCCTACAGCTATATCCGTCCACTGATGACCATCAGCCCCAGCGCGATCAAGCTCGGTTTGCCGGTGAACATCTCATTCTCGGCCAACGACACCAGCGACCTCGCCGAAGAATTACTGCACGACAAGTACCACAACTCCATCATCTACACCGCCTGGTCCCATGGCTACTTGCCAGAGTTGATCAACAAGGTCGCTGGAGACGCCGTCGGCAAGAAGCAGAGCATCACCGAAGACTGGGCGTCCAGCGACTACGATTCGGTGTTCGTACTCACGTTGACCTGGCAAAACGGCAAGGCCAGCCTCGTCAGTCACAGCTACAAACAAGGGCTGGATAACGGGTCTCAGACTTGTCCGACCTAAGCGGTCGGCAACATCCCACAGCCGGTGAAGACCACGACAGCCAAGGGGCGGGCTATCATGTATGCAACTTCCCCTTGTCTGGACTCTCTCCATGTCACTCTCATCCGCAGCTGTCCCCGCCCGGGGTTGGTCGTTCTGGTGGAAACCTGCCCTTTTCGTCGTGGTCGCCTGTATCGGCCTCTATTACGTCAAGTGGTCGCCTTACTACCTGAAAGCCTTCATCGCCGCTGACAATCACAGCATCGGCGCCTCCATCCTCAATGACGAACAGACCGCCCCGCTGGCCGCCGCGCTGACGTACGCGAAGGTGTACTTCCTGGCGATCTGGAAAGCCGCCGTGCTGGCCGTGATTCTCGGCTCCCTCCTGCAAGTCCTGATTCCACGAGACTGGCTGCTGCGCCTGTTCGGTCGCGCCAGCTTCGCTTCAACCTTGCGTGGCGGCCTGTTCGCCCTGCCGGGGATGATGTGCTCGTGCTGCGCCGCCCCGGTGGCCGCGAGCATGCGTCGCTCGAATGTCTCGGTCGGCGCAGCGCTGGCCTTCTGGATCGGCAACCCGGTGCTCAACCCCGCGACGCTGGTGTTCATGGGGTTCGTGCTGGGCTGGGGGTTCACCGCGTTGCGATTGGTCGCCGGGATTGTGCTGGTGTTCGGGGTGTCGATGATCGCTCAACGCATCAGCGGCCCGGAAACACTGCCTGAAGCTGCCGTCGAGGCAGTGGCCGAAGTCAGCGAAAAAGATACCCAACCATTCCTGACACGCTGGGCCAAAACCCTGTGGAGTTTGTTCTGGAGCACCATCCCGATCTATATCCTGGCAGTCCTGGTGCTGGGCGCGGTGCGGGTCTGGGTGTTCCCGCACATTGACGGGGCCATGGCCAACGGCCTGCTGTGGCTGGTGCCGCTGGCAATCATCGGTACGTTGTTTGTGATTCCTACCGCAGCAGAAATCCCTATCGTGCAAACCATGATGACGTTGGGCATGAGCACCGCCCCGGCCGTGGCATTGCTGATGACCCTGCCGAGCATCAGCCTGCCGTCGCTGCTGATGCTGCGCAAGGATTTCGATGCGCGGGTGCTGGTGAGCGTGGCGCTGATGACCATGGCAATTGGTGTGATCAGCGGGTTGATCGGGGCGGCGTTGCTCTAGGTTTTGTAACACCGGTCAGATCGCCTTCGCGAGCGGCTCGCTCCTACAGTGGATCTCGGCAGTACACACAATCTGTGTTCACTGAAGATTCAATGTGGGAGCGGGCTTGCCCGCGATTGGGGCCAGTCAATACAACCTCAACCTTGCTGATTGACTCGCTCGCGCAGGTATTCGAGTACCGCTACCCTCTCCCCAGCAAACTCGATCCGCGCGCCTTTCTTCTCCCGCTGAAACGCATACATCGGGTCGTAATACTCACGAAGCAACCCTTCAATCCAGCCTCGGTGCAAATCCACTGCACCGCTTCGGCCCTGCTCGGCCAAGGCTTCTTCCATCAATATCAACATCCGCCGATGGCGTTCGCCACCCAGGCGTTTCTGCACGTTGTTGAGGCTTTCCAGCATACGTGCGCAAAACAACGCAAACCCTTCATCGCCATGCACGCCGATGAACTCGGCACACAGGTCCACCACGTAGTCGCGCAATATTCGTTCGACACGCCCTTCGAGGCTGTCTTCCAGCCAGACCATCGGAAATTGCTGCATGCCCTGATACAGCGGCAACGGCAATGCGCAACTGCCGACTGCCCGGCTCTCGTCTTCCAGCACAAACTGCTCGATGCCGTGGGCACGCTTTTTCAGGACATCCACCGCCAGACGGTTTTCAAAATCAATGTTGGACGGCTGCCCGGTCGCGCGCTTGCCGAAGCTGGAGCCGCGATGATTGGCGTGGCCTTCAAGGTCCAGCCCGTTGCTCAACTGCGTCAGCACTTCGGTCTTGCCGGTGCCGGTCATGCCGCCCAGCAAGACGAAATCGCACTGGGTCACCGCCTGATCGAGCGTGTCGAGGAGGAACGTGCGCATGGCCTTGTAGCCGCCACCGACCCGGGGATAGTCAATGCCGGCTTCGTCCTTGAGCCATTGCTGGACGATCTGCGAACGCAAGCCGCCGCGAAAACAATACAAATAGCCCTCGGGATGCACCCGGGCGAAATCGGCCCAGGCCTGGATGCGTTCAGCCTTGATCTCGCCGGACACCAGTTGATGCCCCAGCGTAATGGCCGCTTGCTGCCCGTGCTGCTTGTAACAGGTGCCGATGCGCTGGCGTTCGCTGTCATTCATCAGCGGCAGGTTGACCCCCCCCGGGAATGAACCCTTGCTGAACTCCACCGGCGCGCGGGCATCCATCATCGGCCGGTCGTTGAGAAAGATGTCGCGGTAATCGGTGAAGTCGATCGACATCAAAACACCTCAACCGCGTGTGTCTGTCGCTCAACCAGTTCGCCGATCGGCTCAAGGCTCAGGCCCAGCTCGGCCGCCACTGCCAGGAACTGTTCGTTGCCCTCGGGCGTGACCGCAATCAGCAGGCCACCGCTGGTCTGCGGATCACACAACACGCGTTTGTGCATTTCCTGAAGCCGCCCCAGTTTGCTGGCATAACTGTCGAAGTTGCGCAGCGTCCCGCCCGGTACGCAGCCTTGGTCGAGGTAATACTCAACCCCTGGCAGGCGCGGCACGCGGTCGTATTCGATGCGGGCAGTCAGGTGGCTGCCGTCAGCCATTTCCACCAGGTGCCCCAGCAGGCCAAACCCGGTGACGTCGGTCATGGCGGTCACGCCGTCGAGCTTGCCGAAACGGCTGCCGGGTTTGTTCAGGGTGCACATCCAGTCACGGGCCAGGCCGATGTCGGCATGGCGCAACTTGCCCTTCTTCTCGGCGGTGGTGAGGATGCCGATGCCCAGCGGCTTGGTCAGATAGAGCAGGCAACCGGCCGTGGCCGTGTCATTGCGCTTCATGTGGCGCTTTTCCACGAGCCCGGTCACGGCCAGGCCGAAGATCGGCTCCGGCGCATCGATGGAGTGCCCACCGGCCAGTGGAATCCCGGCTTCATCGCAGACCGAACGGCCACCGCGAATCACTTCCCGGGCAATCTCCGGCGCCAGCACATTGACCGGCCAGCCGAGGATCGCAATCGCCATCAGTGGGTCGCCCCCCATGGCGTAGATGTCGCTGATGGCATTGGTGGCGGCGATGCGGCCGAAATCGAACGGGTCGTCGACGATGGGCATAAAGAAGTCAGTGGTCGAGACCACGCCACGTTCTTCATCGATGGAATAGACCGCGGCGTCATCGCGCGAGGCGTTGCCGACCCAGAGTTTCGGGTCCAGGTTCTGCGCCCCGCTGCCGGCCAGAATCACCTCCAGCACCTGGGGGAAATCTTGCAGCCGCAACCTGCGCCGTGGCTGTATTGGGTCAGACGAATCGGCTCGCTCATGGGAGGCACCTTGGGAAGTCAGTGCGAGCGATTCTAGCATTGTGTCTGGTGATCGTTCCGAATGCCTCAACGGACGCTTCGCGTTCAGCTAGAGACGCGGAGCGTCCCGGGCTGCATTCCCACGCAGAGCGTGGGAACGATCACCGTTACGGCAACAGGATCACTTTGTCGCCACTGCCCTGATTCACTTCTGAATACCGCTCCAGGCCTTGGGACAGCGGTGATTCAAACAAGCCCTCGGGCAATGGCAACAACCCCTGATCGAAGAACTTGCCGAACTGATCGAGCATCGCCGCGCACGCCTGAACCCCGTACAACAATGAGTTGATCCCGACCACCGAGCCACCCTTGCGATACAGCGCCAGCGCCGGCAATTGCACCATGCCGTCCACCGGTGCGGCGATGATGGCGATGCGGCCGAACGTCGCCAGTGCCGGGACTGAGGCCGGCAGCCAGAACCCGGTGGTGTCGAAGATCACGTCAGCGCCGCCGCTGTACACGGTGTTCACCTGAGCGCCCAGGTTTTCCGGATTATCCAGTTGCAGGGTTTGATAGCCCTGAGCCTGCAATTCCTTGACCTGCTCCGGTCGCCGCGCCGCCGCCAGCACCTGAGCTCCGCGCACCTTGGCCAGCGCCAACGCCGCGCTGCCCACCGCGCCGCCGCCGATCACCAACAATCGCGTTTGCGCCGTCACCAGGCTGCGCTCCAACGCATCCCAGGCCGTGGTGTACGGCACGCCGAGGCTGGCGGCCTGGGCAAAACTCAGGTGGGTCGGTTTGAGCGCGACACCGTTGGCCGGCAGTTTGACGAATTGCGCATGGGAGCCATCGGCAAAGAACCCCAGCTCACGCCCGGTGCCCCAGACGTCCTGACCAATCAACGCCTGCGGACCTTCAACCACGACACCGGCAAAATCCCGACCGGGAATCCGTGGCAACGTGGTGTAGGGAAATCGACCCAGCACATTCTTCACGTCGCTGGGGTTGAGGCCCGCGGCCTTGATCTGCACCAGCACTTCATCGGCGCCGGGTACCGGAGTGGGCACGTCAACGTAGCGCAGGGCCGAGAGGTCGCCGGTTTTGTCGAACTGCAATGCTTTCATGAGCGTTTCCATCGAATAAATAAACGGTTCAGGAGATCCAGCCAGCGACCAGTTGCCGCCCCATGGGCCACAACTTTTCACCGGCCAGCATGCCGAGCAGCCCGACCAGCGCGATGGCCGGCGGTGCGGGGGAACGAAAATCCAGTGCGCCGTAGAGCAAACCGACGCCCAGACCAATGGCCAGTGAGATGAGGTAGCTCATGGCTGACTCCGTGGGCTATTAAGATAGGCCAGAGTCTAATGGCAGGTTGCACCGGGCATCGGCCAAGTGCTTCTGCTTTCCGGCCAAAGCACTAATGCCGAATACAAGACGACGTGTAGCAGCTGGCGAAGCCTGCGTCCGGCGGCGAAGCAGCCGTAAAATCAGGCAACGCGGTCGGTCAGTAATACCGTGCTAGTAGGTTCTACGACTGCTTCGCCGCCGGACGCAGGCTTCGCCAGCTGCTACAGGGTTTGGTGATGGCTGGAAAATTGTGAGGGTGCAATGCCCAGTTCCCGGCGGAACATGTCGCTGAAACTGCTCGGCGAATAGCCCAATTCGCGCGCAATGGCACTGACCGGCACACCCTGAATCAGCTCGGCCACGGCTGTCGCCAGTTGCACCTGTCGCCGCCACTCGGCGAACCCCATGCCCAGACCGTCCTTGAACAAGCGCGCCAGGGTGCGCACGCTGGCACCGGCGCTTTCGGCGTGTTGTTCAAAAGAGATGTCCAGCGATGGCGCGGCCATGACGGCCTGACAGAGGTTGATCAGGCGTCGGTCGGAATCATCCGGCATCGGGATTTTCAACTCGGAGCGCTTGGCGCGCCTGAGTTCCAGCAGTGCAAGGCCGACCAGCGCCTCGTAATACTCGGGCGCGCCGTTGTCGCCCTGCTCCACCAACCCGACGATCAGCTCGCGCAGCAAGCCGCCAACCTCGATGACCTGAACGGTTTCGTCCAGCGTCGCGGCGAGGGACGGTCGCAGGTAGATGTTACGCATCTGCAAGTCCGAGACCACGCGAATCCCATGGGGCACGCCCGGTGGCAGCCACACCGCCCGTTGCGGCGGCACGACCAGCGCTTCATGGGGCGTTTCGACCCACATCACCCCGCTCATCGCATACAGCAACTGGCCCCAGACGTGCTCGTGTGGCTCGATGAACAAGCCGCGCGGATAGGTCCGTGCCAGTGGTTGCACGGGCACATCGGTATCACTCAGGTCGGGGGGCGCAGCAAGGGCCATGGGCAGCATTCATTGGGGTATTGAGACATTGCATGGTAACCAGCCCAACGTCTGGTCGCCACTGGTCGCCGCCACCTGACAATCCAACTGAATTTTCCGCGACACCGACGATCCCTCTATTACCACCGGGAGGAATACGGGCTTTATGAACAACACAAAACTTTTCGTCATTGAATACACCCTTCATGGCGCCCCCAAGTCATTCATCATCCGCCTGGACAAGATGGACAACGCGGAGGCCTGGCATTGGGCGAGCTGCGACGCCGGGGTGGGCCGGATCCCGCGTTTCGGCCGGGAGAAGGTGCAAAAGACCAGCAAGCCGATGGCAGAGAAGTTCGGCGTCGAGAACGTGACCTGGCGGCCAGCGAGTTAATAAAAAAGAGCGATTGAATACCTGCGGCGAGGGAGCTTGCTCCCGCGCCACAAGATCAGGTTTTAGCACTATTTCTCGTGAGCACACTTGCAGCCCTTGCTGGAGCATTCTTCGCCATGTTCATGGTGCTTGGCGCAGGCTTCGCAGCAATAGTGTTTACCGTGGCGCGCTATCGGATGCTCGCCCAGCTTGCACGAGCATTTGGGACAATCGCAGATACTGTCACTGCTGATCATGAGTCTGACTCCATTGGTGTGGTCGTCGGGGTGCCGCACGCGCGGCCCGTCTTACCAGTGTAGGAGTTTGCGTCAGCCCTGCCGCTTGCTGCTGCGATACATGAACACCAACGCCAGTCCCAGACACACCATCGCCACGATCCGGCTGTTCGACAGGTCGATGGCCGGATTACCCAGCCAGCCGAAATTGTCGATCAACATGCCCATGCCCAGTTGCCCGACAATCACCGCCACAGTCGCCACCGCCGTACCGACCCTTGGCACCGCGCCGACCATGACCATCATGTACACCACCCCAAACAGCGCGCCACTGAGTTGCCACTTCGGCACGTCCAGCAAGCTCACGGCCTGCGCCGGTTCGAAAAACAGGATCAGCAGCCCGGTAACCACCGCCCCCACCACGAAGGTCAGCAAACTGCTGCGCAACACGCCAACCGTTTCGCCCAGACGGCCATTGATCGCCGCCTGCACACTCAACACCGCACCGGCCGCCACGATTACGGCCAACAAAATAATCAGATTCATCATCAACCCCGAGCGATCAGAACAAGTGCCAAGACAATCAACAGCAACGCCAGCCAGCGTTCACCGTTGACCTTTTTGCGGCTGGCGCCGAACCAGCCAAAGTGGTCGATCAGTACGCTTTTGCCGACCTGCCCGCAGAGGATCGCGATCATGGTCATTGCAATGCCGATGTGCGGCGTGGCCAGGGTCAGCACCACCACATAAATCGGCCCGAGAAAGCCGCCGATCAACTGCCAGCGCGGCAAGGTGTTCAACGCCGGACCTTGTTGCGGGCCGCTGAACAACAGCAGCAAAAACAGAATCGCCGAGCCGACTCCGAAAATGCTCAATGTCGCCCACAAATGCCCGACCTGAACCCCGAGCGGCCCGAGCAACCCGGCCTCCACGGAAAGGCCCATGCCGGCGAGGATCACCAGCGGCAACAGCAATAGCCGCAGCCCTGGTTTGGTCGCGGGTGTGACCGCAGTGTTGATTGAAGACGCTTGCATAAGGGAAACCTGCCTGTAGAAACAATGGCCGGCATTATCCGGTGGCAGTGCTTTGCGATAAATGGGAGTAGCCTGACAACACTTTTGCGCAACTCGCACAGCAGGACGAATCATGCACGGCCTCAACGACCTCGGATTCAAGGCACTTCGGCTGTTTGTCGCGGTGCTCGACCATGGCAGTTTTTCCGAAGTGGCGCGGCGCGAAGGCCTGGCGCCCTCTTCGATTTCCCGGCAGATCCAGCTAATGGAACAAGCCCTGAGCCAGCAATTGCTCTACCGCCACACCCGCGCCGTAACGCCCACCGAAGCCGGGCGCATGCTCGGTCATCATGCGCGGCTGGTGCTGGTGCAACTGGAAGAAGCCGAGCAAGCCTTGCAAGAACAGCAAAGCGAACCTAGCGGGCTGGTGCGGATCAACGCCCCGGTGGTTTTCGGCCAACGGCACCTGACGCCGTGGCTGGGGCAATTGTGCGAGCGCTATCCGGAGCTGCAACTGGATATCCAGCAAACCGACCACTACATCGACCCGCTGCAAGAAGGTGCCGACCTGCTGTTTCGCATCGGCCCGCTGCACGACTCCAGCATGCAGGCGCGCATTCTGGCGCCTCACCGGTTTCAAGTCGCCGCCAGCCCGGCCTACCTAGAACGCCACGGCACACCGCAACACCCTGAAGACCTCGCAGCGTATCAATGCCTGGCCTACAAAGGCGCGACAGGCCTGCAACGCTGGTTTTTCCGCAAGGATCAGCAGGACTGGACGCCCTACTCGGTCAAAGGGCCGATCACCGGCAATCACGCTGACACCCTGGTTCAAGCCGCCGAACAAGGGTTGGGGTTGGTGATGTTTCCGTCATGGTTGATTGGCGAGGCAGTGCGCGAAGGCACGCTGGTGCCGGTGCTGGGGGACTTTCAGGTATCCAACAGCCTGGAGCCGCAGCAGATTGCGGTGTTGTGGCCGGGCAGCCGACGGTTGTCGGTGAAGGTGCGGACGGTGATTGATTTCTTTGTTGAATGCTTTGGGGCTGTGCCGTATTGGGACAGACCGTAGCATCAACATAAATCTATAGCAGCTGGCGCAGCCTGCGTTCGGCTGCGCAGCAGTCGTGAAATCAGTCGATGCGGTGTTTCAGGAAGACCTCGCACTCAAGGTTTACGACTGCTTCGCAGCCGAACGCAGGCTGCGCCAGCTGCTACAAAGAATGCTTAACGGCTCAGATACGGAACTGGCCGACCAGTTTGCCAAGGCGCTGGCCGAGGTCAGCCAGGCTGCGCGAAGTCTGCGCACCGAGCTGCGTTTCATCCGCCACATTGTCCACGGCGACCGCGATCTGATGCACGCTGCGGTTGATCTCTTCGGCCACTGCGGTTTGTTCTTCAGCGGCGCTGGCGATCTGTGCGTTCATCGAGTTGATGGTGCCGATCAACTGCGCCATGGTGTCGAGTGAGGCGCCCGCCTCGTTGGCCTGCGCGGACGTGCCGTCGCCGGCTTCGCTGGAACGGCGCATGGCTTCCACCGCCGATTGGGTCCCGGCCTGCAAGCGGTCGATCATGCCCTGGATTTCCTGGGTGCTGATTTGCGTACGACTGGCCAGCGCGCGAACTTCATCGGCCACCACCGCAAACCCGCGCCCCGCTTCGCCGGCACGGGCCGCTTCGATGGCGGCGTTGAGTGCCAGCAAGTTGGTTTGGTCGGCAATCGAACGGATCACACCGAGGACGCTGACAATCGACGACACGTCTTTTTGCAGGCTGTCCAACGACACACCGCTGCTGCGGATGTCGTCCACCAACGCATGAATCTTCACGATACTGCCGGCCACCACACGCTTGGCGGCCTGGCCTTCTTCGTCAGTTTGCTGTGCAGCCACGGCTGCGTTTTGTGCACTTTTGGCCACTTCCTGAGCCGCCGCCGACATTTCGTTGATCGCCGTCGCAACCTGATCGGTCTCATGGCGCTGACGTTCCATGGCCTGGTCCGAACGCTGGGCCTGGTCGGAGACCTGATTCACCAGACCGGTCAGTTGCGAGGTCATTTCGGTGATCTGGCGCACCAGACTGTGGATTTTGTCGACAAAACGGTTGAACGAGCCAGCCAGTTCACCGAGTTCATCCTGGCTGGTGATGGACAAGCGGCGCGTCAGGTCGCCCTCGCCCGCCGCGATGTCATCGAGGTTGGCTTTCATCAGGTTCAGTGGACGCAGAATGGTGTTGGCCAGCAGCAGGCCGACCGCCGCAATCACCAACAGCAGCACCGCGGCAATCCCGACAATGCTCAGCACCACGCCTTCCATGCGTTCCTGGACCTTGGCCTCCACCAGCGCGACTTGCGCTTCGATGCCATCGAGGTTGACCGACGTGCCCACCGCCATGTCCCACTTCGACAGGTATTCGGTGTAGCCGAGTTTAGGCACCAGCACCTGGGTGTTGCCGGGCAGCGGTGAGCTGTATTGCAGGTAGTGAGTACCGTCCTTGGCGACTTTCACCAGGTCGCGGTTGACGTAGACGCCGTTCGGGTCGCGGTTGTCCTTGAAGCTCTGGCCCACGCCTTCGGGGCTGTTGGCCTTGAACAGGCGCACTGTGTTGGAGTCGTAGCCGAAGAAGTAGCCTTCCTTGCCGTAGGTGATGCTCGACAGCAACTTGATCACCTGCGCGCGCGCGGCATCATCACCGGGGGCGGCCGCGTCGTAGAGCGGTTTGATCGTGGTCATGGCCACGGCAACGTAGCTTTGCAGCGTGGCCTTGGCATCGTTGAGCAGGCGCTGACGGGTTTCTTCGACTTCCTTGTGCGCCTGTTCCTGGAGGACGAAAAGCGTGGTCAGGCTGATAACCAAGGCAAAGAGCAACACCGGGAGAACGGCAAGGGACAGGACTTTAGCCTTCAGGCTCATGCGCATGACGGTTCACTCTTTTGGTTTTGTTGGCGTGGTTAAAGGCTTTAACGGCACGCCAACAAAAAACTGTAGGAGCACGGCTTGCCGGC
This sequence comes from Pseudomonas sp. B21-040, assembly GCF_024748695.1. Taxonomy (NCBI): domain Bacteria; kingdom Pseudomonadati; phylum Pseudomonadota; class Gammaproteobacteria; order Pseudomonadales; family Pseudomonadaceae; genus Pseudomonas; species Pseudomonas sp. B21-040. The sequence goes on from NZ_CP087176.1 coordinate 4,539,153, forward strand.
GATGGCGATTTCAAGGACGCCATCGCCGGCAAGCCGTGCTCCTACAGGGTGGGCCAGGTTAGAGAATCATCGCCGCCACCCAGCCGAACGCCAGCAGCGGCAGGTTGTAGTGCAGGAAGGTCGGGACCACGGTGTCCCAGATGTGATGGTGCTGGCCGTCAATGTTCAAACCCGAGGTCGGGCCCAGGGTCGAGTCGGAGGCCGGCGAACCGGCATCACCCAGGGCGCCGGCCGTGCCGACGATGCACACGATCGCCAACGGGCTGAAACCCAGTTGCACGCACAACGGCACGAAAATCGCCGCCAGGATCGGCACGGTGGAGAACGACGAACCAATGCCCATGGTCACCAGCAACCCCACCAACAGCATCAACAGTGCGCCAATGCCTTTGCTGTGGTTGATCCACGAGGCCGACGATTCCACCAGCGTCTGCACCTGACCGGTGGCTTTCATTACTTCGGCGAACCCGGACGCGGCGATCATGATGAAGCCGATCATCGCCATCATCTTCATGCCTTCGGTGAACAGGTCGTCGGTTTCACGCCATTTCACAATGCCCGACACCGAGAAAATCAGGAACCCGGCCAGCGCGCCGATGATCATCGAGTCCAGCAGCAACTGAATAATGAAGGCCGCCACGATGGCGACGCCCGCGACCATCAGGCTCAGCGGGTTGTATTGCACCGCGACCTGTTCGACTTGCTCGATTTTCTCCAGGTCGTAGACGCGTTTCTTGCGATAGCTGAAAAACGCCACCGCCAGGCCGAACACCATGCCCAGTGCCGGAATACCCATGGCGTGGGTGACGTTGATGCCGCTGATGTCCACGCCGCTGCGGGCGACGTTGGCCAGCAGAATCTCGTTGAGGAAGATGTTGCCGAAGCCCACCGGCAGGAACATGTACGGGGTGATCAAACCGAAGGTCATGACGCAGGCAATCAACCGGCGATCCAGTTGCAGCTTGGTCAGCACATATAAAAGCGGCGGCACCAGCAACGGGATAAACGCGATATGTATCGGCAGAATGTTTTGCGAGGCGATGGCCACCACCCACAGCAAACCGATCAGCAGCCACTTGACTTGCCCCCCACCGCTGGCGTGCTGGCGATCAACCATCGCCAGGGCCTTGTCCGCCAGGGCGTGGGCCATGCCGGACTTGGCAATCGCCACCGCGAACGCACCGAGCAAGGCATACGACAACGCGACTGTTGCGCCGCCACCGAGGCCACTATTAAAGGCTTTGAGCGTGGCGTCGATGCCCAGGCCGCCGGTCAAACCACCCACCAGCGCGCCGACGATCAGCGCGATGACCACGTGCACGCGCGACAGACTGAGGATCAGCATGATGCCGACCGCGGCAATTACAGCATTAATCATCGTTACCTCTGGGCAAGCGAAATGAGCTCAGCCGGCAGTCTGCGAAGAGCCGCCAGCGAAGTTAAGAATGGGTTTTATTAGAGGGCGCGCACTGTGCCGCAGCACCGGCGCCTTGTCAAAGTGAACACCGTCCCTGTAGCAGCTGCCGAAGGCTGCGTCGGCCGGTCCGCGCTCGGGCGCAGCAGTCGTGAAATCAGGCAGCGCGGTGAATCAAATGAACCGAGATCACAGGGTTTACGGCTGCTACGCCCGAGCGCGGACCGGCCGACGCAGGCTTCGCCAGCTGCTACAAGTTTTGTTTCGTTTCTTATTTGAGCGCATGGATAAAGAAAGCCAAATCACGGCCGCTACAGTGCAAAGTCTCAGATATTTATCGAATAAAGGACGTCTCCATGTCGCTAAGACAACTTTCCATTCAATGGAAAATCACCCTGTTGGCCGGGCTCTGCCTGGCCGGCATCGTGACCCTGTTGGTGGGTCTTTCGCTGTATCGCATGGAGCACAGCTCCGAGATGGTGAAAGCCTCAAGCATGGAGATGCTCACCGAAGCCGCCCAGGCACGGATCGAATCCCAGGGTGAAAACCAGGCGCTGCTGATTCGTCAGCAGTTCATGGATGCCTATCAATATGGCCACGGCTTCTCGCGTCAGGTGTTGTTCCTGCGCGATCAGGCAGAAAAGCGTTTTCTGGACGCCTTCGACCTGCGTGAAGACCTGACTCGCCAGGTCAAGTCGGCGCTGCAAGCCAACCCGGAACTGCTCGGCCTGTCGCTGGTGTTCGAAGCCAACGCACTGGACGGCAAGGACGAACTGTTCACCGGTCAGGCGGAACTGGGCAGCAACGACAAGGGCCGTTTTGCCCTGTACTGGTCGCAACCGACACCGGGCAAGGTCACCTCCATGGCATTGCCGGAAAGTGACATGGCCGACACCAGCACCGGCCCCAGCGGCGAACCGGCCAACGCCTGGTTCACCTGCCCGCGCACCTCGCTCAAGCCGTGCGTGATCGAACCGTACTTCTACGTGATCGACGGCCAGAACGTGCTGATGACCAGCATCGTTTTCCCGTTGATGGTCAACGGCAAGGTCATCGCCTCGCTGTCGGTGGACATCAACCTCAACAGCCTGCAAGCCATGAGTCAGGGCGCGAGCAAAAAGCTCTACGATGGCCAGACCAATGTCAGCATCCTCAGCCCGGTCGGTTTGCTCGCCGGCTACAGCGCCGACGCCAGCAAACTCAGCCAGCGCCTGGACACCGTGGACAAAGCCAATGGTGCCGAGCTGATTCGCATGCTTGCCAGCAGCAGCAAAACCGAAAGCCTGCACAACGATCATCAGTTGAAAGTGTTGTCGCCATTCCAGCCGATTCCCGGGGGTAAATCCTGGGGCGTGCTGCTGGACGTGCCGGAAAAAGTCCTGGTCGGCCGAGCCGAAGCGCTGAAAAAACAACTCGATGAAAGCAACACCTCCGGCACCCTGATTGAGCTCAGCCTCGGCGTGCTGGCCGCGTTGATTGGCCTGATGCTGGTGTGGCTGATGGCCCGCAGCGTGACCAATCCGATCCTCGGCGTGGCGCACATGCTCGAAGACATCGCCAGCGGCGAAGGTGACCTGACCCGGCGCCTGGCCTACGACAAAAAGGATGAGTTGGGCCAGTTGGCCGGCTGGTTCAACCGTTTTCTCGACAAGCTGCAACCGATCATTGCCGAGGTAAAACGCTCGGTGCAGGACGCACGCAGCACCGCAGACCAATCATCGGCCATTGCCACCCAGACCAGCGCCGGCATGGAGCAGCAATACCGCCAGGTCGATCAGGTCGCCACCGCGTCCCACGAAATGAGCGCCACCGCCCAGGACGTTGCCCGCAGCGCCGCGCAAGCGGCACAAGCCGCCAAAGATGCGGACCAGGCGACCCGTCGCGGGTTGACCGTGATCGACCAGACCACCACCAGCATCGACCGTCTGGCCGCCGACATGAGCGCCGCCATGGTGCAAGTCGAGGGTCTGGCGGCGAACAGCGAGAAAATCGGTTCGGTACTGGAAGTGATTCGCGCGATTGCCGAGCAGACCAACCTGCTGGCCCTCAATGCCGCCATCGAAGCTGCCCGTGCGGGTGAAGCCGGGCGCGGTTTTGCCGTGGTCGCCGATGAAGTGCGCAACCTGGCGCGACGCACGCAAGAGTCGGTCGAAGAAACCCGCCTGGTGATCGAGCAATTGCAGAGCGGCACCCAGGACGTGGTCGGTTCGATGAACAACAGCCATCGCCAGGCCCAGGGCAGTGTCGATCAAGTCAGCCAGGCGGTGACCGCGCTGCGCCAGATTGGTGATGCGGTGACGGTGATCAGCGACATGAACCTGCAGATTGCGTCGGCAGCGGAAGAGCAGAGCGCGGTGGCCGAGGAGATCAACAACAACGTGGCGACCATTCGGGACGTGACGGAATCGTTGTCGGGGCAGGCCAACGAATCGGCACGGGTGAGCCAATCGCTGAACAGCCTGGCGAATCAGCAGCAGAGCTTGATGGATCAGTTCCGCGTCTGAGATCCGCCCCTCATGATCGTTCCCACGCTCTGCGTGGGAATGCCGCCTGGGACGCTCCGCGTTCCGCTGTGGGATGTGACGCAGAGCGTCACGGGATGCATTCCCACGCAGAGCGTGGGAACGATCAACGTCGCGGAGCGTGGGAACGATCAGTGCCGAGGTAACTCGATCACCACTTTCAACCCGCCCCACTCGCTCTCCTCCAATCGCATCACCCCGCCCCACGTGTCGACGATGTCGCGCACAATCCCCAGCCCCAACCCGTGGCCATCCGTTTGTTCATCCAGTCGCGTGCCGCGATTGAGCACCTGCTCGCGCTGGTCTTCGGGAATCCCCGGCCCGTCATCTTCGACGCTCAGTTCAAACCCTCCCGGCGTCTCGGCCACACTCAAGCGAACCTCGGCATCCGCCCATTTACAGGCGTTGTCCAGCAGGTTACCGAGCAGTTCGAGCAGGTCCTCACGATCCCGCGGCAGCTGCAAACCCGTCGGCGCGCGGTAGCTGAGCGCCAGGTGCTCGCCATGAATCATGTTCAGTGTCGCCAACAACCCCGGCAGTTCTTCATCGCAATCAAACAATGCCCCCGGCAGCGCGTCGCCAGCCAATCGGGCGCGGTTGAGTTCGCGATTTAGGCGTTGCTGCACCTGTTCCAACTGCTCCTTGAGGAGCTTGCGCAACGCTGGATGAGCGTCGAGTTTGTCGCTGGACGCCAGGCTCAACAACACCGCCAGCGGGGTTTTCAAGGCGTGACCGAGGTTGCCCAAGGCGTTGCGCGAACGCTTGAGGCTGTCTTCGGTGTGCGCGAGCAAATGGTTGATCTGCGCCACCAGCGGCTCCAACTCCACCGGCACCTGATCATCCAGTTGCGAGCGCTGGCCCTGCTGCAACTGGGCGATCTGTTCGCGGGCCTGTTCCAGGGGACGCAAGGCGCGGCGCACAGTGAAGCGTTGCAGCAGCAAAATCAGCAGCAGCCCGGCCAATCCCAGGCCAAGCCCCACCTGCTGCATGCGCTTGAAACTCTCGCGCACCGGGGTGTAGTCCTGAGCGACGCTGATGGAAATCGATTGGCCAAGGCGCCGATAGTCTGACCGCAACACGAGCAACTGCTGGCCTTCGGGCCCCAGCTGCAAGTTGCTGTGCATGCCCGGATGTTCAAGCATGGGCAGTTCCTGATCCCACAGCGAACGGGAGCGCCAGTGGGTATCGTCGAAATCGATGCGAAAGTAGTGCCCGGAAAACGGTCGTTGGTAGGCTGGCGACAGGTGCCGCTCCTCCAGTTGCAACCCTTGCGGCCCGCGTACCAGCGCCAACAGCAGGTTTTCACTGTCATTGCGCAGCCCCGCTTCGAGGTAACGCTGCAAGCCCATTTCAAACAACCACAAACTGGTTTGAGCCAGCACCAGGCCGACAACGACCATGACGCTGATCAGGCCCAGGCTCAAGCTGCGCTGAATCGACTTCACTGAGCCGCCCCGCCGAACACGTAACCCTGACCGCGACGGGTTTCGATCACACTGCGCCCCAGCTTGCGCCGCAGGTGGTTGACGTGAACTTCCAGCACGTTGGAGTCGCGCTCGGTTTCACCGTCGTAGAGGTGTTCGGCGAGGTGGCTTTTGGAAAGGATCTGTTCGGGGTGCAGCATGAAATAGCGCAGCAGGCGAAACTCGGCGGCTGTGAGCTGAATGTCGGCACCGTCGCGAGTCACGCACTGGCGGCCTTCGTCCAGGTGCAGCCCGGCGGCCTTGAGCGTCGGTTGATTGGCCTGACCGTGGGAGCGACGCAGCAGCGCCTGGACCCGCAGGTGCAGTTCTTCAGGGTGGAACGGCTTGGTCAGGTAATCGTCGGCACCGGCCTTGAGGCCTTCAATGCGTTCGGCCCAGGACCCGCGCGCGGTGAGGATCAGCACCGGCGTCGACAAGCCGCCGGTGCGCCATTGCTCCAACACCTCAAGCCCCGGCAAACCGGGCAGGCCGAGGTCGAGAATAATCAGGTCATAGGGCTCGCTGCTGCCCTGATACACCGCATCGCGACCGTCGGCCAGCCAGTCCACGGCGTAACCCTGGCGAATGAGGCCGGCGAGTAATTCGTCGGCCAGCGGCACGTGGTCTTCCACCAGCAGCAATCGCATCGATCAGTCTTCCTTGTCTTTGAGTAAACGCCCGGTGGTGGCGTCGATGTCCAGTTCGCGGACCACACCTTCGGCGGTCAGCAGTTCGACTTCATAAATGTAGACGTCGTGTTTTTCTTCAAGCTCGGCTTCCAGCAATTTCGAGCCGGGGTAGCGATCCAGTGCCTGCTGCAGCAGTTGCTCCAGCGGCAGAATCACACCCTGTTGACGCAGGCGCAGGGCTTCGTCCTGATCAAGGTCGCGGGCCAGGGCCACCGAACAAAACGCCAGAAGCACCAGCGCCATGCGTGAAAATGAAAACACCTTCATTACGTATCCTGATGATCCTTGAGAACCTGCCCACTGACAGCGTCTAATTCCAGTTCCCACTCGATGCCCTGTGGGTCGCGCAGCTCAACCTGATAAATGTACTTGCCATACGCGTCTTCCAGTTCGGTCTGGGTAACGGTCGAACCGGGGTGTTTGGCCAGCGCCGTGGCGTTGAGCTTCTCGAAAGACACAATGGTACCAGCGTCACGCAGCCTCAGGGCTTCGTCGGGGCCCAGGTCGCGAGCGTGGGCGAGGCTGGCGGTCATGGCGATGATCGAGGCGCAGAACAGGGCAGTCTGGGTGTTCATGGGTGTCTCCGGGTTTTTATGTGTTGCAGCACCGGACACCTTAGCGAGCTGAACTTAATTGAAACTGAATGGCCATCATTGGAACAACACACCACGAAATTGCAGATCTGCACAAACCCTGTGGGAGCGAGCTTGCTCGCGATAGCGGTGTATCAGTCACCATCAGTGGTGAATTTGAGACCGCAATCGCGAGCAAGCTCGCACACAGTGGATGGGTGGTGTTGCCTGAACTGCTTATAATCTTGCGCTTGCCAACAATCGAGACCGGTATGACCGCTATCCACATCAAGTTCCCCTCCCTGACCCTCAAGGCCGGCCCGCGTGCCATGGCGCGTATCCGTGAAAACGGCTTGAGCGCCGCCGATGTCGGCACGCTGCCGGGTGCCGCCGGTGGCCCCAAGGCCCTGGGGATTCAAGGTCTGGACCTGGCGTTGTTTGGCGAATGGCTGCCGGCCGCGCCTCGGGAGCGTTCGCTGATTGGCGCCTCGGTCGGTTCCTGGCGCTTTGCCAGCGCGTGCCTGCCGGATGCCGCCGAAGGCATCCGGCGCCTCGGTCACTTGTACACCGAGCAGAACTTTGCCAAGGGCGTGACCATGGCGCAGATCAGCCAGAGTTCCCGGCGCATGCTCGATGAATTGCTCGACGGCCGCGACGCCTCGATCCTGAGCAACGCCCATTACCGGCTGAACATCATGGTGGTCAAAAGCCACGGACGCCTGGCCGACGATCATCGTGGCCGGCTCGGGTTGGCGCTCGGCTCAGTGATCGCCGACAACTTGCGTGCTCGCGCGCGGCTGTCGCGGCATTTCGAACGGCTGATCATCCACGACCCGCGCCTGGCCCCGCCGGTCAATGCACTGAATGACTTCCCGTCGCGCTTTGTCGCATTGAGTGCCGGCAACCTGCGCCAGGCCTTGCTCGCGTCGGGCTCGATCCCGATGGTGATGGAAGGCGTGCGCGATTTGCCAGGGGCCGGCAAGGGGACGTTCCGCGATGGCGGCTTGCTGGATTACCACCTTGATCTGCCCTACAGCGGCAACGACATCGTGCTGTACCCGCACTTCACCGACCGGGTGATTCCCGGCTGGTTCGACAAGACGTTGCCGTGGCGCCGTGCCTGCCCCGCGCGGTTGCAAGATGTTCTGCTACTGGCGCCGTCGAAGGATTATCTGGCGCGCTTGCCCTACGGCAAACTGCCGGACCGTAACGATTTCAAGCGTTTCATGGGCGACGCGCCGGGCCGGCAGAAATACTGGCGTGCCGCGATGGATGAAAGCCGTCGCCTCGGTGATGAGTTCCTCGAACTGGCCGCCAATGGTCGCCTCGGCGAGCGCTTGCTGACCCTTTAGTCAGTGTTTTGCCCAGAGCTCTGTTAAACTCGCCACCTGCCCACATCGCCGCGGCGATCGCCACCTGACAGAGCTCAAATCACTGTGGAAATCTTCAAAGAGTTTACGTTCGAATCCGCCCACCGCCTGCCTCACGTACCGGAAGGCCACAAGTGCGGTCGCCTGCACGGTCACTCGTTCAAAGTGGCGATCCACTTGAGCGGCGACATCGACCCGCACACTGGCTGGATCCGTGACTTCTCGGAAATCAAGGCGATCTTCAAGCCACTCTACGAGCGTCTGGACCACAACTACCTGAACGACATTCCCGGTCTGGAAAACCCGACCAGTGAAGTCCTGGCCAAATTCATCTGGAATGAATTGAAGCCCCTGCTGCCGGAACTGAGCGCGATCCGTATCCACGAGACGTGCACCAGCGGCTGCATCTATCACGGCGAGTAACCCGGCTCACTCCTACAATGAAACGGCGTTTCGTCAGTGAATGATCAAACCACCCTCAGCGGTGGTTTTTTTATGCCTATGCTTTTCGGGTTCGCACCCGCCAAGAGGACAGGCACATGGCTGACTGGTTGCTGGACCGCCAATACCGCTTCAATGGGCACCGGATTCACTACGCCGTTCACGGCGATGGCCCGCCGCTGGTGTTCGTACACGGCACCCCCTTCTCTTCTTATGTGTGGCACCGGATCGCCCCGCACTTCATCGCCACACACCGCGTGCATTATTTCGACCTGCTGGGTTATGGCCAATCCGAGAAAATCGACGGCGACGTGTCGCTGGGCGTGCAGAACGAGTTGTTGGCGCATTTGCTCGATCACTGGGCAATCGAACGGCCAGACGTGGTGGCCCACGATTTCGGTGGCGCCACGGCCCTGCGCGCGCATCTGTTGAACGGCAAGGATTACCGCAGCCTCACGCTGATCGACCCGGTAGCGCTGTCGCCCTGGGGTTCGCCGTTCGTGCAGCATGTGCGTCAGCATGAAGCGGCGTTCAGTGGCGTACCCGATTACATTCAGCAGGCCATCGTGCCGGCCTACATTCGCGGGGCGATCAAACGCGACATGACCGATGAAGAACTCGCGCCTTACGTGCAACCCTGGCTGGGTGATCCGGGGCAAGCGGCGTTTTACCGGCAGATTGCGCAGATGGACGAACGCTATACCCGCGAGGTCGAAGGGTTGTACCCGACCATTCGATGCCCGGTGCAGATTCTGTGGGGCGAGGATGACCAGTGGATCCCCATCGAGCGAGGACGGGCCTTGCACCAGATGATTGCTGGCTCGCAATTTCACCCGATCCCCAATGCCGGGCATCTGGTTCAGGAAGATGTGCCGGAAGCGATTGTCGCCGCATTGCTGAAATTCTTGCCCCTGGCGCAATGACCCCACAATCCCCCTGTAGGAGTGAGCCGGCTCACTCCTACAAGAGCAGTGTTGTGTTTCGTCACGCGGCACTAGCAAGGATCGCCACTGCCGCGCTAATTTAGAGTCATCAACCCAAAGGACTCACCTCATGCACATCATCAACGCCCGCCTGCGCAACCAAGAAGGCCTGCATGAGTTGCACCTGGAAAACGGCCTGATCCGTACCATTGCCCGCCAGACCGAAGCCCCGACCCTGGGGCCCGACGATCTGGACGCCGGTGGCAACCTGGTGGTGCCTCCTTTCGTCGAACCGCACATTCACCTCGACGCCACCCTGACCGCCGGCGAGCCGCGCTGGAACATGAGCGGCACACTGTTCGAAGGCATCGAGTGCTGGGGCGAGCGCAAGGTCACGATCACCGAGGAAGACACCAGGACCCGCGCCACAAAAACCATCCAGACCCTCGCCGCCCACGGCATTCAGCATGTGCGCACCCACGTCGACGTCACCGACCCGCAACTCACCGCGCTCAAGGCCATGCTCGAGGTGCGCGAGCAAAGCCGTCACCTGATCGACATGCAAATCGTCGCGTTCCCGCAGGAAGGCATCGAGTCCTACCGCAATGGCCGCGAGTTGATGGAAGAAGCGATCCGCATGGGCGCCGATGTGGTCGGTGGCATTCCGCACTTCGAGTACACCCGCGATCAGGGTGTCAGCTCAGTGAAGTTCCTGATGGACCTGGCTGAACGCACCGGCTGCCTGGTGGACGTGCACTGCGACGAAACCGACGACCCGCATTCACGTTTCCTCGAAGTGCTGGCCGAAGAAGCCCGCAGTCGCGACATGGGCTCGCGGGTCACCGCCAGCCACACCACGGCGATGGGCTCTTACGACAACGCTTACTGCGCCAAGCTGTTTCGCCTGCTCGGGCATTCGGGAATCAGTTTTGTCTCCTGCCCGACCGAAAGCATTCACCTGCAAGGACGCTTCGACACCTTTCCGAAACGCCGTGGCGTGACACGGGTCAACGAGTTGCTCGAAGCGGGGATGAACGTGTGTTTCGGCCAGGACTCGATCGTTGACCCGTGGTATCCGCTGGGCAATGGCAACATCCTGCGGGTGCTCGAAGCGGGGCTGCACATCTGCCATATGCTCGGGTATCGCAACCTGCAAAGCGCACTGGACCTGGTCACCGACAACAGCGCCAGGGCGATGAACCTCGGCGATCGTTATGGCCTGGAAGCCGGGCGGCCGGCGAACTTGCTGGTGCTGTCGGCGGACAGCGATTATGAGGTGATTCGCAGTCAGGGCCTGCCGCTGTATTCGGTTCGCGGGGGCAAGTTGCTGATGAAGCGGACGATGCCCGTGGTCGAGTTCATTGGTCTGAGCTGAAAACTGCGTCGACGTTGATGGCCTCATCGCGGGCAAGCCACGCGCCCACAGTGGAATGCATTCCAAATGTGGGAGCGTGGCTTGCCCGCGATAGCAATCTTGAATTCAACCCATCAACCGCGCCGTACCAAACAGCCTGACTCGAGTCAATTCCCCTGCTGATTCTTCCAACAAAATCGGCGCCGTGCCCCCAGGCATCACAACGCTCACGGCCCCCGCCGCCACCCAACCGACCGACCACGCCGCGCACGCCACCGCACTGGCGCTGGTGCCCGATGACGCCGTCGGCCCTTCCCCGCGCTCAAACACCCTCGCAACCACCCGGCCTTCAGATTCAAGCATCGCCCATTGCAGGTTCACCCCCGCCGGACACGGCGCCCCTGCCCCGGTCGGCAAGGCATACGCAATGAGCAGCAGTCCTTGCGCCAACGGTGCTTCACGCATCTGCTCATTACTCGGCAACGCGGCAGCGTCCGCCACCAGCGTCACGCAATGAGGATTGCCGATGCGCACAAACTGGCTGCGGCTCCACGCCGGTTCGAGCGCGGCCAATGGCGCCACATGGCTGACATCACACCCCTTCAACAACTCGCCTTCAATCCCCTGCGCACCCACGGCTTGCGGCCCGAACGACGGTTTGCCCAAATCCAGCCAGAACCCGTGCACGCCCTCGACCTCGGCCGGTATGACGGTCGTTTCAACCGGCGAAACCGCGTCAGCCTTGTCGTGATGAACCCGCAGCAGGCAGGCACCCTCCTTCGGCATCAAGCCTTGCTCGCTCAGTGACTGGGAAAAGATCGTCAGCCCATTGCCACTGCGTTCGGCCAGTGTGCCGTCGGTGTTGACGATCAGCAGGTCATAAGGTGGCGCCGATTGAAACGGCCCGACCAGCAAACCGTCGCTGCGATGATCTTTGCTGCCGGGCGGTTGAGTACCGGGCGCCCAGGCGCAGAACGTCTCGATGGCCGCCAGTCCCCATTTCTCACGGGTTTGCGCGGCAAGGTCGGCCTGTTCAGGTAATTCGATACCGCTTGCGCGCACGGCGTCAGGCGCCACGACGATATAAATATTGCCTCGCGCATCGTACATCCCCGCCATGTCGCCTCCTGCCTGAGCAATCAAAGTGTCGACGATATCGCGAAACAACCGCTGGCTGTGCAAGGATGTGGACCTGCCTGACCGCGAACCGCTGCGGACACTGACCGAACCCCGCGGGTCAGTCGGTGTCCTTTGGGGACGCGACGTTTTTTGCCAAGGATTGATATGACCAACCTTCACACCCAAACCCCGCTGGTTCCCGGCCGTCTGGAGCAGATGTCCACGCGCATCGCGTTCTTCATCGCCGGTCTCGGCATCGCCGCCTGGGCGCCGCTGGTGCCTTACGCCAAGGCACGGGCCGGGCTGGAGGAAGGGACGCTCGGTTTGCTGCTGTTGAGCCTGGGGGTCGGTTCGATTCTGGCGATGCCGATGGCCGGGTTGCTGGCCGCGCGCTTCGGTTGCCGGCGAGTGGCCACCGGGGGGGCGTTGTTGATTTGCGTGGCATTACCGCTACTGGCGACGGTGTCGTCCATACCGGGGTTGATCGCCGCGTTATTCATGTTCGGCGCCGGTCTCGGCACGGTGGATTCGACCGTCAACCTGCAAGCGGTGATCGTCGAGCGAGCCAGCGGCAAGAACATGATGTCGGGGTTTCACGGGATGTTCAGCCTGGGCGGGATTGTTGGCGCGGCCGGTGTCAGTGGCCTGCTTGGCCTTGGGTTTTCACCGCTGGGCGCGATGGCCGTGGTCATTGTGGTGCTGGTACTGGCGTTGCTCAAGGCGGCGCCCCACCTGTTGCCCTATGGCAGCGAAAGCACAGGGCCTGCGTTTGCCGTGCCCCATGGCATCGTGCTGTTTATTGGCGGGATGTGCTTCATCGTGTTCCTGGCCGAAGGCGCGGCTCTCGACTGGAGTGCGGTATTTCTGGCGCAGGAACGCGGGATCGATACCGCGTATGCGGGACTTGGGTATGCGGCATTTGCACTGACCATGACGGCCGGGCGCTTAACCGGTGACCGGATTGTCCGACGCCTTGGTTCGACGCGGGTGATTGTGTTTGGCGGGCTGACAGCCGCGACGGGCCTGGCGTTGGCCACGTTCGCACCGGCCTGGGAAGCAGCGCTGGCCGGTTATGCGTTATTGGGCGCGGGGTGTTCCAACATTGTGCCGGTGCTGTACACCGCCGTCGGTAAACAAACGGTCATGCCCGAACACATTGCCGTGCCGGCCATCACTACGTTGGGCTATGCGGGCATCCTCGCCGGCCCGGCCGTGATCGGATTTATCGCCCATGGCAGCAGCTTGAGTTTTGCCTTCGGCTTGATGGCATTGCTGCTGGTGGCGGTGGCGATTGGCGGGAAAGTGTTGAGAGCCTGAAACAGCAATCGCGGGCAAGCCCGCTCCCACATTTGTTTTGTGTCGTTCACAAAACCTGTAGGAGCGGGCTTGGTCCGGGCGGCGTTCCGACGTTGAAGTCACCTCGCTCTATCAGAAGCCGACGCTGGCCTGCACAAAGAACGTACGCGGCGCTCCGACGTACATCCCCGAGTTGTTGTCGCTGGAGCGAGTGAAGTACTGCTTGTCGAAGATGTTTTTCACCCCCGCCGCCAGTTTCAGGTTTGACAACTGCGCACCGAAGTCATACCCGCCGCGCGCGTTCCAGGTCACGTAACCCGGAATGTCGCCGAACTGGCCGTCCGCAGTCCCTTCGGTGATGTAATTGCCGTTGAAACTGCCATCGGCGTTCACGCCTGTACCCGGCGAGCGCTGCTTGGACTGGGCAAACGCATCGAGGTTGTAAGTCCAGCGATTGATGTCGTAACGCAACCCGGCGGTGGCCACCTGGCGCGAATAGAACGGCAGGTCACGGCCCTTGAAGCCCGGAATCTCACCCTCATACGTCGCGCGGGTGTAAGTGAAACCGGCGTTGGCCGTCAGGCCTTCCAGCATCGGGTTCAGCGCCGCCATGTTGTAATGCACCGACGTTTCAATGCCCTGATGCTTGGTCGCGCCGAGGTTGGTCCATCCCACATCGTTGCTGATGTATTGCAGTTCGTCGTCGAAGTCGATGTAGAACAGCGTCACTTCGCCGCCCCACACGTCATCGTTGTAGCGCGTACCGATTTCGTAGGTCTTGGCCTTTTCCGGCTCCAGGCCATTGGCCGGGTTGTCGCCAATGCCACCCTGGCCGAGCTGGAAATATTGCAGGCTGCCGAACGACGTTTCGTAGTTGGCGAACAGCTTCCACGCTTCGGACATGTGATACATCACGCTCAGGGCCGGCAGCGGCTCGTTGCTCTCGATGCTGCGGCTTTTCGCCGGTACACGCTTGCCGGCGGTGTCGAGCACGGCGCGGTCGTGCCAGTCAGTGCTGATGTGTTCAAAGCGAATACCCGGGGTCACGGTCCAGTTGCCGACATCAATCTTGTTGTCGACATACACCGAGTTGGCTTCGGTGCCACCGGTACGGTCCTGGAACACGTGGCCATCGGAGGTCTTGGTGATCACCGGCTGATTGTTCACCAACGCCACGCGGCTCGATTCTTCGTGCATGGCTTCCTTCAGGTAGCGATAGCCGACGCTGACTTCCTGAGTGGTCGGGCCCACATCAAACACATGGGACACCCGTGGCTCGATGCCGTACGTGTAGTAAGTGCGCGGGTACGAGCTGAGGGTTTTCTGGTCGCGGGCGGCGATGTTGCTGCCCCGAAAACTGTCGGTGTAATACGTCAGCACTTCGGCCTGGGTGCGGTCGTCGATCTGCCGCGCCCAGCGAAAGGACACATCTTTACGACGGCCGCTGAAATTGTCGTGGTCACGGTCGGACTGGAACGGATCGGCGTCGTACTGCGCCTGGGTCAGGCCGCCGGGCATGTCGGCGCTGGCGTCGTAGTAGTGAAAATTGAGGCTGAAATCGTCGACATCGGTGGGTGCCCAATGGGTCTTGAGGATCACGTCGTCGATGTCGTTGCCGTTGTTGCTTTCGCGGTAACCGTTGCCGTTGACGCCGGAATACAACAGCGCCATGCCGATGCCGTTGTCCGCCGTGCCGCCGAGGAACGCGGTGTCGATGTGTTTCCAGCCACCGTACTGGGACGTTTCCAGGGTGGTGCCGATTTCACCAGTGGCCTTTTCCGGGATGGCGCGGGTGACGAAGTTGATCACGCCACCGACGTTCTGTGGCCCGTAACGTACCGAACCGGCGCCGCGTACCACGTCGATGCTGTCGAGGTTGCCTGAGGAAATCGGCGCCATCGACAGTTGCGGCTGGCCATAGGGGGCGAACGCGGCGGGGACGCCGTCGATCAGCACCGTGGAGCGTGGCGACAGGCGCGATGTCAGGCCGCGCACGCCGACGTTCAGGGAAATATCACTGCCGCCGGTGCCGTTGGCGTCCTGCACTTGCACGCCGGGAACGCGTTTGAGCACGTCGCCAACGTTCATCGCGCCCTGCTCGATCATCGCTTCGCGGCGCACCACCGTCCGCGCGCCAGGGTGGTTCTGCACCAGGGCGGCATCGGCATTATCAAGCCAGTCGCCGACCACTTTGATGTCGGTCACGCCCAGTTCGATCGGGCCATTGGCGGCGGAAGTCGGTGCTGGCATCAGCGTGACCGAGCCTTCATCGATCTGGTATTGCAGACCGCTGCCTTGCAGCAATTGACGCAAGGCTTCTTCAGGCGAGAAGTTGCCGTCCACCGCCGGGGCTGTTTTGCCGGCCACCAGTTCTGGACTGAAAAAAACCTGCAGCGAGGTTTGCTGACCCAGTTCACTCAAGGCCTCGCCCAACGGCTGGGCCGGAATGCGGATGGCGTCAGCGGCGAATGCCTGAGGCAGCGCCGAGCTGATGGCCAGGGCAAGCGCGAGCCGCAGCCAAGGGGAATTGTTGTTTTTAGCGGTGGTTTTCTTCACGTCGAACAGTGTCCTGAGAATCGCAAGAGTGTGCGTCTGTTAATGCAAACCAGTTGCAGTTGGACAAGAAGACGATGAACTCAAAAAAAACCTGAATCGGTTTGGAAATTAATTGGAAATTATTTCCTGACTGCCGTCATCGAGCGTGCGCACGGCCACCGGCAGGATGCTCGGCAAGGCCTTGAGCAGTGCATCGGTGTTGTCGGATTTGAACACGCTGGTCAGGCGCAAATTGCCCACTTTATCGTTGCCGACCGTGAGGGGGTTGGCCCGGTAGCGCGACACTTCGGCAACCACCTCGCTGAGGCTGGCGTTGTTGAACACCAGTTTGCCGCTGCGCCATGCGGTCAGTTCCTCGGGATTGATCGCATAGGCGGCTGCGACCACCCCTTGCGCATCGATGCGGGTACCGAGGCCGGCAGTGACGGTGATGAAATCAGCGCCCTGCCCCTGAACCTTGACCGTGCCCTGCTCCACCGCCACCCGGGTTTGCGTGGGGTCGCGACGTACATCGAAACGCGTACCGGTGACCGTGACCTTGCCGTTGCCGGCCTCGACCACAAACGGCCGGCCGGTGTCATGTTCAACGCTGAACATGGCCTCGCCTTCCGTCAATTCGATGGCCCGACGATTCTTTTCATAGCGCACCTGCACGCGGCTGCGGCTGTTCATGTCGATCACCGAACCGTCCGGCAAGGCCACATGACGACGCTCGCCCAGCGCCGTGGAATATTCCGCCGTATACGCTGGCGGATGATTCAAACCGCTGAACAATCCCAGCCCCAGTGCTACCGCGACGATGCTCGCCGCCACGGCATAACGCATCAGCGGCTGGCGTTTGCGGCGTGCTGGCGGGGTTTCGCACAAGGCTTGCAGGCGTTTGACCGGCAGCCTATCTGCAGCCGTCCACAAGCCCTGAAGAATCTTGAATTCGTCGCAGTGTTGAGGATGTTCGCTCAGCCAGGCTTCAAAGCGTTGGACCTCTTCGACGCCCATCGCCCGCTCCTGCAAACGCACAAACCAGCGCGCCGCCTCGTCGCGAACGGTTGTTTGCCCGCACGCACAATCACGAGTATCCATCATGGAAGTTCCTGTTTGGCTGGGGATGAGAATGCGCGGCCAGTCATGGGTACAGTCCGTCGAGGCGGTCGCGCAGATGCCGCAGGGTGCGGATCATATACTTTTCCACCATGTTCTTGGACAGGCCCAGGCGTTCGGCGATTTCAGCCTGGGTCAGGCCTTCGATCTTCTGCCACACGAATATTTTGCGGCAGTTGATCGGCAACTCGGTGAGCGCCCGTTCGATGGAATCAGCCAACTGAACCGCCTGCATGAAATGCTCCGGGTCGCCGGACGACGACACACTGTGATCATTCGCCTGCGACTCCATGGCGCCCCGCCGATCCTCACGCCGATAACCATCCACCGCGATGTTGCGCGCGGTCTGGTGCAAATAGGCCCGGGGTTGCTCCACCACCGCCGAATCGGACTCAAGCACCCGCACAAAGGTGTCGTGGGCCAGGTCCTCGGCCTGCTGACGATTTCTCAGGCGACGGGTCCAGGTGCCAACCAACTCTTCGTAATGCTCGAAAAAGCCGTGTCTGCGGGGCAGCTTGGGGGTCATTGCGGTGTGCTGTGGGGACGGAGGCGCGAATAGTAATGCTTCCTATTAACTGGAAGCAATGGATACTACGTCGCCAACGTCGCCGCCAGTCAGTCAAACCAACGGCCCCCATTGCAGGGGCCGTTGCCAATTACTCAATCAGTGCGCAATACACACCGACTTCAGCTCGGTATACGCCTCAATCACCGCACGACCAAACTCACGACCCATGCCCGATTGCTTGACGCCACCAAACGGCATGGCCGGGTCGAGCAGCACGTGGGCGTTGACCCACACCGTGCCGGCTTCGATGCGTGGCACCAGGTTCATGGCTTTGCCCAGGTCGTTGGTCCACAGGCTGGCGGCCAGGCCGTAGCGGTTGTCGTTGGCCAAGGCGATGACGGCATCTTCGTCGTCGAACGGCATTACGCCCAGCACGGGGCCGAACACTTCTTCACGGGCCACGGCCATGCTGTGGTCGATGTCGGCCAGAATGGTGGGCTGCACATAGAAGCCCTCGCCTTCCACCAACTCCCCGCCCGAGACCACGCGCGCGCCTTCACGGCGAGCCAGTTCGATGTGCTTGAGCACGCTTTGCTGTTGCTTGCGCGACACCAGTGGGTTGATCGCGGCATTGCAGTTCATGCCGGCACCGATCGGCATGGCCGATACCGCTGCGGCGAGCGCTTCGACGAATTGATCGTGGATCGAGCGGTGCACATAGAAGCGCGAAGCCGCCGCGCACACCTGGCCATTGTTCAGCAGGCCACCGAGGATCGCGCCCTGCACGGCTTTTTCGATGTCGGCATCAGCGAGCACTATCATCGGGTTTTTGCCGCCCAGTTCCAGCGAGAAGCGCGTCATGTTTTCCATGCACGCCACGCCGACGCTTTTGCCCACGGCAGTGGAACCGGTGAACGACACTTTGCTCACCAGCGGATGCGCGGTCAGCACGCCGCCCACCGAAGCACCGCCACCGGTGACGACGTTGAACACGCCGGCCGGGATGCCCGCTTCAAGGGCCAGTTCGGCCAGGCGCATGGCGGTCAGCGGGGTTTCCATTGCCGGCTTGATGATCACCGTGCAACCGGTGGCCAGCGCGGGCATCAGCTTCCAGGCCGCGATCAGCAGCGGGAAGTTCCACGGCACAATCCCGACCACCACACCCACTGGCTCACGCTTGGTGAACGCGGTGAACTTGGCGCCCGGTGGCAGCGGGATCGACACGTCAAAGGTCTGGCCTTCAATCTTGGTCGCCCAACCCGACATGTAGCGCATGAATTCCACGGTGGCGTTCAAGTCCAGCGCGCGGGCCATGTTGATCGACTTGCCCTGGCTCAGGGTCTCCAGCTGCGCCAGTTCTTCGGCGTGCGCTTCTACCAGTGCGGTGAAGTTCAGCAGGATGCGTTCGCGGTCCGCCGGGCGCAGTGCCGACCAGACGCCGGATTTGAACGCCTTGTGCGACGACTGCACGGCTTGCTCGACGAGTTCCAGCGGCGCGTCCAGGGTTTCGCACAGGGTTTGCCCGGTGGCCGGGTTGACCACGGCGATTTGCGGGCCGTCGGCCAACACCCAATGGCCGTCAATGAAGCAGCCATGGCGGCGTTCAAGGAAGGCAGCAACCTGCGGCAGAATTTCAACGTTGCTCATAATTCACCTGTCATTCAAACGTGTGGTTCAGCCTGGAAGTCCGGCTGATTAGCGTTGTTCTTTGAGATAGCAAACGACCGCCTGGCGATCATCGGCGGAGGCCAGCCCCATGTAGGGCATGTAGGTCCCGGGCACATAGGCCTGGGGTTGGGTGATCAGTTGGCTGATGGTTTCGGCTTGCCAGGTCACGTCCTTGCTGCGCATGGCCTGGGAGTAGCTGAAGCCTTCGAGCGAGCCGGATTTGCGTCCGACCACACCCGACAGGTTCGGCCCCATCATGCCGGCCATGCCCTTGCTCACCGAATGGCAAACCCCGCATTCATTGGCGAACACCTGGGCGCCATGGGCTTGATCCGGCGCGCAGTCGGCGGCCACGACGGTTTGCGCCAGCGCCAGTGTCAGCAAACCAATGAGCGAGCATTTGTGTGAAGTGAACATAAGAAGCGACCTTGAAAATCCGTGGGGGAAGCAACAGCAGGGTTGAAACGGATTGTCAGCGCTGACTCACGCACAGGTTTTGCCCTGCGTGCCAGTCGTGTTGGCCCGGCTGCCAAACCACGCTTTTTGGCAAGCACAGGCAACTCTTTGGCAACCACACAAAAGGCCGAAAAAGTTCCTCGCCTTAGTATCGAAACAGACCTCAACCCTGTGGTCATGAACAAGAATGGATGCCACACCATGCTCAAGTCCCCCTTGCTTCGTCTTTCGACGCTCGCGCTGATGATCAGCGCCACCCAGGCTCATGCCTACGAACTCTATGCCGATGACGACAGTCATTTGAACGCCACCCTGGAAGCCGTCTTCGGCGCGTTCCACAGCCAGGAAAACTACGCGCTGTCGGGTCGTCTCAGTGAAGGCTCTTCTTCATGGCAAGAGGGCTACATCAAATACGGCCTGAGCTTCGACCAGGCCCTGGGCGGTGTCGGCACCGCTTACGGCGCCGGCAACATGCTCAGCTCCGGCACCTGGGGTGATGGCGATGCCGCCGGTTTCACCGACGGCTCGGAACGCACCACCAAGTTCGAAGACGCCTACCTCGGCTGGCGCTCGGGCAAGTTGTTCGAAGCGATGGGTGATGACGGCGTCGACCTGTCCTTCGGTCGCCAGAACATCGTGGTCGGCGATGGTTTCCTGATTGATGGCGACGCGCTGAACATCGGCAAAGGTCTGGCCGACGGTGAGTTCAACCGCGGCGGCGCCTACTACCTGGCCGCGCGTAAAGCCTTCGACGAAACCGCCGTGCTGCGCCTCGGTGGCAAGCAAGGCTGGCGCAGCGACTTGATGTGGTTGAAGTCGGATAACCGCGCCCAGGCCAAGACCGAAATGTACGTCGGCACCCTTGAGCACGTGGCCGAAGCAGGCACCGTCGGCCTGACCTACATCGACACCACCGATGTCGACGAGCAATTCGCGTCCCCGTTGCAAGCTGAACGCGACGGCATGAAGACCTACAGCCTGCGCGCGACCGGCAATGCCGGGGTGAAAAACCTGTTCCTGTCCGGTGAATACGCCGAGCAGGACAAACCGCACACCGGCAACGAAGACGCCTGGTACCTGGAAGCGGGATGGACCTTTTCCGACGCCCTCTGGACGCCGTATGTCAGCTACCGCTACAGCCGCTTCTCGGAAAATTACGACACGTTGTTCTACGGTTTCAGCCGCGGCTATGGCACTTGGTTCCAGGGTGAAGTGGCCGGTAACTATGCCGGGCCGTTCAACAGCAACTCGCGCATCCAGAACGTTTCCATGAAGGTTTCGCCACTGGAGAACCTCAACGTCGGCGTGATGTATTTCAACTACGACACCATCGATCGCAACCTCGGCAACACCGATGGCCACGAAGTCGACCTGTACGCCGAATGGCACGTCAACGACCACCTGACGGTGATGCCGCTGGTTGGTATCTACCAGCCGGACAAGAGCGCCGAACAGGGTGGCACCCAGCTGGGCAACAACGACCAGAACGTCTACAGCCAAGTGGTGTTCGCCACTTCGTTCTAAGTCTGTAAGCCCAACACGATCCCTGTAGCAGCTGGCGAAGCCTGCGTCCGGCTGCGCAGCAGTCGCCAAGACAGACAATGCGGCATGTCAGGAAGGCCCCGCATTCAAGTTTTACGACTGCTTCGCAGCCGGACGCAGGCTTCGCCAGCTGCTACAGGGAACGGGTTGAGGCAAACATTGTTCTTCAACGGAAACGGAGTTTCCAATGCGCTCAAGATTTCTGACGATTCAGAGCAAAATCGCCCTGCTCGCCGGCCTCTGCCTGTTGTTGGTGGTGGGTTTGTTGATGGGGTTGTCGCTGTACCAAACCCATCAAAGCAGCCAGCAAGTGGCCCAGGCCAGCAGCGACATGCTCGCCAACGCGGCCAGGGAACACATGCAAGCGCTGGGCACCGTGCAGGCGATGCAGGTGCAACGCACCTTCATGCAGACTCACGAATATGGCCAAGGGTTGTCGCGGTATTTGCTCTACCTCCGGCAGCTGCAACAGCAGGGTCATCTGACCCGCTCGCAACTGCGCCAGGAGCTGAGCACCCAGCTTCATCAAGCCCTGATCGACAAGCCCGACCTGCTCGGGCTTTATGTCATTTTCGAACCCGATGCCCTCGACGGTGCCGACGCCGGTTTCACCGACCAGGCCGCCATGGGCAGCAACGAAACCGGGCGCTTCTCCCTCTACTGGGTGCAAAGCAAACCCGGCGAACTGCAAGCGGTGATCGGCGATGAATCATTGCTGGCCAACACCTCACCCGGCCCCAGCGGCGCACCGTACAACGCGTTCTACACCTGCGCCCGCGACACCCGTCAGGCCTGTGTACTCGAACCCTATTTCGATGAAGCCTCCGGTAGCCGCAAACTGGTGACCAGCGTCGCGTTCCCGCTGATGGACAACGGCAAAGTCATCGCCGTGGTCGGCCTCGACATCAACCTCGCCGCCCTGCAACAGAACAGCGAAGCCAGCGCCCATCAACTGTTCGACGGCCATGGGCAGATCAGCATCGTCAGCCCGCGTGGCGTGATCTCGGCCAACAGCCAGGACGTCAGCCGCCTCGGGCAACCGTTGGACAATGCCGAGGTGATCGACGCCTTGCGTCAGGGGCAACCGAAGGTCTTTATCGATCAGCAACAAATCAAAGTCCTCGAACCGTTGGCACCGATTGCCGGCGCCGCGCCGTGGGGTGTATTGGTGGGTGTGCCGCAAGACGTGCTGTTGGCGCCGGTGACCACGCTGCAAAAAGAACTTGATGCCCAAGGCGTGCAAAGCACCGCACTCGAAATGCTGGTGGGTGGCGGCTCCGCCCTGCTCGGTTTGCTGTTGATCTGGTACACGGCGTTTCGCATCACCCGGCCACTGCAAGTGCTGACGCGGGTCATGGAAGATATCTCCCGAGGCGAAGGCGACCTGACGCGGCGTCTTGAGGTGCAGTCGCGGGATGAAATCGGCCAACTGGCGACTGCGTTCAACCGCTTTGTCGAACGCATTCACCAGTCAATTCGCGAGGTGTCTTTGGCAGCGATTGGCGTGAATGAAGTGGCCAAGCGTGTGCTGCTCGCCTCCAATTCGTCGATGAGCAACTTCGACGAACAATCGACCCGCACCAACAGCGTCGCCGCCGCGATCAACCAACTGGGTGCCGCCGCGCAGGAGATCGCACATAACGCGTCCGATGCTTCACAGAAGGCGTCCGTCGCACGGGAACAAGCCGAGGATGGCCGGCAAGTGGTGGAGCGCACGATTGAACTGATGAACGAATTGTCCGGAAAAATCAGCGCCTCGTGCGTCAACATCGAAGTGCTGAACGGCAAAACCGTGAACATCGGGCAGATCCTCGAAGTGATCAAAGGCATCTCGCAGCAGACCAACCTGCTGGCGCTCAACGCCGCGATCGAGGCAGCACGCGCCGGTGAAGCCGGTCGCGGGTTTGCGGTGGTCGCCGACGAAGTGCGTAGCCTGGCCGGACGCACCCAGACGTCCGCGGCGGAGATTCAGCAGATGATCGAAGAACTGCAAATCGGCGCCCGCGACTCGGTCACCACCATGACTGAGAGCCAGCAGCACAGCGAAGAAAGCGTCAACATCGCCAACCTCGCCGGCAAGCGCTTGGGCAGCGTGACGCAGCGCATCGGTGAGATCGACAACGTTAACCAATCAGTCGCCGCTGCTACGGAAGAGCAGACGTCAGTGGTCGAGGCGTTGAATGTCGACATCACCGAAATCAACACTTTGAACCAGCAAGGCGTGGAAAACCTGCACTCGACGTTGCAGGCTTGTACCGAGCTGGAGCGGCAGGCGGATCGGTTGAATCAGCTTGTTGGTAGTTTTCGGATCTGAGATTGATGTTGCCTGACACATCGCCATCGCGGGCAAGCTCGCTCCCACAGGTTTTGAGGTCATCACAAAATGACTGAACACTACAAAACCTGTGGGAGCGTGGCTTGCCCGCGATGAACGATGACACGGTCTCAGCCTATGACTTCGGCACCTCAACGTTATCCATCATCCGGTTCGCCGCCAATTCCGCCAGCATGATGATCTGCTGAATCGCCATCGCCGTGTGCCGATGCGGTCCTTCCAGGTACCCCGCGAAATCGCTGGCCATGACACTGGCCTGGGCCAATGACTCACAGGTATGGGCGAGCAGGTCTTCGTCTCTGATATTCGGTGCGAGCATGAACATTGTGCTGGGTTTGCGGGTAGCGGGGGATTTGAGGGCCGCGGGGTTGAGGTAGTGATTCAGCGCGCGCTCGGCGGCTTCGTGGAGTTTTTTTGAATCGACTGATTCGTAGGGGGATGCCGGATCTGTGTCTGGCGGATTTGGCGTTACCTTGAACATATTATGCGTTCCTGATTGGGCAGCCACGCCTCGCTACTAATACGAGGGGTGGCGGCTGTACGCAGGTTAGTAGACCGGGGAACGAATAGAAGACCGGCGCGCCCGAGGGCGCCCTGCGAACAGCCACCATCAAATGCAGGCAATGAAATACCTGTCTGACAGACGCCTGACGCACTACTCGAACCTCGGGCTACTAAACCCGATCACTGGGAATCAGTGACGGGAATCAAGTTACCGAGGGCGTCCAAAGCGCACAAGCCGGCGGATTCTGGCGTAGTCGTAGGTAATGGCGCAAGGTGCTGTGGCTTTCAGGAAGTAACCTTAAACGCCGTTAAACATGTGCTTCGATTTGAGGGCGCCATCGCGGGCAAGCCCGCGATGAACGATAACGCGATCCCCCTGCCCTCCACCCAACCAAATCTGGCATCCACAAACAACCGGATGGCATCCACGCAAACAAGCCCCACCACCACCCCCGCGTAGTATCAAAACCGATCCCTTTTCTAACCCCCAAAAACAATAAATCGACCCCAGGGTCGCGGGAGACGCTTGTGCTTAAGAAAAGTGCGTTGGGCTGGCCAAAGATTGCCGGCCTCGGAATTGCGTTGGTGGTGGCCGGGCAGTTTTCCGGCTGGAACTTCGGGTTGATGGCCGGCGGTTGGCTGAACATGCTGATCGCCACCTTGTTGATGGCCTTGCTGTGCGGCGGTCTGGCGTTGTGTGTGGCGGAGCTGTCCACCGCGTTGCCAAGTGCCGGCGGTGTATTCGTCTATGCGCAAAACGCTTTCGGACCGTTCGTGGGTTACCTGGTCGGCGTCGCTTGCGCGCTGGCACTGACCATCGGCACCGGCGCGGCGGCGACGTTTATTTGCGCCTACACCGAGTCGATGTTCGGCCTCGGTGGCTGGCCGGTCAAAATCGCCCTGTTCGCGATCATCATCGGCATCCACATGCGCGGCGTCGGTGAGGCCATGGGCCTGACCATGATTGCCGGCGTGATCGCGGTCGTCGCCCTGCTGACCTTTGGCGTGGCCATGGCACCGCATGTCGAATTGACCAACCTGCTGACAATGCCGGCGGCAATCGCTGGGCCGTCGATTAGCCTGGGCGGTATTTTCGCCTGTGTGCCGTTCGCGATCTGGTTGTTCATCACCGTCGAGCAGACCGGCTCGGCCGCCGAAGAAGCGCAAAACCCCGGGCGCAGCATGCCACGCGGAATTCTTGCCGCCATCGCCACGTTGCTGGTGACCGCATTGGTGGTGCTGGTGTGCGCACCGGGCGCCGGTGGCGTTGAGTTGGTCGGTTCGGCAGGCGACCCGCTGTACGCCGCGATGACCAGCACCAATGTCTACGGCGACGCTTCGTGGCTGGCCAAGGTGATTGGCTGCGGCGCGGTGTTCGGTTTGATCGCGACCTTCTTCTCGCTGATCTACGCCGCCTCGCGACAACTGTTTGCCATGGCCCGCGACGGCTTGTTCCCGCAGTGGTTGGGCAAAACCGGCAAGCGCGGCACGCCGTTCCCGGCACTGCTGTTGATCGGCGCCATCGGCCTGCCGTTGTCCGCCGTCGACCCGGCCACAGTGATGCTCGCGGTCGTGCTGCTGCTCAACGTTTGCTACCTGTTCATTTTCGGCGCCTACCTGCGCATCAAAAGCAGTCAACCGGACCTGCCACGGCCGTTTTGCCTGGCCGGCGGCAAAGTGATCGCCTGGCTGGGCCTGGCCCTGACGCTGCTGGTGATCGCTGCCTGCTTCCAGCTCGACATGCTGATGCTGATCGCCCTCGCGGTGACCTTCGTGCTGAGCATTTTCAACTTCCTGCTGCGTGCCCGTCTGCAAGGCAACGCGCCACTGATCGAGACCCCAGACCATGCCTGAAGACACGCTCTTGCAGCGCCGCCATCGCGTACTCGGCAGCGCTTCCCCTTTGTTCTACGACAAGCCCTTGCACCTGGTGCGCGGCGAAGGCGTCTGGCTGTATGACGTCGATGGCCAGCGCTACCTCGACGTCTACAACAACGTGCCCTGCGTCGGCCATTGCAACCCGCACGTGGTGGCGGCCATGCACCGCCAGGCCGAAACGCTGAACATCCACACGCGTTATCTGGATGAGCAAATCGTGCGCTACGCCGAGCGCCTGACCGCAACCTTCAGCGACCCGCTGGACACCGCGATGTTCACCTGCACCGGCAGCGAAGCCAATGAGCTGGCGTTGCGCCTGGCACGCTTCGCCAGCGGCGGCACCGGCATTATCGTCAGCGATTACAACTACCACGGTAACTCGGCGTCGCTGGCCGAAGTCACCACCGCGTTACCGTCACCGGAACCGTTCGGCGCGCATGCCCGCGCCGTGCCGATCCCGTGTCTTTATCACGCGCCCGCTGGCACCACTGAAGCGCAATTGGCGGAGCAATATGCCGCCAACATCAAAGCCGCCATCGCCTCGATGCAAGCCCAAGGCATTCGCCCTGCCGCGTTGCTGATCGACACCTTGTTTGCCAACGAAGGCTTGCCACGGGTGCCGGCCGGTTTCGTCAAAAAAGCCGCTGAGCTGATCCGTGCGGCGGGCGGCTTGTTCATTGCCGACGAGGTGCAATCCGGGTTTGCGCGTACCGGCGAACACTTGTGGGGGCATCAGGCCCACGCCGTGGTGCCGGACATCGTTACCCTCGGCAAGCCGATGGGCAACGGTTATCCCCTGGCCGGGTTGATTACCCGCAAGGAGCTGGTCGAGTCGTTCGGTCGTAACGCGATGTACTTCAACACCTTCGGCGGCTCGCCAGTGGCGGCGGCGGTTGGCATGGCGGTACTCGATGTCATTGAAGAGCAACAGTTGCTGCGCAATGCGCACACCGTCGGCGCTTATGTACAACAACGCTTGCAGGTGCTCGCCAGCAAGCACTCGATCATTGGCGATGTGCGCGGCAAAGGGTTGTTCTTCGCCATGGAACTGGTGCGCGACCACGCCAGCAAAGAGCCCGCCGGGCTGGAGGCGCGGCGGGTGGTCAACCACATGCGTGAGCTGGGGGTGCTGATCAGCAAGATCGGCGCCGGCGACAACATTCTCAAACTACGGCCGCCGCTGGTGTTCAACCGCGAGCACGCCGACCTCTTCGTCGACACGCTGGACACCGCCCTGAGCGCTATCTGAGGCCATGCCATGACTGATTTCCACACCCTGAGCCACGACCAGCAAGTCGCCAAACTGCACGATCTGGCCCGGCACGCCCTGCAACAGTGGGACGGCGCCTTTGCCGAGATCGAACTGGTGAAATTCCGCGAGAACGCGGTGTTCTCGGCGCGCCGTGAGGACGGCCAACGGGTCGCCTTGCGCATCCACCGCAACGGCTATCACTGCGAAGCGGCGCTGCGTTCGGAGCTGCAATGGATGGAAGCGCTGGCCACGGCCGGCATTACCGTGCCGCAGATCATCCGCGCGCAAAACCAGCGCCACCTGGTCGAAGTGCTGCATGCCGACATCGGCGAACCGCGCCACGTCGACATGCTCGCCTGGCTGCCCGGCGCCACGGCGGGCACCTCTGAAGCGGGCGTGCAGGCGGACACCGAAATCGACTTTCTGTTTGCCGAAGCCGGCGCGCTCGCCGCGCGTATTCATTTGCACGCGGCGGATTGGCAACAGCCGGACGAGTTTGTCCGGCATGCCTGGGATGAGGATGGCTTGATCGGCGCCAATCCGTTCTGGGGGCGGTTCTGGGACCTGGAACAGCTCAGCGTCGATCAACGTGAACTGCTGCAACAGGCCCGCCGCCGTGCGCGCAGCGACTTGCGTCGATACGGTCGACAGCTGGGCAACTTCGGCATGATCCACGCTGACCTGGTGCCAGAGAACCTGCTGATCGAGGGCGCAAACTTGCGCCTGATCGACTTCGACGATGCGGGTTTTGGCTGGCACATGTTTGAGTTGGCGACGGCACTGTACTTCTGCCTGGACGACCCGCGTTATGAGCAGATCAAAGCGGCGCTGCTGAAGGGGTATCACGCAGTCAAACCGCTGACGGATGCCGACCGGGAGACGCTGGCGCTGTTTCTGATGCTGCGCGGCACGACGTACCTGGGCTGGATTCATACCCGCAAAGGCACACCGACCGCGATCGAAATGGCACCGATGTTGATTGATCGGGCTTGCTTGTTGGCTCGGGAGTATCTGCAACAGGTGCGGTGACTGTTAGTCCGCCATCGCGGGCAAGCCCGCTCCCACAGTGGTCAGCGTGAACACCAAATTTGTGTATTGCGCAAAACCCTGTGGGAGCGTGGCTTGCCCGCGATGAACGATAACGCGGTGTATCAGCAATGCGCCCCGGCATGCTCAAGGCGATGAAACAACCGGTTGAAGTACACCAGGCTGTCCCTCTCCCCGCGCACACCGACATTCGACAGCTCAACAAACATCACCGAATGCGACCCGACTTCCTTGCATTCGGTGATCCGTCCTTCCAGCTGCACCAACGCATCGCGCAGCAACGGCACGCCGGTGTCGCCTTCGTCCCACAGGTCCCAGGCAAAACGTTCGGCCATCGACACTTTGGTCATGCCGGCGAAGTGTCGGGCCAGCTCTTCCTGCTCGCCACACAGCACGTTGACGCACAAGTGGCCGTTGGTGCGGAACACATCGTGGGTGGCGCTGTTGCGGTTCACACAGACCAGCACGGTCGGTGGCGAATCGGTGACCGAGCACACGGCGCTGGCGGTGATGCCGCATTGTCCGCCGGGGCCGTTGGTGGTGATGATGTTCACCGCAGCAGGCAGCTGCGCCATGGCGTTGCGAAAGTCGATTTGCTGCTGGCTCAGGTCGGCCATGTCGATGCCCCTTCCTTCAGGAGGACCGTCGTTGCGCGGCCCCTTGTTGTTGGAACAAGATTAAGGCCCGGCGCGGCGCGCGACCATTCTGACGATCCCCATGGCGAGGTAGGCTTTCCGCTAGTCGACTAGGTGGTTTCTTTATCGTCAGGGCCCACGGCAGTGGGTATTCTGCTACTAAGCTCAGTGATGAGCTGATGTCCGCCGCAGCGTGCACGCGTGCGAAAACAATAATTAGAAATTCTCGTGGCAGTCCCAGATGGAAACCCGCAAACCGATTGTGTATATCGTCGATGACGACAAAGACCTGCGCACCTCATTGGCGTGGTTGCTGGAGTCGGTCAGTGTGCAGGCGCAATGCTTTGCCGGCGCTGAAGAGTTCCTGAGCCAGTACGACCCCAAGCAACCGGCGTGCCTGGTGCTGGACGTGCGCATGCCGGAAACCAGCGGCTTTCAGTTGCAAGAAATCCTCAACCAGCGCGGCAGCACCCTGCCGACGATTTTCGTGTCGGCCCATGGCGATATTCCGATGTCGGTCACGGCGATGAAAAACGGAGCGCTGGATTTCGTCGAGAAGCCCTACAACCCGCAGCAGATGATCGACCGCATTCAGGCGGCGCTGAAGACCGCCGTGCATGCCCAGGCCGATCAGGAGCAACGTCAGAACCTGCAAGGCAAACTGGCGCTGCTGACCAGCCGGGAACGGGAAGTGTTGATGCTGGTGATCGATGGCAAGGCCAGCAAGGTAATCGCCCGCGAGCTGAACATCAGCGTCAAAACCGTTGATGTGCACCGCACCAAGATCAAGGAAAAGATGGGCGTGACCAGCATTGCGATGCTGGTGCGCGAGGTGTTGCATTTGCCGGTGGATGAACCTGCCCGGCACTGACCTTAATCTTCGGCGGTCTTCAGGCCGCCATCGCGGGCAAGCCCGCTCCCACAGTTGATTTGTGGCGTTCACAAAATCACTGTGGGAGCGGGCTTGCCCGCGATGAGGTCGTCACAATTAGTCAGTGACTGTAGCGCTTGCGATATTCACCTGGTGACACGCCAAAGCGCGACTTGAACGCTGAGGAAAAGTAGCTCGAATCCGAGAATCCCCACGCGTAGCACAGCGCCGACAGCTTCTGCTCGACATCCGAACGGCGCAGGTTTTCGGCGCAGAAATCCAGGCGTCGATGCTTGATGTATTGCGCCACCACCAGACCACGCTTGGAAAACATCCGGTACAGCCCGCGCACCGAAATCCCCACCTCACGGGCAATCAGCTCCGGGCACAGTTCTTCAGCACTGATGTGCTCGTCGATGTAAGCGATGGTTTTACGAAATTGCCGCTCGTGGGCATCCACGCTGGCGTCGCGAGCGCTGATACCCGGCAACAACAGGCTGACCAGCGCGTCGAGCACCGCTTCGCTTTCCTGCATGTCCAGGCTTTGATGCTGCCGCGTTTCCAGGACCATGCGGTTGGCCAGCGCAGCCAGTGGCGTGGTGGCCGCAATGCGCGTGGCGCAGTTGAGCGCGTTGAAGTGCGAACCGCGCTGCACCACCTGGCGCGGCAAAATCAGTGACAACTGCCGGGAGTCTTCGTTGTAGGTCATGTCACTGGGTTGGCAGGCGTCGATCAGCGCAATGTCACCACAGCCCAATTGGGCGCGGTTGTCACCCTGTTCGAGTTGCGAGCTGCCGCGCAGTTGGAACACTGCGTAGTAGTGGCCGTCGCTGCTGGTGCTGACGTCTTTGCTGGTGCGATACAAATGCACGTGGGCCATGTCGACCACGCTGAGGTTGATCGCGCCGCTGCGAAACTCCGCCAGTTCACCGTAGAAATTCGTGTCCAGTGCGCGGGCGTCGAAGCGCCCACAGGCCTGATTGACCTGACTTAACCAACTTTCAAATGCATCGTTGCGCAGTGCCGATGAAGTAATCATGACCGCAAGGCCTCACGTCAGTTTTATTGTTATTTTTCGACCGCTTCGTCGAGCGGTTCGATGAATACCGGTTTCGTGACCGTCGCCTCCTTAGACGGTCGTGGGGCGTCGATTTAATCGACTCCCACGCAATGTTTCCAGGGATTTGCGCTTACAGGTCCAATACCAGACGAGCGGACAACGCTCGTGAAACGCAGGCACAAATTTGCTTGTTGCCCGCTTTTTCTTTGCTCGACAAGCAGTTATCCCGGTGTTCCGGAACCCCGTCCAGGACCTCGACGATGCACGTGCCGCAGATACCTTCGCGACACTCGGTGTCGATGTCGCAGCCGTGGGCCTGGAGTACGTCGACCAGGCTGGTATTGGCCGGAATCTGCAGCACCACGCCGGAGCTGGCCAGTTCCACTTCAAAACCGCCGCTCGGGCCGGCATTGGCGGCCGGGTCGGCCTGGAAATGCTCCAGGTGAATCGCGTCTTCGCTACGGCTGCGGGCGGCCACTTCCACCACTTTGTTCATGAACGGCGCCGGGCCGCACGTGTAGACGTGGGCATCGCTGCCGGCCTGGTTCAGGCTTTGCGTCAATGCAGCGTCCATGTCACCCGGCTCGACGCCGTAATGGAACTGAACGTGATCGGCAAAGGTGCTGGCCAACAATTCGGAAAATGCCGCGTACTGCGGCGAGCGGGCGAAGTAATGCAAACGATACGGTTGGCCACTTTCTGCCAGTCGATAGGCCATGCTCAACAGTGGCGTGACGCCGATACCGGCGGCGAACAGCACGTGCTCGGTGGCGGTCGGGTCGAGGCGGAACAGGTTGCGCGGGGCACCCATTTCCAGCTCCATGCCCTCTTCCACCTGCTCGTGCAGGGCCGCGGAACCACCGCGCGATTGCGCTTCTTTCTTGACCGCCACCAGATACGCACGGCGATCCTGCGGCGGACTGCACAGCGAATACTGACGAGTCACGCCGGTCGGCCCGGTCAGGTCGACATGCGCCCCCGGTTCATAAGCGTCGAGCGGCTGACCATCACTGCGCACGAGGCGAAAGGAACGGATATCCAGCGCTTCGTCGACGATCCTTTCGATCCTCACTTTCATCATTGCATCACCTGAATTCGGTTGATTTTGTTAAATGAGCAGCCCTGTAGCAGCTGTCGAGCACCGCGAGGCTGCGTTCGCCGGTAGCAGCTGTCGAGCACCGCGAGGCTGCGTTCGGCTCGGTCCGCGCTCGGGCGAAGCAGCCGTCAATCCTGAAAACGCGATCTTCCTGAAACACCGCATCGCCTGATTTCACGACTGCCTTGCAGCCGAACGCAGCCTCGCGCTGCTCGACAGCTGCTACATAAGCTGCGTCGAACGCTTTTTCAGCGCATGAACAACCCGCCATTGATGTCCCAGCACGCGCCGGTTACAGAGGCGGCGTGGTCGGCGACCAACAGCAAGACGCTGTCGGCGATGTATTCGGGGGCGCCAAGGGTGCCGGCCGGGATCACCTTCAGAATCTGCTCCAGACGCTCCGGGGCCACGGTTTCGTGCACGATCGGCAAGTCCAGTGGTCCTGGCGAAATGCTGTTGACCGTCACCCCTTGTGACGCCAGTTCGCGGGCGAATACTTTGGTCAGGGTCGCCACGCCGCCCTTGGCCGCCGCGTAATGCGCGCCGGTGGCGGTGCCGCCGTTCTGCCCGGCCAGCGAGGCGATGTTGACGATGCGACCAAAGCCGCGCTCGGCAAAGTGCGCGCCGAACACCTGGCAAGCCACGAACGTGCCGCGCAGGTTGATCGCCATCGACTCATCGAACTCTTCGGGCGTGATGTCCATCAGCGCGGCCACTTTCGATTGACCGGCGTTGTTCACCAGAATGTCAGTGCCGCCCCAACGCTCGGCGAGCAGATCGCGGGCACGGACAAAGTCGGCCTTATTACGCACATCCAGTTCGACGGCGACGGCACTCGCGCCGCTGCTATCAAGCTCCGCCGCCAACCGCTGCACGCCATCAAGGCGCACGTCGGCCAGGGCCACGCGATAACCCGCCGCGTGCAAGCGACGGGCGATGCATTCGCCGAGACCGCGCGAAGCGCCGGTCACCAGGGCTACTCGGTTCATGGTGTTGGCCCTCACAGCAGGAAGCCGAGCGCGCTTAGGCTGTCGGTGGAGTTGATCAGGCGCACGACCTTGCGCTCCAGTTTCGCCACACCGTCGGTGAAGCGAATCCGGTGGTTGAGGTCGGCCACGAACGGTGTGTGCACGCCGCGTTTGTAGGCGTACAGCACCTGCGCCGAATTCACTTCAACCAGATCCCCCGCCGCTTCCACCAGACGGAAACGCGAGACCGAGCGAATGGTTGTCGCCGCGTCCACCGCCGACGGCGAGTAGCCCGCAGTCAGGCGTTCGATGCGCAGGTCACGCATGCGCGCATCGTCATAGGCGTAGTTGAGGGTCGCTTCGAAGTCTTCGGTGTCCGGGTCGATCGGCACGATGTACTTGCCGCTTTCGCTCCACAGGGTCGCCCATTCGGCGTAGTTCTTGTGGTCGAGCAGTTCGGCTTCGCGCCAGATGAATTCGATGGCCTGGGCCAACGGGCCGGAAAAACCGTTCAGGGTGTCGTGATTGCTCATTGGCTCATCATCCTTTTCCACATGTCGTAGGCACCGCGCATGCCGCCTTCATCGGTGGCGTGGCTGACCTTGTCGCCGTTTTCAGCGATGATTTCGCGGTTCAAGCCGCGGTTGACCAGGATTGGCGCATCGACGCCGGCGTACGAGCCGCGCTGCACGCGGTCCCAGGCCTCGGCATCGTCGGGGCTGCCGAAACCGAACGGGCCCTGGAAGTGTTCGTGAATACGCATGCGTTCGCGGTTGGCGATTTCCGGGCCACCGTCCATGCCGAGGGCGACGTGGCGGATCTCGGTTTCGGTGACCGATACCGGACGCAGCACGCGGAAGAACGACATCGACATCGCCACGTTCGGGAACAGGTTCAAGTTGAACCCGGCGCCGTGCAGCGAGCGCACGATGCGGCGCACTTGATCCGCCGGCAGGGTTTTCGACAGTTCTTCAGTCACATGCGCAAAGCGCTCTTGCAGCTGTTCGGTGCCGTCGTCGTGATCGAGATCGACGTGTTCCGGCACCATCACCATCACGCTGTGGCCGTTGCCCAACGAATGGGTTACGGCTTGTTCGTCGGTCATGAACGAGAGCATTTCCGAGGTTTCTTCATCCACCGACGACATGAACGACTTGTGCACGATCGGGAAGTGGTAGCCGTCAGTGGTGTTTTCCAGCTGGATCTTCCAGTTGCCCTTGAAGCTGAACTTGTGTTCGCCCTGGGTTTTGATCGGGTAGCCGGCGCCCTGTTTCATGAACAGGTCCATCCAGTGTTTGGCGCCGCCGAGGAAGTCTTCCAGCGGTTCGATCTCGTCGTTGTAACTGGCGAAAACCATACCGGCGTAGCGTTCAACGCGCAGGCTGGTCAGCGGCAGTTCGGACTTTTCCAGAATGCCTTCGTAGCCGTCCGGGTACGGCAGCGCGCGCAGTTTGCCGTCCAGTCCATAGGACCAGCTGTGGTACGGGCAGGTGAAACCGGTGGCGTTGCCTTTGTGTTTTTCGCACACTGTGGCGCCACGGTGCCGGCAACGGTTTTCAAGAACATTGATGGTGTTCTTCTTGTCGCGCACGACAATCACCGGGCGACGGCCAATGGTGGCGGTCTTGAAGTCGCCGCTGTTGCGCACTTCGCTTTCGTGGGCGACCCACACCCAGGTGCGGTAGAAAATCTTTTCCAGCTCGGCTTCGAACAGCGCCGGGTCGTTGTACAGCGAGACGTCGACGCGGTCGTGCTCGACCAGTTCGTCAGGGCTTTTCGACGTAGCGATCAGCCGGTATTCATGAGTGCTCATGCGGTTCTCCTCATGGCTTTTTATGACTTCTTGTTAGGGATCGACCGTTCACCGGTCATGCTCTGTTGCAACTGCGCACCAAAGGCGCAGACCACTTCGTCCTGACCTTTGCGGCCAACAATTTGCAGGCCGACTTTCAGCCCGCCGCAATCCAGTTCCACCGGCACCGTCAGCGCCGGATGGCCGCTGAGGTTGAATGGCCGTACCAGCGGCGTCATGCCGGCCACGGCTTTGCTCGCGCTGCGGGCTTCGACCAGTGTCGGCGGCAAACCCGGCATCGTCGGCAATAGCAGCACTTCAACGTTTTCCAGCGCGGCATCCACCTGCCGGGTGAAGCGCTCACGGACCTTTTCGGCTTCTGCCAGTTCGGCAGCGCTGGTGCGGCTGGCGGCCAGCAGACGCAGTTCGACGTCCGCACCGATCAAGCCTTGACCGGTGAGATGACCGAACGCGGCCCAGTTTTCAAAATTGATCACGGTCAGGCCGGCGGCAAATGCGGCTTCGAATTCACTCAGTTGCACGGTGCTGCGGCGCCAACCGGCACGGTCGGCAGCAGCGCCCAGACACGCTTGCAAATGCGGATCGCAGGCGACATCGAGAAAGCCCACCGAGGCATTGGCCGATGGCAAACCCTGAGCCTGAAAGCCAGGGCAGATCACTTGCATCGCAGCGATCAAATCCGCCATGTCCGCCGCGAAGGGGCCCACGCAATCGAGGCTGGATTCAGCCGGATGCGCACCGACCCGACTGACACGGCCATAGGTCGGTTTCAACCCGGCAATGCCGCAGCACGCTGCCGGTACACGTACCGAACCACCCGTGTCGGAGCCGATGGCGATGTCTGCCAGCCCGGCCGCGACGGCTGCCGCCGAACCGCTGGAAGAACCACCGGGCACGCGGTCCGGCGCTTGCGGATTAATCGGAGTGCCGGTCCAGTCGTTGATGCCGGTGACGCCAAACGCCAGCTCGTGCATGTTGGTCTTGCCGACGATTTGCCAGCCCGCCGCGAGGATCGCATCGACCACCTCGGCGTTTTTCAGGGCCGGCAAAGCGCGAGCAAAGGCGCGGCTGCCGGATTGGGTCGGGTGGCCGGCAATGTCGATGGAATCCTTGATCGCGACCCGCTTGCCGCTGCCACCGAGTAGAAATTCGCTGATAAACGTACTCATGCGCCCAGCACCGTGTTGAACAAACGTTGTGTGCGGAAATGCGCGATCAGCCAGACACCGTCGACGCGCTGGAAATCGATGTTCAAGCGCGTGCCGAACAATTCGCTGCGGCCATCGGCATAGGTTGAAATCTGCTGCATGATCCACTGCCCTTGGGCCGTGCTGCCGTCGACCACAATCGACTCGCTGGTGAGGTAATGCAGGTTCAGCGCAAAGTGTTCGGACGGCGGCAAGTAGCTGCCGACAAACGCAGCCACGGCGTCACGTCCGCGATGCTGGCCAAAGGTCTGCACCGTCTGGCTGCCGATGCCTTCCCAGATCGCGTCTTCGCTGAACAATTCAGCCAGTTCACGCACCTGCGTCGGTGCCCTCGGCACATCGCACAGGTCCATGTAGCGCGCCATCAAGCGGCGCACCTGGCTCTCCCCTTCCAGCGTTTCAAGACGCTGCAGCACGGCCTCGTTCATGGTTTAAACCTTGGCTGCATCAGGAATGGTCAGTGGGCGGCCGATGCGCGCTTCGACCTTGGCGTAGCGCCACAGGCTGTATTCGTTCACCGGCGTAGTGCGGAACAGGTTGCAGGCGTCGATCACCGTTTGATGGCAGTCGACGTCGGCCATGATGTAGACGGTCCACGGCGAGGTGGTGGACGGGCCGACCATCAAGCGGTCATCGTCCATCGCGCCCAGCACGGTGATACCCGGCAGGGCGCCGAGCGAGCCCATCATCTGGCTGAAGCCTTTCCACACGCTCAGGCCTTCGCCGGTTGGCAGGTCGAAAAAGTTCTGGGTGATGCCGATGCAAAAGACGACGCGCAGCGGTTCTTGAGTGGTCTGGGACATGGGACTTGATCCTTGAAATAGAGGGTTCAGATGTAGCCAGGGAATGGCGGCACACCGAGGAACACCGAACCGGCGCCGTCGTACAGGCCTTCACTGAGAAATGCGTGCTGGGTGACCACCATCGAATCGCGCAGGTAGCGCTGCAGTGGATGGCGCAGATAAATGGCGGTGGTGCCGGCCAGGCTGTATGCGCTCTGCACCACGGCCGCACCGGCCTGGGACACGTGAATGGCGGACAGGCGCAGCAGGCTGGTTTGCTCTGGCGTGACCGGGTTGCCGGCGAGGATCGAGTTCCACACCTGCTCGGTGGCGTTGTAGAAGAACCCGCGTGCGGCGGCCAGTTGCGCTTCGGCCTTGGCGATTTCAATCCGCACGTAAGCGCGGTCAGCCATCTTCGGCGCGCCTGTGATGCCGCTGCCGGCGGCCATGCTGCTGACTTCGTCGAGGGCGGCGCGGGCCAGACCGAGGTTGACCACGGCCAGCACTTGCGCAGCGTAGGCAATCGAGGGATAGCGGAACAACGGCTCGTCGATGGTGGCAGCACCGCCACGGATGAAGGTCCAGCGCTCATCGACGTGTTTGTCGGTGACGCGCAGGTCGTGGCTACCGGTGCCTTTGAGGCCGACCACGTCCCAGTTCTCGATGATGTCGACCTGATCCGCACGGAACACAGCGGTGCGTGGTTTGCCGCCGGCCGCGCCGATGCCGACACCGAGCAGGTCGGCGCCTTTGCAGCCGCTGGCGAATTTCCAGGTGCCGTTGACCTGCCAGCCGCCATCAACCGCTTCCGCCGGTTGCAACGGGAACAGGCCGCCGGCGAACACCAGATCAGGACTGTCCGCGTAGATTTCAGCGAGGGTTTCTGGCGGCAACGCAGCGAGATAAACACCGGCACTGCCGAAGCTCGCCACCCAGCCGGCGGACCCGTCGGCTTCAGAAATGCGTTCGATCATCTGCAGGAACAGCGCGGGGGCCAGCGCATCGCCGCCGAAGCATTTCGGCGTGGCGGCGCGGTAGATGCCCACTTGCTTGAAGCGCTCGATCATGTCCCGTGGCACATGGGAGCCGGCGTCGAATTCATCGCGACGTTGGCGCACTTCATCCAGCACCCGCTGAAATTCCTGGCAGTGGACGCTGGTGTCGTCGACGCCTGGCAGAGGGTCTTTCTGCGCGGTAGCTGAACGCAGCATGGGCTTCTTCTCCGTTGACTTGTTATTAGACGGAGCCTGCCTCGGGGCGAGGCGACCGTTGATGGGTTCAGTGTAAAAACCGCATCCGCTCGCCACTATTGGTGCGTGTAGCCTCCCTGCTAAAGAAAACCCCTAGGCCCAGGCGGGTTACCTCTGAGCGCATCCCGAAGCGCAAGCCGGTATAAAACGCCATACTTCTACCTCACCCGTAGTGGATCCCTCCGTCGTCAAGGGCTGCGCGATGTACCTGCCAAAACCGAATGACTTCTACACCCTCATCGAAGCCATGCCGTTGTGCATCATTCTTCACGACGCGCAGAGCAAGGAGATCCTGTGGGCCAACGCCGCGGCCCTGGCGGCGCTCGGCTTTACCCTGGAAGAACTGACGCCGCTCAAAGCCCCGGACATGACCCGCAATGAGCCCAAATACCGACGTTCGGTGGGTTTGCGCTGGCTGGAAGGCGCCGCGCGCACGGGTCAGCGCGCCATCGAGTGGTGTTATCGCTCCAAGCAAGGCGTGGAAATTCTCTCCGAGGCGGTGGCGACGCTGGTGCACCTGGAAGGTCGCGATGTACTGATGGTGCAGTTCCGCGACATCTCCAAGGAAGACCGGGTCAAGCGCGACCTCAAGCGCTTCGAAAGTCGCCTCAAGGCTTTTATGCAGGACCTGGCCGAAGGGGTGGCGGTGCTCGGGCCGGACGGTGAGATTCGTTTTATCAGCGACTCCGGTGCGCACTTGCTGCACAGCGAGGAGCCGGCGCTGATCGGTGAAAATTTCCTGACCTGGTGCGACGACGATTCGCGCCAGCGCCTGTTGCAACAGTTGGCCGGCGAGACACCCGAGCACGCGCCCTTCAGCGTCCACTACCACGTGCAGCGACGTGACGGTGAATGGCGCTGGCATGAGGCAACGTGTCGTTTTATTGAAATTGAAGATGATCTGGTCGGGCATCTGCTGCTGTTTCGCGACGTCACCGAACAGGTGCAAGCCGAAGAAGCGCGGCG
This sequence comes from Pseudomonas sp. B21-040, assembly GCF_024748695.1. Classification (NCBI taxonomy): domain Bacteria; kingdom Pseudomonadati; phylum Pseudomonadota; class Gammaproteobacteria; order Pseudomonadales; family Pseudomonadaceae; genus Pseudomonas; species Pseudomonas sp. B21-040. The sequence goes on from NZ_CP087176.1 coordinate 4,577,809, forward strand.
GGTTAGTGAGCAAAAGCTTGAATACCTGGCGCGCTATAACGCCATGGGCGAAATGGCCGTGGCGATTGCCCATGAGTTGAGTCAACCGTTGGCGGCCACGCGCAACTTCATCGAAGGCGCGGTGATCCGTCTGGGCCATGCTGACACCACCGAGCAAGGCGTGGCCTGGGGTTTGCAGAACGCGGTGCGGCAAATCGAGCATGCGTCGGTGATCATCAAGAGCGTGCGTGAATACGTGGTCAAGCTGGAGCAATCCGAAGAGCTGATCGACCTCAATGAGCTGCTACGCGATTCCCAGTATTTCATCAGCCTGCGTGCCGACCCGAGCCTGATCAAGGTCGAGATCGTCACCAGCCCTGAACCGCTGCTGATCAGTTGCGAGAAGGTGTTGATCGGACAGGTCATCCTGAATCTGGCCTTTAATGCCATTGAAGAGATGAGCGATTTACCGCCGGAACGACGCGTGCTGCGCATTCATGCCAGCGCCGACAACGAGGTTGCGTTGGTGCGCATTGAAGACTGCGGTCGCGGCATCCAGGCCCAGGCGCAAGAGAAACTCTTCGACGGGTTCTTCTCGTCCAAAGTCAGCGGCAACGGCATTGGCCTGGCGCTGTGCAAAAACATCATCGGCCGCCATCGCGGGGATATCTGGGCGCAAAACCTGGAGCCTTGTGGCGCGGTGTTTACCTTCTCCCTTCCCCTCGCAAACCCCGCCTGACACCCAAATCCCACGCCGGCCTGTAGCAGCTGCCGAAGGCTGCGTCCGGCTGCGCAGCAGTCGTAAAACCAGAGCGCGCGGTGTGTCAGAGGGACCGTGTCATCAGGGTTTACGACTGCTTCGCAGCCGGACGCAGCCTTCGGCAGCTGCTACAGGTATGCCGCGTTGCAGGCTTCGGCAGAAGCCACAGGTGCGCCGCGTTTGCAGTGCTTTTCGCCGGTTTTCCGCGACTGGCACAGACACACAAACACTTGGCAGCCACAGCAATTCCAGGGGTTTCCCGGCGAGGCAGAATCGAATTGTAAAAATCTGCCCAAGCACCCGCGATCTGCGTGAATAACAATTCAGGGAGTTCCCCTAATGCGAACCAACAGGATCAACGTACAGTCAGCGCTAGGTCTGAGCCTGCTTGTACTCGGCTTGACCAGCGCCCGTGCGGACCTGCCGGCTGACACCATCGGCCAGACCGTTTTGGCGTTTCCGCCAGAAGCTCACCGGGCGTATATCGTCGACGTCGAATTCGACAGTTTCGTGGCTGGCCGCGTCACCGTGGTCGACCCCGACAAAAAACGCATCCTCGGTATGGTGCCGACGGGCTTTGCCGCGCCTTCGACGCTCAGCCGCGACAAGAAAACCCTCTACAGCGCCGACATCTTTTACTCGCGCGGCACCCGCGGCACGCGCACCGATGTGCTGACCGCGTGGGACACGTCGACCCTGGCGCCGGCCTGGGAGCTGTTGATTCCGACCAAGCGGGCCGAATCGCTGACCCAGCGCTTTGGCTTGGGCACCAGCAGCGATGACCGCTTCGTCTACGTCTACAACTTCACGCCGTCGACGTCGGTGACCGTGGTCGACACCCAGACCAAGTCGGTCGCCGGTGAACTGGCGATTCCGGGCTGCGTGCTCAACTACCCGGTCGGCGCTCGTCGCTTCGCTTCTCTGTGCGGCGATGGCAGTTTGCAGGTGATCACGCTGAACGATCAGGGCCAGGAAACCGCGCGCAGCCGCACGCCGTTCTTCGACCCGAATGCTGAAAAGCTCATCGAGCGCGCGGTAAACGTCGGCGATACGTACTACTTCACCACCACGACCGGCACCGTTCGCCCGGTGGATTTCTCGGCCGATGCGCCAAAGATCCTGCCGTCGTGGTCGTTGACCACCGACGCGGAAAAGAAAGCCGGTTGGGCACCAGGTGGCTGGCAGTTGATGGCCGTGGCGCCGAAGCTCGACCGTTTGTACGTGCTGATGCATGACGCGCACGAACCGATGAAGTGGGAAGACCCGAGCCCGCTGATCTGGGCGTTCGACCTCAAGACCCACAAAAAAGTGGCGACGCTGGAAGCGCCGGCGCCGGTCTGGAGCATGCAAGCCACTGGCGATGACAAGCCGCTGTTGCTGGGCGCCGACGTCGAGGGCGGTTTGCAGATTTTTGATCTGAAGACCAACAAGCTCACCGCCAGCATGCCAAAAGTCGCCAAAACCGCGACTCAGGTCATGAGCTACTAAACGAGGTTCGGCCATGCTTTTAGATCCGATCTTCATCATTGCCTGCGCCCTCACCATTGCGGTGTTGCTGGCCAGTGCCGCGACGCACAAGGTGCGCGCTCCGGCACGCTTTGCCAAACAGTTGGCGGACTACCAACTGCTGCCCGACGCGCTGGTGCGTCCCGTTGCCCGTGTGATCCCGGTGGTAGAGCTGGCGATCGCGTTTGCGCTGCTGGTGCCGGTCAGCCGGCATTGGGCAGCGTTGACGGCGGCCAGCCTGATTGCGCTGTATGCCGCCGCCATTGGCATCAACCTGTGGCGCGGTCGCCGCGACATCGACTGCGGCTGTGCCGGTCCGGACCAGGCGCAACCGCTGCGCCCGGTCCTGCTGCTGCGCAACAGCGTGCTAGTGGGGTTGGCGCTGTTGGCCAGCACCCTGCCGATGGCTCGCGACCTTGGTTTTTTTGATGGCTTCGTCACCGTTGCCGCCAGCGCCGTTGCGCTGCTCCTGTACGCCGCAGCCGATGGCTTGCTGGCGAACGCCCCTCTTCTGCTCAAACTGATTGGTAGGTGATCAATGGAAGGCTTAATTGTTTCCAACGTTTTGCTCTGGATTCTGCTCGCGGCCGTGGCGTTTGCCGTCATGGGCCTGGTGCGTCAGATTGGTGTCCTGCACGGCCGCCTGGCTCCGGCCGGGGCGCTGATGATGGACAAAGGCGTGGCGGTCAACGAAGCCGCGCCGCAAGTCACCGCGTCCGACCGTAACGGTCGCCCGGTGAACTTCGGTTATGCCGGCGAAAAGAATCAGCTGCTGTTCTTCCTCTCGCCGACCTGCCCGATCTGCAAATCGCTGTTGCCGGCGATCAAGTCCATTGCCAAGGAGCAGGCTGATCGCCTGGACGTGGTGTTTATCAGTGACGGCGACATGGACGCCCAACAAAAGCTGATCCGCGAACACAAACTGGAAGACGCCACCTACGTGGTCGGGCCGGAAGTCGGCATGACCTATCAGATCGGCAAGCTCCCTTACGCCGCCCTGATCGATAAGTCCGGCACCCTGCGCGCCAAAGGCCTGGTCAATTCCCGCGAGCACCTGGACAGCCTGTTCGAAGTCGAGCACCTGAAAAAGTCCACGCTGCAGGAATACCTCAACAGCCAGCCGCACCCACACGACCACAGCCACGGCCATAGCCACTGATTAAGGCAGGGAGATTTTTATGAAACTGCTAGACCTGCTGTTCGAGCGCTCGACACGTCGAGTGGCCGACACCACCTCACGCCGCAAATTGTTGTCGCGCATGGGTTCCTTGATGGTCGCCGGTGCCGCATTGCCGCTGCTGTTGCCGCTGGACCGCACCAGCAAAGCCCTGGCCGCCGATAACCCGAAAGCCGGTGACCCGGGCGATCCGAACAGCTGCGACTACTGGCGTTACTGCTCCATCGACGGCTTTCTGTGCAGCTGCTGCGGCGGATCGGTAACGTCCTGCCCGCCGGGCACCGAAGCCTCGCAAGTGACCTGGATCGGCACCTGCCGCAACCCGGCGGACGGCAAGGACTACATCATTTCGTACAACGACTGCTGCGGTAAGCAAAGCTGCGCCCAGTGCGCCTGCACCCGTAACGACAGTGAAGAACCGGCTTATCGCCCGTTCAACAACAACGATGTGAACTGGTGCCTGGCCGCCAAATCGCACATCTACCACTGCACCGTTTCGGTCATCCGTGGCGTCGCCGTTTAACGCGCATTGCCGTCGGTTGCTCACGCAATCGACGGCTTTTTTTTGCCCAACGCAATCCCTGTAGCAGCTGGCAAAGCCTGCGTCGGCCGGTCCGCGCTCGGGCAAAGCAGTCGTAAACCCTGTGAACAAGGTCTTCCTGAAAAACCGCGTGCGCTGATTTTACGACTGCTGCGCCCGAGCGCGGACCGGCCGACGCAGGCTTCGCCAGCTGCTACATAAACGTGTGTTTTACCGTAGAGGTGCTTGTCATGCGTAAGTTGCTCTTTCTCGGTCTGGTCTGTGTCATGAGCGCCCCGCTCGCCTATGCCCGTGCCATTCCCGACCCGGCGCAGCGACATGCGCCGGGCAACGAAGCACCGCAAAAACCCATCGCCGAGGCCGGCTACGGCGTTGGCGTGAACTACCAACTGCAATGCGCTGGCTGCCACTTGGGCAACGGCATGGGCTCGGCCGCCAATGACACGCCTCGGCTCACAGGATTTGTCGGCAACTTTCTGAAGGTGCCGGGGGGCCGAGAGTTTCTGGTGCGTGTGCCGGGCATGTCGCAATCGGCGCTGAACAATGCGCAGTTGGCCGATCTGCTCAACTGGTTGATGCGCGAAGATGGCCTGGCGGGCAAAAGCACGCCAGCAAACTACCAGCCTTACAGCGCGGAGGAAGTTGCGGAGTTACGCCACAAAGCCATGCTGAACCTGCCGGGTACACGGGCAGAGTTGATCAAGGAAATGCGCGCGCAAGGGATCGCGATCGAAGATGGAATGAGCAATTGAGTCGCCCGACCGCCACCCCCCTATTGAGGCCATTTACGCCATTTTAGACGCTTTAATTGCTATCACTCATTCAGCGGCCAACCGTCTTCTAGACTCATCGAATCAGGCGGAGCCCCGCTCCATACGCCATCCCCTATGTTGATGAAAAACAAGGAAAGCTAACCTTGAAGGCTTCAACAGTGTGCCTTGCGTTCAGCGTGCTCTTTTCGGCCATGGTTTCTGCCAACGGGGTCATTCCTGTCATCGATCTCGATTTCACAAGGTCAGCTGACCAAACGCTGAAAAAACTGAACATCAACGACGCTTGCATTATTGCGGCGGCGACTCCCATGACGTTCACCTACTGCCGGGAAGGCTCGTTAACACTCTGGAAGTATCAGGCGCTGGACATGGAACAACAGCCGATCATCCACACTGGCGCCCAGCAGTCCCCAATGGCCTTAGGGCGAATCAGCGTTGTGGAAGTCGAGAGCGCTGCCTGCCTTCACGAATACCAGTCAGACCTCAAACCGGTTGTCACTCGCCGGATTGTCTTGAGCCTGATCGCTCTGTTTCTGCTGATCAGTTCGCGATACGCCTACAAGGTCATCGCCCAACGCCGCTCCCAACAGTCGGCGTATTCAGAGCCCTTCTGGCAACAATCGACCGAGTCCGAGCCCGCGCACCATGCCATTGAAAAAGCAGTGGGAGCCTTTGCCATCGCTGCGGTGCTGGCACTCGTTTATGGTTGCTGCAGCGTCATTTAACCGGCCCTGGCTCCCGCGCCACCGGCATGTGTCCTATCCTTGCATCAAACCCATCGATGCGAACAATGAAATGCCCGATCCCGAATCCACCCTCCTCCAGAGTTGGCACCACAACGCCCGCGCCTGGATCGAAGCCATTCGCAGTGGCACCCTCGCAAGCCGCGTTCAGGTCACCGACCAGGCCATGGTGCTGGCGGTTCTGGGCCGCCAGCCCGAACGCGTGCTCGACCTGGGCTGTGGCGAGGGCTGGTTGTTGCGGGCGCTGACTGAACGAGGCATCACCGCGGTCGGCGTGGATGGCGATGCGACGCTGGTGGAGGCCGCGCGGGCGGCGAGCGCTTCGCCAGTGTATTTGGCGAGCTATGCAGATCTGGTGGAGGCGAAGGTGGACGTCGGCCGCGACTACGATCTGATCTGCGCCAACTTCGCCCTGCTGCATCAGGACATCATTGCGCTGCTTGCCGCCATGAACGCACTGCTCGCCCCCGGCGGCGCGCTGGTGATCCAGACGTTGCATCCATGGAGCGTCGCGGCGGGCGACTATCAGGATGGCTGGCGCGAAGAAACCTTTGCCGGGTTCAACGGGCAATGGCAACCCATGCCGTGGTATTTGCGGACCTTGTCCAGTTGGTTCAATGCATTGGACATGGCCGGTTTTTGCCTCGCCGCGCTGCAAGAGCCGCAGCACCCGCAAAGTCCTGTTCCGCAGTCGTTGTTGTTGGTGGCCGAGAAACGCAGTGACCACAATAAATGATTCCGGGACGACAACGACTAAGCTTTAGCGACTGAACCTCGCCTCTCAAGGAGACGTCCATGAGCGCCGCGCCCCTGTCCGAACTCGATGCAGCCCTGCCCTGCCTGGCGCGCAAGATTCGCGTGCTGGATGCGCTGTCCTGGCCGGATGGCGTCGAGGAAAGCTTCCTGGCGCATTGGCGCGGCGGACGGGCAAAACTGCCCGCCGTCGAATTGCACCCGCGCGACCACAGCTCCGACATTGCGGCCCTGGAAGATTTTGTCAGCCGTTGCGACCTGGGACATCCGGCCGGGAATCACCTGGCCATGACCGCGCAAAGCTATGCCACGGCCGGCCGCCTGTTGGGCGCCATAGGCACTCCCGCGTTTACTCAGTATTCATCAGCGCTGTACCGGCGGCCGGATTTCTACTACCCACGCCTGAACCTGAGCATGCTCGACGCGGCCCGCTTTTTCCTCAAGACCACTGACGCCCTGCTGGGCAATGCCCGAATTCCAGCGAGCCAGGCCGACATCCCGGCCGAGGCTTTCGCCGCCTGGATGCAGCCGGAACTGGACCGGTTTTTCGGCCCGGGCCGGATCACGGTGGTGCTCGATTCGAGTCTGGCCGCCAAGGCCATCGCCGGCTCAAGCCGCATCCGCCTGCGTACCAGTGCTCTGTTTAGCGAATTGGACAAGCATCAGCTTTTGCAGCATGAGGCCTTCGTGCATGTCGCCACGGCCCAAAACGGCGCGCTCCAACCCAACCTTCGAAGCCTGGGCCTGGGAGCACCACGTACAACCCAGACTCAAGAGGGCATCGCCACGCTGGCCGAACTGTTCACCGGCAGCATGGACATCAACCGCTTGCGTCGCCTCGCCCTGCGCGTGCTCGCGGTTCAGCAAGCGCTGGATGGCGCCGATTTTATCCAGGTATTCGAAGGTTTTCTGGCGGCCGGGCAATCCCAAGAGGAGTCTTTCCGTTCCACCCAACGGATTTTTCGGGGCGCCAACCTGCAGGGCGGCTCGGCGTTTACCAAGGATGCCGCTTACTTGACCGGATTGATCGGGGTCCACACGCTGTTGCGCATTGCCATCCGCGACAACCGTCCGGAACTGGTGAGCCACTTGTTTGCGGGGCGCCTCACTCTGGGTGACACCGTGCGTCTGGCGCCACTGTTCGAATCCGGCTGGCTTCAGGGCCCCACCCATCTTCCGGCCTGGGCCAGCGACCTGCGCCTGCTCGCCGCCAACCTGGCCTTCTCGGCGTTTATCTCCCGAATCAAGCTGGATGTGCTCGATCTGGAGGTGCTCATGGCCTTTGCAGACGAGCACGAAGTCAACGCCAGCGCCCAGTGATCGCGGTAGCTACAGACCTGGTCGGCATTCAATGGCCGGCAGGATCAACCTTCTCAGCCCCCCAGCGATGCTCGGGGGCATGATCCAGATTATTAATATTTGATGTCACGCGCAGTGTCGCGCGTGTCCTGCTTGGTGTCGCGCTTGTCCTGGCGGCAATCAGGACGACTCTTTTCATCGCCAGACTTGCAGGCTTGCTTGGTTTCCCGGGCAGTGTCGCGCCCTTCCTGCTTGGTGTCGCGCGAATCCCGGCGCTGGTCAGCCTGGTCGGTCGCGTAGGCCAGCGTCGGCGCCCAGCAACTGCCCGCAGCAATGGCCAGCGTGACCAACACAGGCAAATAACGTTTGCGAATCATGATGTTCCTCCTTCCAGAGTCATCGATCCCGTTGTGCCCCAATCACTCATCGCACAGGGCGGACGGGAGCTGTTGTAGCGTGCAAACCGAAACACTCCTCACAGGGTGGAATTTAACGATAGACGACGTAGGCGGCCCTACAAGGAAGCGGGTTTCCGCTGGTCGGTGAGAGCTGGAATAACTGTCAGAAGTACCCGCTGTAACAACCACCTCATTTCTACAGGCGCCGGTTTTACCAGCTGCTACGCTTCAAACAAATAGCCTTTTAGCGCTTTCCTGGACACCGGTGCACGCGCGCTCTGTGGGCTGATGGAACAGTCGCATTACCAGATCCTGTGCCCGCGCAAGTTTGACTTCGTTGAGCAAAGGAGTGGACATGCCCCCCCGCAAAAGCAGGCCTGCCAGCAGCCTGGCAAGGCCATCGGAAAACACCGGTGACGAGTCAATCTTTCTCTCGCGCAAGGAGCGTCTGTACGCGGGTGAGCAATTACGCGAGCGTCTGCCACATGCGGTTCACTCCGTCTGGAAACCACCGAGCAAACACCGCGACCCCATAGAGCTTCTCGAAGAGTCCAACCGCTATCGACTGCCCAACCTGGTGCCACTGCGCTACGGGCGCATGTTGCGCAGTCCCTTCACCTTTTTGCGCGGTTCTGCAGGTTTGATGGCCCATGACCTGGCCACGATCCCGACCACTGGCATTGAGGTGCAGGCCTGCGGGGATTGCCACCTGATGAACTTCGGGTTGTTCGCGACACCCGAGCGCAATCTGATTTTTGACATCAACGATTTCGACGAAACACTCCCCGGCCCCTGGGAGTGGGATGTGAAACGCCTGGCGATCAGTTTTGCCGTGGCCGCACGCGATAACCGACTCAGCGATAAAGACGCTCGGGCCATTGCCGCCAAATGCGTTTGTGCCTACCGCGAAGGCCTGCGCAAATTTTCGAAAATGGGCCCGCTGGAGGTCTGGTATGACTGCCTGGATGCCCAAGCGATCATCGATATGGCGCCCAATGCTGAAATAAAGAAAACTCGTGAGCAGGTGGTCGCCAAGGCCAAGACGCGTCTTGGCGATTACCTTTTTCCAAAAATCAGCAGCGAAGTGGGTGGGCGTCGACGGCTGATCGATCAACCGCCCTTACTGTTCCATGTGTATGAAAAAGGCTTCAACCAGCGCGTCCGTTTGGCACTGCTGGATTATCGCTTGTCACTGCCCCATGAACGACGCGTGCTTTTCGATCGTTACCGCCTCGAGGACATTGCAGTCAAAGCGGTCGGGATCGGCAGCGTCGGCACCTATTGTTTCGTCGGCCTGTTCTTTTCCGCGGAAAACCACCCGTTGCTCCTGCAATTCAAGGAAGCCTGCCCCTCGGTACTGGCGCCCTATGCCGGCAAGAGCGAGTACGAGAACCAAGGGCAACGCGTGGTCACGGGGCAACGGTTGATGCAGTCTTCCAGCGACATTTTTCTGGGCTGGACACGCGGTAAAAACGATCGGCATTTTTTTGTACGCCAGTTACGAGACATGAAAATGTCAGCGCCCATTGAAGGCATGTCCGCCGCACGGATGAAAATGTATGCCGAGTGGTGCGGTCATACCCTGGCGCGTGCCCACGCCAAATCCGGGGATGCGGCACTGATCAGTGGTTACTTGGGCAAGTCGGACTCCTTCGACCAGGTCATCGGCAAATTTGCCATCGCCTATGCCAATCAGAATGCGAAAGATCATGCCGCGCTTATCGCCGCAGAAAAATCAGGGCGGATTAATGCACTTCGAGAAGAGGAGTGATGAAGCAGATCCGTTGCGTTGTTTTACCTCGTGCGCTTGAGTTGCCGACGCGTCCAGTCCATATCGCAAGGTGTGTAACGTTATGCACTCGGTGCGCGCCACGGGAGTCTGGCCCAATACCTTAAGCTGATATCATTCAAACATTTACGAGCCGAGTTGAAAAAGATGAACCGCCAGAAAAAAATAAAGCAGTTATTGAAGGCCCACGCCAAAAAGGCCAGCGCCAAACTGGCACCACGAAACACCTCTAAATACATCAGTAAAGCGGACCGATTGAAGCTTGCGGCTGAGTCCGGTCAAGACGTCATCATTTCCTCTGAGAGCGGCTCTCAAGGCTGATATCGGCCCCTCACGGGAGCTGTAAAAACGTTCTTTTTTACCCACCAGGGTTTGTTTGCAGCCGGTGGTGATGGACTGAAACCGGCCATTTGCATTCGGTCGGAGGTGGCTCAGGCAAATCGAGAGTCACTTCATCTGATTCGATGGATAAAGACCGGCAAGCCGCGCAATCACAACACCAACGTAAAAGACGCCTGAAAACTCTTCGACCATCACAAGTGAGCGGGCGTGGTTAGTCAACGGGATAACATCACCGTAACCGGTGGTTGTGAGCGTCGTGAGGCTAAAATAAATCAGCTTGAAGAAAGTGCCGGGCTGTACGAAATCGAGGTGACCAGGGCCGAATGAGCCAGCGTTGGATATCTCGACCAGGGCATAAACGAAGGACCAAACGAAGGCCAGCATGATGTACCCCGCAAGCGCGCCATGCAGTTTGTCGGCTGTAATTGGCCCGCGCTTGAGAATATAGCTAAGCACTGCGCTAAACGAGACGGCAAGAGACGCCGCATAAGATATTCCGGCGAGGTTAAGAATGGCGATGCTCTCAGCCCACAAAGCGGCCCATTGAAGGCCAACCCCAAGCAATGCCAGGCCCAGTTTGAGGATGAACCCTTGCCGAGTCTGCCTGGTGGCGAAAGCACCCACGAGCAGCACGATGGAAAACAGAATGCCGAGCAACGTGCGAGCAAACGTGCCCTCCTCAAGAAAGGGAAACACAAGGATCAACCCTAGTAAGAGCAGCAATAGATAGGTGCAGGGCCCTAGCCCTATAACCATCTGAGCTAAATCCTCCTCAGGTTCGGTTTTATCTTGCGGACTTGTCATACCGGTTTCCCAGAGGCTGAAATAGCGCTCGTGTCCTGACGTTGTACCGTTGAAACAGGACCTGATTTTAGAATCTGGTTTTAGAATAGTCGGCAGTGAAACTCTAGTCGCGAATGCATAGGAGAGGATTCAGCCTGACAGACAACTCTGAGTCGTTTTCTGTCCTTCGCGACGGGCAAAAAACGGCCGATTCTGTTGAAAAAGTCGGATTTTCAGCCTGAGTAAAATCAAGCACAGCTACCACCGGATAGCCTACTCACCACTTTGTGTGGTTTCTCGGCCCTTCGTTGACCTTTGCTGCGTCGTTATTGGGTTAATTTGAGGTTTTTGGCTTAGTGCAGGCGCACCTATCCCGTGACTGGTGGCCCTTGAGATGTCAGTTTGGCCAGCCGACGTAGGTTCTGCACTGTGGCTGCCAGCGTGAACTCATCGGTCGCGCCACTCATGCCACGTAGTCGCAAGCGATCCAATTTCAGGATGCGCTTGAGGTGGGCAAACAACATTTCGACCTTCTTACGTTCATGGCGAGAGCGCACGTACTCCGGCGTCGCTGCGATGCGTCGAGCGACATCACGAGCGGCTTCATGAACGCTGCGAGCGATCTTGCGAAACGACGTGTTCGGGCAGCACTTGGCTTTCATCGGACACGTCGCGCAGTCGGTCTGTCTGGAGCGGAAGATGATGGTGTTGGCTTTGGTGACGTGCGAACGCTCGTTCTTGAAGGCTCGCCATTCACTGCGTAATACGTTGCCAGCTGGGCAGCGGTATTCCTCGGCCTCTTCATTCCAGTGGAAATCGTTACTCGAAAAACTGTCGTTCTTGCGCTCGGTTTTGTCCCATACCGGCACATGCGGCTCGATGTCTTTTTCCTCCACCATCCAGGCCAACATCGGCGCTGTACCGTAAGCGGTATCGCCGATGAGGCGATCCGGCTTGATGTCGAACTGCGCTTCGACCCGGTCGATCATGGTCTTTGTACTCTCGACCTCAGCCGTGCGATGAGCCGGTGTGGGTTCCACATCCATGATGACGCCGTGCTCGGTATCGATCAGATAATTCGTAGAGTAAGCGTAGAACGCTGGGCCGCCTGGAGCTGCGGTCCAGCGGGCTTGAGGATCAGTCAGCGATAGGCGCTTCGGCAGCGTTTCGGCCAAAGCCTCTTCATCGAGCGCCTCAAGATACTCACGTACAGCGCGGGTGCTAAAGGCCGGATCGCTCCAGTTGATCGGCTCATCGCCCGGTACGCCGCGTTGCCGGCTGGCATCCGCCTTGATGATGCTGGCGTCCACGGCAAAGCCTTCGCCCTTGACCAACCCAGCGTCCATGCAACGACGCAGCACCTCGTTGAACAGCCAGCGAAACAGATCGCTGTCCCGAAAACGGCCGTGTCGATTTTTGGAAAAGGTCGAGTGATTGGGGACTTCATCTTCAAGGCTCAACCGGCAGAACCAGCGATACGCCAGGTTCAAATGGGCCTCTTCGCACAACCGGCGCTCTGAGCGAATGCCGTAGCAATAACCCACGATCAGCATGCGGATCATCAATTCAGGATCAATCGACGGGCGCCCAATCGGGCTGTAGAAGTCGGCGAGGTGATAGCGCAAATCACTCAGATCGAGACACCGATCAATGCTGCGCAGAAGGTGATTGGCTGGGATGTGATCTTCAAGGTTGAACGAGTAAAACAGTCGCTCCTGCCCACTCGATAACTGTCCCATCATGCTGTGTGATCCCCCGCCGGCCAATGCAGCAATTTTGCCGCAGCCCAGACATGGGAGCTACTTTTTCAACAGAATCGGCCAGAAGCAGACGCTCGCGGCTTAGCTCAGATCCTACGTATACAGTAGTATCCGTCTGCACCATCCAATCTATGGAGTCGGGCTATTTGCCATGAAGGGATCAAGTGAATCTACAACTTGAAATTGAGAGGATCTTTGGGGGTGAAGCGTTTGCCAGACCTCTTTTCTATTCCTATCCAGGAGGCCTGCGCTTTGAGCTCTCTGAAACTGGTGGAGTGATTGAGCAATTTCTGACTGCACTACGAAAATCAACAAAGATCTGCAGCGACGTTTTCCTTGCCGACGCGACGTTTGTTGCTTGTCTGCGCATTCATTCTTGCAGGAACCGATTTGCTCATCGGCCCGTAATACACGCTCTTCGATCTGCCGGCATCTTCATACCCGCGGAATGTATGGTCTGGAGTGAGGAGATAGATCCGGAGGAATGGTGTAGCGAAATTGAGCCGGAGTATTGGATCAACATCGCATTTGAAGCACCTGTGACCTTGCTTCAAGCATTTCTTTGGTGTGCTTTGGCTACCGATTTCGCCGAAATCAAGCCTAGACCCAACTGTGTTTTCTACCTCTTCAATTTGAAGAAGCAGGTCATGGTTTTTCCCTATGACGACAGAGGTATGGATGTGGTTGGCCCGAACAAAGATCTGCTTTCACAGCTGTATCGTCAGCATCATACATACCTGCTGGACTACGACCGACACGAAATGGACGCCACATTCGCAGAGCCTGCGCGCTAACATTATTGCGTGCATTGGAGATGAAACCGTGTCTACAGACGATAGTTCCACTGTCTCCTTTGGGTCGATTCTGTTGAAAAAGTCGGTCTGCCCAAACTGCCTGATCATTGACTGGTGAAAACGCCTGTTTTGCACGCTGCTACGTGAAATCCGAGTCCGGAAGCCTTTGCCAAAAGTAAAGATTTCAATCTCGGACGCGTACTTTTCTGATGCGCAAACGATGGCCGACTTTTTCAACAGAATCGGCCAATAGCGGCCCGTCGAAGATATCCCTGTAACGTTCATTGAGGCTCGCAATGAACGCTACGTGAGAATGCCAAACGACGAGTGCTTATCAGCCGCTATCGATCGTACGCTCCGTTTGCCGGCAAACCTGCATAGATGGAAGGGTATTAGAACGTTACCCGTAACAACCCCACAAGGCCGTTCTCATGAGCGTCGCTGGCTAATTGGCCGTTGTAGATCAGACTCAGGTTGGTACTCGGGGTCAGCGCCGCTTCCATCCCCAGATTCACGATGGTCACGTCCTCGGCCAACGGTACGCCGGGTATCGAGAATGTGTTTGCTGAGCGGGTGAACGATTGTGTGTCGACAGGTTCGAGATCGCCAAATGTATGGCGCCAGCCCAACCCGCCTTTCACCCTCATGGGCACGTTATTGGCGAGGAAGGCGTAGCTGGGCCGTATTCCCAATGTGCTGTACGTCACATCGTTGTCGCTGCTGTCCACGGAGAGTGCAGCAGGCCCACCGTGTTCGGTGAACCCATCGGCGTTCACCTTCACCCACGCGAGGTCGGCATAGGGCTCGAGTATCATCGGCCCCACATTGAACCTGTATCCGACATCGCTGAAGACCTGGCCGGTATTGGCCGAGTAGTCGGCGTGAGGGGAGTCACTGAAATCGCCGAAGTTCACGGTCCGGCGCGTATCGATTTCGTTGAACGTGTAGCTGGTGCCCGCCTTGAGCGACCACGGCCCGAGCAGCGTACCGACGTACGCGCCAACGGTGTAATTATCGCCATCGGCCGAACTGTAGCGCGCGTCCACATTGGACCGTGTGTAGCCGAACAAAACGCCCAGTGTGGTGGTGTCGGTGATGCGCGAGTCGATCCCCAGAAACGTCCCGCCGGTATCAACCGATAGGTCACCTTGTTCGCGGTGTGCGCCGACACCTTGTATCCATGCGGTCAGGTTCGAAGTCAGTTGCACCGTATTGTCCGCAGCATGGTGGGGGGTGACCGGCGCCCCCAATGGCGTGTCGAGACGGTCAAAGACCGCGTCCCGCACGAAGTGGCTGTCCTCCAGCATCACGGTCATGAGCGATGGGTTGATCTGACCCGACAATTGATCGAGAGCAACCCGGATTTCACCCACGGTGGGCAACAGGATGATCCCGCCGAGGATCGGGTTGTCCGGCGGTAACTCATCCACGGCGCCCCCTGTTGATTCTTGAGGTGGGGTGATCGCTATCGGGGGGTCTGGTGTTCCCCCTGGTGGCGGGATGACGATCGGGTGTTCGGGTGTGCCGCCAATAGGTACCTGATTGCGGGCGACGAGGAAGTAGGCATTGTTCTGGTCGTAGGTGAGGCTGACGGTCGACAGCGGCAGCTGTCGGGTCGGGTAATTGAACGTGCCGTTGACGCCACCGTCAGCGGTGAGGATCGCGTACCGCTGGTTCACCACCGGGATAAAACCGTTGAGTAAGGTGGTGGCGTCGGCATTGTTCAGCGTAGCGACTCCAGTGGCGTGGATCAGGTCATGCGCGCCGGAGGGGTTGAAGTCCACGATGTAATTGGCCGTGGGGGCGGTGGTCAGGCTCCCGGCAATATTGAGGGTGCCGGTTGTGTCGCGGGCGGGGCCCGGTGAAACAAAACCGCCGACGGTGGTTTGCGGCAGTGTGCCGGTGCCGCCGAGGAAGGTTCCCTGGTTGGTTATCAACTGACTGGAGGTTGCGATTGAGCCATTGATGAACAGGAATCCGGCGTTCAGGTTTGTCGCCCCTGTGTAGGTATTACTGGCATTGAGCGTGACAAGCCCGCCGGAACCGCCGTCACCGTCCAGGGCCAAAGAGCCGGAGCCACTGATCACACCATTCAAGGTAAAACCGGTATCGACAGCTTGTATGAGTGTGGCGTTTCCGGTCAGGGTTACTGGGCGATTTGTCGCGAAAGTCTGCTTGGTTCTCAGTGTGCCGTTACCAATGGTCAACGTCCCACCAGGGGCCCCAAGATTACTGTCGGTGTTGATTGAGAGAGTGCCGGCGTTGATGGTGGTGCCACCCGTGTACGTGTTGTCCCCGGTCAGCACCAGCGTCCCGCCGGCGCCGTTCTGAATGACACCCCCGATCCCGCCGAGGTTGTTATTGATAGTGATCAGCTCGGGGGAATTGACGATCAGGCCGGGGCCGTCGAAAGCAACCGGAAGCCCGGATATCGCGTAATCGTGGCCTTTGTTGCCGCTGTCTACGAATTCCCAGGATGAGGGGTTGACTGGGAGGTCCACGGAAATACTGTCATTGCCGACGTTGGTGAATGATGCGATGTCACCCTGATTTTCAGGGACCCCTTGCGGCGTCCAGGACTCCGGGCACGTATAACAACTAGCCCCCGCCCAAGTGAACGTCTCGGCGAGTACCGGTGACACCTGCGTCAATCCGACCGTGAGCACCAGGATAGGTAGGTATCGTGTCACGCTGCTCACCTCTGGGACAGGGCGGCTGATTGCGTCATCCGCAGTGCAGTAAGTCGCCAGTTAGTCGCGTCGGCCTCCTTGACGAGAAGGCAGTGAAGAGATTAGACAAGGTTTCCCGAATTCACGAGCCGGATCCTTAGGCGATGCCTGGAACCGCAAAAGTACCTGGTCGAAATTCGCGCCCAGGATAATTTCCCAATGCAAATGCAAATGCAAATGCAAAGGCCAATGCCGGAGTGCCACTTTTCCACTGCTATGCTGATAGCATCTTTTTCCTTCACTAGAGACGAGCAGCATGGCAGCAGAAGGCAAGCATTCCCTGCTCACTTTCAAGGTTATGGCCGGCTCGGCTGGAGGCGTCCTTGTCGCTTGGGCTGCCACAAAGCTGCTCGACACTTACTTCGAGCTGACGTTGCTGGCCGTTATCAAGGGCTGGCTGCTACGTGCGTGGAACTGGCTTCTGTTAGAAACGCCCATGCCGAACTGGTCGCTGCTGATGTTTATCGCGGCGCTGATCAGCACTCTGGCTGTAGCAATTTACTACTACCGCACCACTGACGGAGCTTGTGGCGAGCTACATGAGATAGAGCGAAAAATTTACAAAGCGAACAACCCTCAGTTTCCACAGCTGACAGAGAACCAAACACTGTTGATGGAAGCGTTGGCCTATCATGCAAACTTCAGAAAAATTGCAAACTTAGACTCGGTTTGCAAACTTGTGTCACTCAGCAAGTTGGAAGTTGAAGAAGGGCTTAAGCAACTCCAGGTCAAACGTCTTGTTAAGCAAAAAGTGACACGGGGTACGTTCGGCGCCACCATTTTTGAACTTACCTTGGCAGGCAAGGACTATGCGTTAGAGCGACTTGAACTAACGTAGTAAAGAAACACAGGACGCGCCCTGAAGGCACTTCTTGAGTGACAGAATTCACCCGGCGGGGACACCTCGTTCCTTCCAATATCTCTCCTGCCAAGCTGATGTCTTCATGGAAAAATCGCGATGCCAAACTCAGACCTGCTCCCTTCCCTGCTGTTCAAGATCAACGAAAACCAACTTGCACTCGAAGCCGCCATCATGGAGCTTTCAAACTGGGTCGAGCTACAGGGTGCGGCTGATGTCGCCGACAACGTGCGCTACGCTCTTGAAGCCATCGACAAGAATGAAGAGTTCATCAAGATAACGCTCGCGTTGATGATGACGCCGGAGTAACGGCATTCGCAGGCCACTGTCGCTCGCTACGTCCGCAATGGACTTTTAAAATCGCGCCAGCGCTATGACAAATCGCGACATAGCGAGCATTCAGCTATTGAGGTGCCGGTTGAATCCAGCCAATAGCAGGCATGTAAACAGACCCAAATCATGACTCGGTAAAGATGAGCTATCTTGTCAGCGACTCACCGCCATCAGGTGATCGCCATCAAGTAAGGATGCTTTATGAATCGCCCCCCCCTATCGCCACGCCCTCTTTGCACTGACGTTCATCACGACACTCTCCACTGCAGCTTTGTTGGCCACTCAGGGCTACGCCGCCGAGGCCACCATCGCCGGGCCTGTAGCCGGCACCAAGGTGACTGAGCCGTACGTGCGCATGATGGCGCGTGAGGCGTACTTCTGGGGTTGGCCGATGGCCAATATCTTCAACCGTCGCCAGGCCTTCAAAGACCTTCCCCAGCCGGGTTTGATGGGCGGCATTGTGCCAGTGGCACCGATCAATCAGCTGTCGCTGTTGAGCGACTACATCGACCCCGCCGAGCGGCTGGTGGCGTGTCCCAATCAAGACGTCGTGTACGGCGCCGGCAGCATTGCCCTGGACCTTGAGCCCGTGGTGCTGCAAGTGCCGGATTTCGGCAGTCGGTTTTGGGTGTATCAGGTGGTTGATCTGCGCTCGGACAGCTTCGCCGAGCTGGGCAAAATGTACGGCACTCAACCTGGCTTCTACTTGCTGGTCGGGCCGGACTGGAATGGCAAGGTCCCGGCCGGCATTACCAAAGTGTTTCGTGCGCGCACCAACACCGGTTTCGTGATTCCCCGCGTGGTCCAGGACGACACCGCCGCCGACCGCCAGACAGTGCAACCGGCGCTGGCCGGGATCGACATGTACCCGTTGTCCAAGTACGACGGCAAGGTCAAAAAACGTGACTGGGCCAAGCTGCCGAAATTTCCCGCCCAAGCGCAAGGCAACGCCGAAACCAAGTGGGTGATGCCAGAGAAGTTCTTCGACGAACTGCCTGCCCTTCTCAAAGATGCCAAGCCATTGCCGGGTGAAGAAGCCCGTTATGCGCAAATGGCCGCCCTGAGTGCTATCGCCAAGGCAGATCCGCAGCTCAAGGCAGCGATGATCGACGAGGCGAAAAAAGCCGACAGCGAAGTGATCGATCCGCTGTTGCAGTTCCGCAACTACGGCCTGCAATTGCCGGATCACTGGAGTACCGTCAGTAACGGCGCGGCGTTCGGTACCGACTATTTCACCCGCACGGCCGTGGCACGCTCGAACATTTTCGTTAACCAGCAGAAAGAGACCAAATACTTCTATCAGGATCTGGATCAGGCTGGCGCGCGTCTCAATGGTCAGAACGGGTACAGCGTGACCTTCGCCAAAGACAAGCTGCCCCCGGTCAAAGGCTTCTGGTCGCTGACGCTGTACAACGAACAACACTTTTTCGCGCCCAATGACCTGAAGCGTTATTCCATCGGCACCAAGAACAAATCCCTGCAAGCCAACGCCGACGGCTCGCTGACGATTTATGTGCAGAGCGAATCGCCGGGCAAGGACAAGGAAAGCAACTGGCTGCCTTCGCCCAAAGACGCGGACTACTCGTTGTATATCCGTGCCTATTGGCCAGAGCCCGCCGCACTGAATGGCCAGTGGGTTCCGCCAGCCGTAGTCAAAGCCGATTAATCAGAACAGGACGTCAATCATGAGTACCTCAGGTAAAACCCTGACTGCCTTGACCCTGGGCATTGCAATCAGCATCAGCGCCCAGGCCGCCACGCACTACGAGCAACTGGCCGATCTGCCGTTTGCCGGCGGCTATCCAACACTCGACGGTGTGGCGCAACTGAAAAACGAGCTGTTGTTCCAGCGCGCCGTGCAGTCTTACATCTGGGCCTTGCCCGCGCTGAACATGTACGCCATGAAAGAAGGCTCGGAGAAAACCTTCGGCGCGGGCTACAACGTGTTGCCGATCTGGAAAGACCGACTCAATGCCAGGACACTCGTGACCACGCCGAACTCCGACGTGATCTATGCCATGGGCTATCTCGACCTGAAGCAGGAAGGTCCGATGGTGATCGAGGTTCCGCCGGGCTTGCAGGGCATTCTCGACGATTTCTTCCAGCGCCCGATCTGCTCCGAGGGCCAGATTGAAGGTCGTCAGTGGTGCGGCGATGTCGGCTTGCCCGGGCCGGACAAGGGCAAGGGCGCCAAGTACCTGGTATTGCCACCGGACTACAAAGGTGAAGTGCCGCCCGGTTACCTGACTTACCGCTCGCGCACTTACGGGGTGTTTGTGTTCTGGCGCGGGTTCTTCAAGGATCCGAAGCAACTTGAGGGGCCAGTGAAGGTCATGGAACAGACGCGCATCTATCCGCTGGGTAAAGAAGCCACGGCCAAGGCAATGGCGTTCCCGAACGCTTCGAAAACTCCGGTCAACATGCTCTACCCTACCGATGGCAGCGCATTCGACATGCTCTCGCGCTTTATCGACCATGAATATGTCGACCCGCAAGACATGGAAATGCGCGGCATGCTCGCCGCCCTGGGCATCGTCAAGGGCAAACCGTTCCAGCCTGACTCGGCAACGCGGGAGCTGCTCGACAAGGCCGCGAAAACCGCCAGCAAGATCGGCCACGCCATTTCCTATACCCCGCAGACCATTGTCACCGGTGGCACCTGGTATCCGGATCGCAAGTGGCTGAATGTATTCCCCGGCAACGCCACTTTTACTGCCGACACTTTCAACTACATCGACCCGCGCACAGGATTCTTCACCAACGCCTATTCGGCGAGCCCAGGCATGGCGGTGAACATGGAGAACGTCGGGGCCAAGTACCCGGCGACGTTCGTCGATGCCAAAGGGGAATTCCTGTCGGGCAGTAACGTTTACACGCTGAACTTGCCAAAAGGCATTCCGGCGGCGTTGTTCTGGTCGGTCACGGCCTATGACTCGGTGACCGCCTCCGGTCTGGATAACGGGCAACCCTTCCCATCGCTGAACACCATGGACAAACCAGTGGCCAACGCCGACGGCTCGATCGACGTCCACTTCGGCCCCGAGTCACCGGGGGCTGGAAAAAACTGGATTCGGACTCTGCCTGACAAGGGCTTCTTCGTCATCCTGCGTTTGTACGGCCCGACCAAGGCGTTCTTCGATAAAGCCTGGAAACCTGGCGATTTGCAGAAACAGTAACGAGAGACACCGCCAGGCGATATGAGCACATCAGAGTGCTCATATCGCCGTGGGGTTGGTTTGACGGAACCATGTTTTACCGCCGGTCAGTGGCAGCAATGGGGGGTGGATTCAACCGGTCGATTCAACACTTATGGCGACGGTCCTGACTGTTTGTTTGCAGCTCTTTGCCCGAGGCTGTCACAGCCATTAGCTGCCATTCGTGACAGACCGCCATCGGCCGATTCTGTTGAAAAAGTCGGATTTTCAGCCTGAGTAAAATCAAGCACAGCTACCACCGGATAGCCTACTCACCACTTTGTGTGGTTTCTCGGCCCTTCGTTGACCTTTGCTGCGTCGTTATTGGGTTAATTTGAGGTTTTTGGCTTAGTGCAGGCGCACCTATCCCGTGACTGGTGGCCCTTGAGATGTCAGTTTGGCCAGCCGACGTAGGTTCTGCACTGTGGCTGCCAGCGTGAACTCATCGGTCGCGCCACTCATGCCACGTAGTCGCAAGCGATCCAATTTCAGGATGCGCTTGAGGTGGGCAAACAACATTTCGACCTTCTTACGTTCATGGCGAGAGCGCACGTACTCCGGCGTCGCTGCGATGCGTCGAGCGACATCACGAGCGGCTTCATGAACGCTGCGAGCGATCTTGCGAAACGACGTGTTCGGGCAGCACTTGGCTTTCATCGGACACGTCGCGCAGTCGGTCTGTCTGGAGCGGAAGATGATGGTGTTGGCTTTGGTGACGTGCGAACGCTCGTTCTTGAAGGCTCGCCATTCACTGCGTAATACGTTGCCAGCTGGGCAGCGGTATTCCTCGGCCTCTTCATTCCAGTGGAAATCGTTACTCGAAAAACTGTCGTTCTTGCGCTCGGTTTTGTCCCATACCGGCACATGCGGCTCGATGTCTTTTTCCTCCACCATCCAGGCCAACATCGGCGCTGTACCGTAAGCGGTATCGCCGATGAGGCGATCCGGCTTGATGTCGAACTGCGCTTCGACCCGGTCGATCATGGTCTTTGTACTCTCGACCTCAGCCGTGCGATGAGCCGGTGTGGGTTCCACATCCATGATGACGCCGTGCTCGGTATCGATCAGATAATTCGTAGAGTAAGCGTAGAACGCTGGGCCGCCTGGAGCTGCGGTCCAGCGGGCTTGAGGATCAGTCAGCGATAGGCGCTTCGGCAGCGTTTCGGCCAAAGCCTCTTCATCGAGCGCCTCAAGATACTCACGTACAGCGCGGGTGCTAAAGGCCGGATCGCTCCAGTTGATCGGCTCATCGCCCGGTACGCCGCGTTGCCGGCTGGCATCCGCCTTGATGATGCTGGCGTCCACGGCAAAGCCTTCGCCCTTGACCAACCCAGCGTCCATGCAACGACGCAGCACCTCGTTGAACAGCCAGCGAAACAGATCGCTGTCCCGAAAACGGCCGTGTCGATTTTTGGAAAAGGTCGAGTGATTGGGGACTTCATCTTCAAGGCTCAACCGGCAGAACCAGCGATACGCCAGGTTCAAATGGGCCTCTTCGCACAACCGGCGCTCTGAGCGAATGCCGTAGCAATAACCCACGATCAGCATGCGGATCATCAATTCAGGATCAATCGACGGGCGCCCAATCGGGCTGTAGAAGTCGGCGAGGTGATGGCGCAAATCACTCAGATCGAGACACCGATCAATGCTGCGCAGAAGGTGATTGGCTGGGATGTGATCTTCAAGGTTGAACGAGTAAAACAGTCGCTCCTGCCCACTCGATAACTGTCCCATCATGCTGTGTGATCCCCCGCCGGCCAATGCAGCAATTTTGCCGCAGCCCAGACATGGGAGCTACTTTTTCAACAGAATCGGCCACAAGGGGACATCGATACATTCAGAAAGCGGCCACTTTTCTTGACCCAAATACTCCGCACAATCGCACCCGGTATTGGGGACTATTCCCCCTTCACCGGGGTTTCTCATACGTCTGTTCAAAGCCTGTAGCCAAGAGGAGCGCGGCGTAGAGTCATTAGTCACCTCCTGTCACTTTTGGCAGAAAGCTTGCATCGTTCCCATCCCGGCTCGAAATCAAACATTTCGCCAGCTGGGCTAGTAGCCGTGGCTCATTGCTCGAGTATTGCCACGCGCTCCGCAGAACCCGTCAGAGGTGTTTGCAATGAAACTAGATACCGGAAGGTTGACTCCTAGTCCATTGTCCAAAACCAGGCTGGCGCTGAGTATCTCTGCTGCCGTGTTCATGTTTGGGCTGGGCTTGTCCCAGACCCAGGCAGCCCCCCTCGACAATACCGATCCACCGCCTCCTACCGACCCATCGGCGTTCACCAATCAGCCTGCCGACCCCAATGCCGCATTGAGGGACTTGCTCAAGCAGCCGCCTGCAAACGTCGGCGCCTTCGACTTGCCCAATGGCGTGGTCGGTAACCGCAAGACGCCCTTGGTCGACAATGTGCTGCCACCCGATCTGCAACCCAGCTTCAATATCCCCACCAACGGTAATGCCAGCCCGGTATTCGGGGCTCAACCGTTCTCACAGAAGCTAGAACTGTTCGAGGAATTCGGTTCGAACAAACTGGATGCGGCCGACCCGCCATCACCCGTGCCGTTTCCGGTCCCGACGGTGGGCCCCGCACCGGCGCAAGATCCATTGAAGGTGGCGCGCAGTGGCCCGTCACCGGCTGCACTGGATGCCTTTCTCAGGCAGCCGGCATTGACGCCCTTCCCGACAGAGTTCTCCAACGTACTGGACCGCAACCCCTGGAGGGCACAGATCGAGGATTTCCTCAATCGCCGGGTCGATTCGCCCGCAGAGGGCCGGCCACCGGGAAAAGGCTGGTCGCACCAGCGTTTCAATGAGTTTTTCCCGCGCGACGCCTTCAAGACTGTGCAAGCCGGCGCGCACGTCAACAGCGGCTTGCGTGATCGTATGCAACGGCATAACTACGCCGTGGGGGAATTTGCGCCAGGCGGGCTCTATCACAACACCAACGGCAACCCGGCCAACGAGGGCACAACCAAGGGCATTCAAGTGCAGTTTCACCCCAACCTCCCTGTCCAGGACCACAATGCACTGTGGACGTTCGACGGCACCTTTCCGCCGAAACTGCTTCAAGTACGCTATGGCCAGGCGATGCTGATGCGTCATTACGATGCCTTGCCCATTGACCCGTCGGCCAACCGGGGCTTTGGCCTGCACACCCTCACCACCCATGAACATAACGGTCACTCCCCCGCGGAAAGCGACGGCTTTACCAACGCGTTCTTCTTCCCGGGCCAGTACTACGACTATCGCTGGCCGATCCAGTTGGCCGGTTACGACACCATCAATACCAGCGCTGAGGATCCGCGTGCGGCATTCCCCTGCGAGCCCGGTGAAAAGCTTTTCGTCAACAACGCCAACCCCGGCTTCAAAACCTGCAACAACGGCGCCATCAAGATCCGCGGCGACTGGCGCGAAACCATGAGCACCCACTGGTTCCACGACCACATGCTCGATTTCACCGCGCAAAATGTCTACAAGGGCAATGCGACGATGATGAACTACTACAGCGCCGTGGACCGTGGCAACGAGTCGGTCGACGACGGGGTCAACCTGCGCTTGCCCAGTGGTTCGGCGCTGGGCTGGGGTAACCGCGACTATGACATCAACTTGACGATCGCCGACAAGGCCTGGGACAAGGCCGGCCAGTTGTGGTTCAACCCCTTCAACACCGACGGCTTTCTCGGTGACCAGGTGCTGACCAACTGGGAGTACAAGCCCTTCCTGGACGTACGTGCCCGCCGCTACCGTTTCAGGATTCTCAACGGATCGGTTTCTCGCTTCTTCACGCTGGCGGTGGTGCGTCAGGTCAATGGTAATGGTGGCGAGTTCCCTGGCCCGAGAAACTCCGGGGTTTCCTATAACCGGGTGCCGTTCCACATGATTGCCAACGACGGCAATATCATGGAGCACGCGGTGCCGTTCGATGGCAGCCTGGACCTCGATGGTGACGGAGACAAACAGGACCACAATGCCATTCTGCCGATACTGGGTATTGCTGAGCGCTATGACATCGTCGTCGACTTCGCGAAAAACGGCATCAAGCCGGGCGACAAAATTTTCTTCGTCAACATCGAGGAGCATGAAAACGGCAAGCTTCCCAAACGTGACATTCCATTGGCAGATGTACTCTCCGAGAAGTACCTTCCCGTCGTCAGGCAAACCAGCCACGGGCCACAGTGGATCAACGGCGACCCGGGCGTGGGCGTGTTCATGCAACTGAACGTGAGGCCTTACACTGGCCAGGATGTCAGCATGAACCCCGTCGACTTCGAGCCCGCCAAGCCTGGCAAACCCGAGGGCAGGTTCATGATCCCGCTGCCCTTGCACCGTGATGACCCTGCCGATATCGCCCGGCTCGCCCAGGCTCGGCACCGAACCTTTATCTTTGGCCGCTCCGACGGCACGGACTTCAAGCCGTGGACGATCAAGACCGATGGCGGCGAAGGCTTCAACATGGACCCGCGCCGGATTTCAGCCGCGCCACAACTGGCCACTGGCCCGACACCGGCAGGGTTCAAGGGTGAAGGCACGCTGGAAGTCTGGAAGATCCAGAACGGCGGCAATGGCTGGAGTCACCCGGTGCATGTGCATTTCGAGGAAGGGATCATTCTCACTCGAGGAGGCAAACCACCACCCGAATGGGAAAAAGGGGCGCGCAAGGATGTCTACCGTATTGGCTCCGATCCTGACAGCCTCGACAATGTCGAAATGGCCATACGCATCCGTGAGTTTGCCGGTACCTACCTGGAGCACTGCCACAACACACAGCATGAGGACACCTCGATGCTGCTGCGCTGGGACTCTGAGCACCCGGGCCAGTTCCAATTGATGCCCACACCGTTGCCGAGCTGGGACGGCGTGAAATTCGTGGACTCGGTTGCGTTACCGACATTCCGTACGGGAGATGGCGTCGGGCCGCAGATCAAGGTCGAAAACAGCGGCAGTAGCGGTAGCGGTAGCGGCGGAGGTAAAGGCTAGCGTCGTCTATCAAACGGCAGGTCAGGTCGTCAGCAAACGCAAAAAAGCTTATATGACCGTTTCAATCCCAAAGCCGCCTATCATCAAAGTCGGCTTCGGCTTGTTTGCTGCCCATCACGACAGGCAGAAAACGACCAGAAATGAACATTAAAATCCTCAGCCCTCACGCTACGCAACATCATGCTCTCAGGCTGTTACATGATGCTCGACCGCCCTGATTCCCAAGCTTTGAGTGAACCGCAATAGATAGCCATCTGGATCAAGTACCAGGAAATTAAGCTCACAGTGCAGGCGCAGATGGATGAAAATCCGCCCGGCCGAGTTTCAAAAACACCGACGCCCCATACCTCTGTACGACAAGCCTTATCCCTCCACGAAAATTACTTTCGCCTCGTTTGAAAATCACCTCTCGAAATGTTTTAAGAGTTTCACAATCCATTCGACGTGACCCTTTCGAGGAGTACCGCATGACCCTGTCCTTCGGACTTTCCTGCCTGATTTAACCGTATTCCGGTCGAACCAAAAAAACACGTCATCCCGACGGCCTGATGTTCAGGGTCGCTCATCGGGTGCGCCCTGTTGCGCGCCGGTTTCGGGTTGGCGGTGAACCTCCAGAACAATCATAAGAATTCACCAGGAGCACCGTATGTACCAACGAGCAGTCCCCACCGCCCTCTTGCTGGCCGCCAGTTCCATGTGCGCGCAGGCAGCAGACACCGCCGCACACGGCTTTCTGGAAGACAGTAAAGCCACCCTCTCGATGCGCACTTTGTATTTCAACAGCGACTACCGCGACGGCACCGCCGCCCCCTCGAAAACCGAAGAAGCGGCCCAGGGTTTGGTGCTGCGCTATGAATCCGGGTTTACGCAAGGCGCGGTCGGGTTCGGGCTGGATGCGCAGGCGCTGCAGGGCATCACGCTGGACAGTGGCGCAGGCCGGCATGTCGGCAGCGGCATGATCCCGACTGACGGCGACGGTGCGGCTGACGCCTGGAGCAGCTTCGGCCCGACGGCGAAGATGCGCATTTCAAAAACAGAATTTCGCTACGGCACCCTGCTGCCAAAGTTGCCGATCCTCATTGCCAACGATGCCCGGGTATTGCCGCAGTCGTTCACCGGTGCCCAAGTCACCTCGAACGACATCGATGGCCTGACCCTGACCAGTGGCGTGATTGAACACGCGGTCGGCCGAGCCTCCACCGACCGTACCGGTTTGTCAGTGCCTGGCGCGACTCAGGACAGCAACAAGTTCTACTACGCCGGTGGCGACTACAGCATCACCAAAGACTTGAAGGCCCAGTACTACTTCGCGCAGCTGGAAGACTTCTACAACCAGAACTTCCTGGGGCTGGTCCACGTCCTGCCGATTGACAGCAAAAGCTCGCTCACCACCGACCTGCGCTACTTCAACACGACCTCGACCGGCGCCAACAGCACCGCCGCCGGCCGGGCGCAAGGTTATGGCATGTCCGGTTTCACCGAGAACAACAACGGTGAGATCGACAACAACACCTGGTCCGCGATGATCACCTATGTGAACGGGGGTCATGCGGTGTCTTTGGGGCATCAACGCGTGAGCGACGGCAGCAACTTCGTCCAGCCCAACCAGGGCAGCCTGGTGGACAAGGGCGCGGGTGGCGGCAGCGTTTACCTGCCCACGGACAAGATGATCCAGAACTTTGCCCGCGCCGGTGAGCAGACTAATTTCGGTCAGTACACCTATGACTTCGCGCCCCTGGGCATTCCAGGATTGAAAGCCTCTGTGGCGTACCTCAAAGGCACGGAAATCAAGGCCCGCAACGCCGGTGACCAGTCCGAGTGGGAGCGCGACATGACCCTGGACTACGTACTGCAATCGGGCACGCTCAAGGGCCTGGGCTTTACCGTGCGTAACGCCAAGTCCAATACGGACGCCGGGCGCAACGTCGACCAGAATCGCTTTATCGTCAATTACACGATTTCGCTGCTGTAAGCACCGGCCTTTAAGGAACCCACGATCTGTAGCAGCTGGCGAAGCCTGCTGCTACAGGGTTCGCTTTGGCTTGAGCATTACGAAGGTTTTCGGTTTTTTTGGGGCACTGATTTGTAGTCTGCGTGATGGCGAGTGGATATCTACGCGAAGGTGATTATGCTTCAACTAACCCGGCACCTATCCGAGGCGGTCAGCTGCATCCAGACTTCGTGCAATTTGCAATCCGACGACATCAGCCCCAGGGCCTGGGTGCGGTAAATGGTGTGAGGTACTCCGGCCTATAACAAGAGCAAGACGGAGAACACTCATGGCCGTAATCGACAGCACAACCACGGGCAGCACGCCCAAACGCGGGATCACCAAGGAGGAGCGCAAGGTCATTTTTGCCTCTTCCCTGGGCACCGTTTTCGAATGGTACGACTTCTACCTTTACGGCTCCCTCGCCGCCATCATCGCCAAGCACTTCTTCGCGGGGGTCAATGAGACCACGGCCTTCATCTTCGCACTGCTCGCGTTCGCCGCAGGCTTCGCCGTAAGGCCTTTCGGCGCCATCGTGTTCGGTCGGCTGGGTGACATGATCGGACGCAAGCACACCTTCCTGATCACCATTGTCATCATGGGTATTTCCACCGCCATCGTCGGCTTTCTACCGGGCTACGCCACCATCGGCGTGGCAGCGCCGGTCATCCTGATCAGCCTGCGCCTGCTGCAAGGCCTGGCCCTGGGCGGTGAGTACGGCGGCGCCGCGACGTACGTGGCTGAACATGCGCCGCCCGGCAAGCGCGGTTACTTTACGTCGTGGATCCAGACCACGGCGACCCTGGGCCTGTTTCTTTCGCTGCTGGTGATTCTCGCCTGCCGCACCCTGCTCGGCACCGAAGCGTTCGAGGCCTGGGGCTGGCGGATTCCATTCCTGCTCTCGATCCTGCTGCTGATCGTCTCGGTGTACATCCGCCTGCAACTGAGCGAGTCGCCGGTGTTCAAGAAAATGAAGGCGGAAGGCAAAGCCTCCAAGGCACCACTGACCGAGTCCTTCGCCCGCTGGGGCAACCTGAAAATCGTCATCATGGCCTTGCTCGGCGGTACGGCCGGCCAGGCGGTGGTCTGGTACACCGGGCAGTTCTATGCGCTATTTTTTCTGTTGCAGATGCTCAAGATCGACCCGCAAACCGCCAACCTGTTGATCGCCGGTTCGCTGCTGATCGGCACGCCGTTCTTCGTCATATTCGGCAGCCTGTCCGACCGCATCGGCCGCAAAGGCATCATCATGGCCGGCTGCATCCTCGCGGCGGTGACCTACTTCCCGATCTTCCATGCGTTGACCCAATACGGTAACCCCGACGTGTTCGCCGCGCAGGCAAAGAACCCGGTGACGGTGATCGCCGATCCCGGCCAGTGCTCGTTCCAGTTCGACCCGGTGGGCAAGGCCAGATTCACCAGTTCCTGCGACCTCGCCAAGAGCGTACTGGCGAAGAAAGCCATCCCCTACAAAAACGAGAAGGCCGAACCGGGTACCGTCGCGCAGGTCCGCATCGGCGACAAGGTGGTGCCGAGCTTCGAGGGCACCAGCCTGCCGGCCGCCGACTTCAAGGCCAGGAACGATGCCTTCGTCGCCACCCTAGGCACCGCCCTCAAGGACGCCGGTTACCCTGAAAAGGCTGATCCGGCGAAGACCAACTACCCGATGGTGTTGCTGCTGCTGACCATCCTGGTGATCTACGTGACCATGGTCTACGGCCCGATAGCCGCCTGGCTGGTGGAGCTGTTCCCGGCACGCATCCGCTACACCTCGATGTCGCTGCCGTACCACATCGGCAACGGCTGGTTCGGCGGTTTTCTGCCCACGGTGGCCTTCGCCATGGTCGCGGCCACGGGGGATATCTATTACGGGCTGTGGTATCCGATCGTGATCGCGGTGATGACGGCCGTACTCGGCACGTTCTTCCTGCCGGAAACCAAGGACCGCGAGATTCATCACACTTAAGGTGAACAACCGCCCTCTCCTGCCGGGGAGAGGGCATGGCTGTTTATTTGACGAGCCGTGTTTCCTTGGACGGCCGGTAGCCAAAATACGAGCTATAGCACTTGCTGAAATGGCTCGGCGAAACAAACCCGCACGCCACCAACACGTCCACCTGGGACAACTCCGTGTGCTGAAGCAGTCGACGCGCTTCGGTGATGCGCAGCTCCATGTAATAGCGCTGCGGCGTGGTGCCCAGTTGCTCCTTGAACAAGCGCTCGAGCTGGCGACGTGAACGCCCGGCGTAGACCGCCAGTTGTTCCAGCTCCAAAGGTTCTTCGAGGTTGGCGTCCATCAGCTTGACCACCTCACGCAACGGCGCACTCACGCAGATGTTTTCCGCCGGTTTGATGCGCCGGTAGCGAGATTCTTCGAAAGCCAGAATGTCCTCGATACCCTCGACCAGCGCTTTATCGTGCAGCCCCTTGATCCAGTCCAGCGCCATATGGAAAGCCCCCGCAGGGCTGGACGCCGTGAGTCGGTCCCGGTCAATCACAAAGGGCTCGCTGGTGACATGAGCAGCCTTGGAAACCTCCGCCAGCGCAGGCCGGTGCTCTGGATGAATGGCGCAACGGTAGCCGTCCAGCAGGCCGGCGCTGCCCAGAAACCACGCGCCGTTCCACAGTCCGGCCAGGGTGATGCCCTGCTCTGCCGCAGCCTTGAGCACGCTGATCAGTTCATCGCTTGCCTTCAGTTCAGTCCGGTAGCCGCCACAAATGACCAGCAGATCCAGCTGTTGAAGCGCCCCCGCATTGAATCGGGCATCGGGTCGAATGACCAACCCCAGATCGCTGACCACCTCCCCGTCATTCAAGCCAAACGTGCGGGACGAGAACAACCCGGGGCGTAGCAGGTTGGACGTGACAATCGTGTCCAGCGCTTGCGTGAACGCCGGCAGCGAAAAGTGTTCGAGCAGCAAAAAACCGGTTCGCGTCAGTTGCGCCGGCGCGTTGGAATGCTCATTGAGGTAGCGGAGGTTTTTGCCTTTCATGCCGCCGCTGAATTGCCGTCGTTCGATCAATGTACGACCCACTTGATTACGTTAACGTTGGAAGCCAAGACACGCGTATTCATTATGCGACAGATCAGGCCAACTGGAAGCCGGCCGACGCCACGTTGTTGTTTGTGGATTAACCTTGGTCAACCGCTCATTTAGGCACGCAGAGACAGAAATCTGGCAGGAATTCACAAGAAGCCATCCACTGGCTGTAGCAAAGTGTGCTGTGCTGTCACCGGTTTACCAAGGAACTCAGAAATGTTCACCTCCATTGTCTCGTTAAAAAGAAAACCACTGGCCCGGCTCGCGCTGGCCATTTCCCTGAGTACCTTCGGCTTGCCGGGTTTGATGTCTAGCGCACAGGCCCACGGCGGGGCTGCCGAGATGGTGCCGCTGCAATCGACTCTTGAAGAGTTTGGCGCCACGGTCAAATGGGACAGTTACGCCAACCTGTTCGTGATTGCCAAGGACGGTGTCTACCTCAAGGTCAAACCGGACAGCAAAGTCGCCATGCTCAATGGCAAGCGCATGGAGCTGTCGGTCCCGGTGGTGTTCAAACACAACACCGCGTACATGTCGAAGGACTTCATCAATCAGGTGTTCCAGTCCGGCCTGGATAAAACCTTTGTCGTCGAAACCCGCCCTAACCCGCTCAACCCGTTGAGCGCGGACGAAATCAAGGCAGCGGTGGACATCGTCAAGCAGTCCGAGCATTACCAACCCGGCTTTCGTTTCACCGAAGTCTCCGTCAATGAGCCGCCCAAGGATCAGGTCTGGAACTTCGTCTTCACTGGCCAGAATGTCACGCAACCGCGCCAGGCCAACATCGTGGTGCTGGACGGCAAGCACGTGATTGAAGCGTTGGTCGATCTCGACGCCAAGGCGCTCAAGTCCTGGAAGCCGATCGAAGGTGCACACGGCATGGTCCTGCTGGACGATTTCGCCACCGTGCAGTCGGCCGTCGAGAACAGCCCCGAGTACGCGCAAGCCTTGGCCAAGCGTGGCATCAATGATGTGAAGAAGGTCGTCGCCACGCCGCTGACGGTCGGTTACTTCGATGGCAAGGACGGGCTGACGCAGGACAAACGCCTGCTGAAAATCGTCAGCTACCTCAACACCGATGACGGCAACTACTGGGCGCACCCGATCGAGGGCCTGGTGGCGATTGTCGACCTTGAGCAAAAGAAGCTGATCAAGATCGAAGACGAGGCACTGATTCCTGTACCGATGAAGCCGACGCCGTACGACGGCCGTGGCCGCAAGGGTGTGCAGGTCAAGCCGCTGGAAATCATCGAGCCGGAAGGGAAAAACTACACCATCACCGGCAACAGCATTCACTGGCAGAACTGGGACTTCCATGTTCGCCTCGATTCGCGGGTCGGCCCGATCCTGTCCACCGTCACGTACGACGATAAGGGCAAGAAACGCAAAATCATGTACGAAGGCTCGCTGGGCGGGATGATCGTGCCTTACGGCGACCCCGACGCCGGCTGGTACTTCAAGGCTTACCTGGACTCAGGCGAATACGGCATGGGTACCCTGACTTCGCCGATTGCCCGCGGCAAAGACGCCCCGCAAAACGCCGTGCTGCTCGACGCCACAATCGCCGACTACACCGGCGCGCCGCAGTCGATTCCCCGCGCCATAGCGGTGTTCGAACGCTACGCCGGCCCGGAATACAAACACCAGGAAATGGGCCAGCCCAACCTCAGCACCGAGCGGCGTGAACTGGTGGTGCGCTGGATCAGCACCGTGGGCAACTACGACTACATCGTCGATTGGGTCTTCCAGCAAAACGGCACCATCGGCATCGATGCCGGCGCCACCGGGATCGAAGCGGTCAAGGGCGTGCAGTCCAAGACCATGCACGAAGCCACGGCCAAGGAAGACACGCGCTACGGCACCCTGCTGGACCACAACATCGTCGGCACCACGCACCAGCACATCTATAACTTCCGCCTGGACATGGACGTGGATGGCGAAAGCAACTCGCTGGTTGAAGTGAACCCGGTGGTACTGCCCAACGACCGTGGCGGCCCGCGCACCAGCACGATGCAGACCGAGCACAACGTGGTCAGCAACGAACAGCAAGCTGCACAGAAATTCGACCCTTCGACCGTTCGCCTGATGACCAACTTCAGCAAGGAAAACAAAGTCGGCAATCCGGTTTCCTATCAGTTGATTCCGTATGCCGGCGGCACGCACCCGGTGGCCAAGGGCGCCAACTTCGGCAAGGACGAATGGCTCTATCACCGCCTCAGCTTCATGGACAAACAACTGTGGGTGACGCGCTACGATCCGCAGGAGAAGTACCCGGAAGGCAAATACCCGAACCGTTCGGATAAAGACTCCGGGCTCGGGCAGTTCACCGCGGATAACCAGTCCATCGAAAACTCGGACGATGTGGTCTGGCTGACCACCGGCACCACGCACATTGCGCGGGCCGAGGAATGGCCGATCATGCCGACCGAGTGGGTTCACGTGCTGTTGAAGCCGTGGAACTTCTTTGACGAGACGCCGACGTTGAACCTCAACGCCCCAAAATAAACACACGAAAACCTGTAGGAGCATGGCTTGCCCGCGATGACAGTGTGTCAGTCGACATCGCAGTCATCTGACACACCGCCATCGCGGGCAAGCCATGCTCCTACAGGGGGGGGCGGGTTTCTTCAGGTGGATTGGTCGCAGGTGCTTGCAGCATCACTGGCTAACCACAATCTTCCCAATCATCTGCGGATGCAGCGCACAAAAATATTCAAACTCTCCCGGCGTATTGAACACCCAGGAAAAGCTGTCATTGGTGTCCAGCGCCCCTGAGCGAAACACCTTGTGGGTTTCCGCCACCGTGTGCGGAATCTGGTCGTCGTTCACCCACGTCACTTTGGTGCCCACGGCCACGTTCAAATCCTTGGGCCCGAACATGAACTCCTTGATATCGATTTTCACCTCCTGAGCCCACACCGGCATCGACAGCATCAGGCAGGCCGCAGCCAACAGTCGCTTTTTCATCCGAGTATCCTCCCCCTAAACCAGTGTCGAATCGATCAGCGCCAGCGGATGATCACCCTGCGTCGCTCGCACATCGGTGATCCCCAGGTAATTGCGCAGCTGATCAGCCGCCACCGTCATCGGCCCAGGCGTCGGTGCCGCACCCGGTGCGGGTTGTGGATAAGCGGTGCCACGGGCGGTGTGGAAGGTGATATTGCCTTCGACTTTCTGGATGACCTGGTGGATATGCCCGTTCAACACCGTCACCGAACCGTACTTGCGCAGCATGGCAATCGC
The DNA here is from genome assembly GCF_024748695.1 of Pseudomonas sp. B21-040. Classification (NCBI taxonomy): domain Bacteria; kingdom Pseudomonadati; phylum Pseudomonadota; class Gammaproteobacteria; order Pseudomonadales; family Pseudomonadaceae; genus Pseudomonas; species Pseudomonas sp. B21-040. Next base: position 4,611,576 of record NZ_CP087176.1, read on the forward strand.
CTGATCGCCATCCTCGGTGCCCCAGCCCCACGGCTGATAAACCGTCCACAACGGGATGTGGGTAAACACCACGATGGGCGTGCTGCTGGTCACGGCGCGCAAATCATCGGCCAGCCAAGCCAGTTGATCGGCGCCGAGGGTCGCTTCACGGCCCGCCTGGAAATTGAAGACATTCACCAGCGCAATAAAATGCACGCCGTGGTCGTCGAAGCTGTACCAGCCATTGCCTTTGGTGCCTTTGCCGTAACGCTCCAGGTAGAGCTTGCCGCCGCCCTCGTCGAGGGTGTCATGCTCCCCCGGGACGTAGTGCACGGTGGACGGCAGGCCCTTGAGCAGTTGCGCGGCCGTGTCAAATTCCTCGGGTTTGGACAGGTGGGTGATATCGCCGGTATGCAGAATCAGCGACGGTGGTTTTGGCAGCGCGATGACCTTGTCGATCGCCACCTGCAAGGTCTTCACCGGTTCCGGGTTGGCCTCCTTGTTGAAGCCGATGTGCGAGTCGCTTATCTGCACGAAGTGGAAGGTGCTGGCCAGTGCCTTGGGGTCGGAAACGTTGCCCGTCGCATCCAGGGCAAAGGCCCGGGGAATGCCGCCGCTCAAGGCCCAGATGACCCCCGCTCCGGCCCACGCCGAGCATTTCAGCAGTGTCCGGCGGTCGGGGTTGAGCGGGCCGTCGGTGCGAAGCGGGTGTCTTGATTGAATGTCCATCGGTTTTCCCTCGCTGGCGAACTACAGTGATGGTGCTGACACGAGGTACAACCCATCAGGACGGCGTTTTATTCCACGACATTGAACGTCTGTAGCCGCTGTCGAGGCACGAGGCTGCGTTGCGTGTCCGCAGGACCGCCCTTCGGGGGCCGCTACGCAGCCCAACGCAGCCTCGTGCCTCGACAGCGGCTACAGGGAAATGAGTTGTGTGTTGGAAAAGTTGTTTTTTTCGGGAATAAAATGCGGAGTAGCGCGGTTATAGAGGTGGGACAGTGCGGGAACCACTATGAAGCGATTTGAGGAACTGTTTGCGCCCCACCTGGACGCGGCCTACAACCTCGCGCGCTGGCTCACCGGCAACGACAGCGCCGCGCGCGATGTCGTCCAGGAAAGTGCCCTGCGCGCATTCCGCTTTTTACACCGCTTCGCCGATGGCAACGCCAAGGCGTGGTTCCTGACCATCGTGCGCAACGAAAGCTACACCTGGCTCAAGGCGTCGGCCGGGCGCCATTGGGTGGCGATCGGCGATGAATTGTCCGAAGAGGACGCCGCGCTGGGTCATGGCCAAACCCCGGAACTGCTGGCCATTCATACGGAAAATGCGGCGCTGATCCAGCAAGCCCTGTGCGCCCTGCCGCCGGCATTTCGTGAGGTGATTGTTCTGAAAGAACTCGAAGACCTGCCCTACAAGGACATCGCCCTGGTGGTCGATATTCCCATCGGCACCGTCATGTCGAGACTGGCTCGGGCGCGCGCCATGCTCAAGCTCGAACTACTGAAGTTGCACGATCATGAATGAACTCGACTGCACGGTTTGCCAGACGTTGATGCACGGCTATCTGGACAAGGAACTTGACCCGCCGACGACGGCAACGGTAGCCGGGCATTTGGCCGAGTGCGCCGAATGCGCGCGCTTGCACGATCAGGCGAGGCTGCTGATGCTCGGCGTGAAACGCCAGGCGCCGTATTACACGGCCCCGGCATCGTTGACCGCCAGTGTGTTCGCCGCTGCTGCCCCGCGCCCAAACATTGTCGAGCGCTGGCGAACATGGTTCGCACCGGCCTTTTCTGCGGCAGCGTTGGGCCTGGCGGTGGTGCTTTATGTGGCTACGCCGGCCAGCGAGCAGCCATTGATGGACGAAGCTGTCTCCAGTCATGTCCGCTCGTTGATGGGTGAGCATTTGAATGATGTGGTGTCGTCCGACCGTCACACCGTGAAGCCTTGGTTCACCGGCAAACTCGACTTCTCGCCACCGGTCGTCGATTACTCGGCACAAGGGTTTGTGCTGTTGGGCGGACGGCTGGATTACTTGCAGCACCAGACCACGGCGGCCCTGAGTTATGGACGGGCCAAACACATTATCAACGTGTTTATCCTGCCCACGCCGGAGGCGGACAAGCCACTACAGAGTCAGTCCATTCGTGGTTTTAACGTGATGTCCTGGCAAGCGAATCACATGCGATTTGTGCTGGTATCCGATCTGGAGAAAAGCGAGCTGAAGGCGTTCAGCCAGTTGCTCAAGCCGTAGCCCCCCTGTAAGAGTGAGCCTGCTCGCGATGGCGGGGTGTCAGATAAATTGAAGCTGTCTGACACTACGCCATCGCGGGCAAGCCATGCTCCTACAGGGGAATTACGGTGTAGTTGAGGGATGATCAGGCGCGGTTTTTTCGGTACTCACCGGGGGAAATGCCAAACCGCGATTTGAATGCCGTGGAGAAGTGACTCGAATCGGAGAAGCCCCAGGAGTAGCCCAGCACGGACAGTTTCTGTTCGGTGCGCGATTGGCGCAGGGATTGGGCGCACAAGTCCAGCCGACGATTCTTGATGTATTTCGCGACCACCAGGCCCTTCTTGGCAAAGATCCGGTACAACCCTCGAACCGACATGCCAACTTCCCGCGCCAGCCATTCCGGACACAGCTCTTCGGAGCGAATGTGCTCGTCGATGCATTCCAGCGTCTTGCGAAAGATGCGCTCGTGCAAATCGTTGCTGTCTTCGGCTTGGCTGATGGCCGGGCGCAGCAGACTGACAATCGCCTCCAGCGTCGCCTCACTTTCGGGCAGGCTGAGGCTGCTCTGGCGCGAGGCATCGAGAATCAGATGGTGAGAGAGCATCGCCATCGGTGACGTTGCGGCGATCCGGTGACCGCACTTGATCTGGTTGAAGCGCAAGGATTGCTCAATCAACGGCGCAGGCAAAATCAGCGACAACTGCCGGGAGTTTTCGCTGTAGGTGAAGTCGCTGGGGCGCGAGGCGTCGATCAGGGTGATGTCACCGGCCGACAGCAACACCTTGTCGTCGCCCTGAGCCATGCCTGCCGTACCGTCGAGTTGGAACACCGCAAAGTATTTACCGCCCTCGCCCACCGCGACTTCGGCAGGTGTGCGGTACAACCGCGCCTGGCAGGCGTCGACAAAACTGAGTTTCAGCGCGCCGCTTTGGTATTCGCGAATCTGGCCGGAAAACTCATCGCCCAGGGTTTGCGCATTGAAGGCGCCGCAGATCTGGTTGATCTGATGAATCCACTGATCAAATCCATCACGGCGCTGTGCATTTGCAGAAATCATGTCGGGCCTCACGCAGGCTTATTTTTATTATCTACGCCAATCCACAGGTCCTCCCTAACCAACACACTCCCACCACAATGACGGGCTACTTCAGCCCGCCAAACCGTCGATAGAAACTATCGCCCACGTCCGGCAACGGACCATCGGCGGTTTCCAGTGCACTGTTCAACCATTCTTCGGCTTTGGCGTAGATCAGCCGGTAAATGTTGCGGCACAACTGGCGAGCGGCCCGACCTTCCCAATCGCCGGGCAGTAACTCGTCCGGCAGTTGCGGGTCGCGCAACAGCAGCTTGCGGTATTCATGAATAAGCAGGACGCGTGCCAGGAAGCAGTCACTCGGTTGCAGGTTCTCTTGCTCGCGAAGCGCTTGCCAGAGCGGTCGGAACAGTTGAATGAACTCGCTGTAATGGGTCGCCAGTTCTTCGATGTTCCAGCTTTCGCGCACCTGCAAACGCAAGGCCTTGGAGGCCAGGACGTCCTGCGCGGTGGTTTCGAAGACGATGGTCTCTTCCTGAACGCCGAGGTCGAGCAACGTGGCGTTGAGATCGTTGCGGTCACTGCGCGGACACGCCAGCACCGCCGGCGAAATCGCACCAAAACCTTGCCACTCCAGTTCTTCGCGCACCTGTTTGCGCTTGTCCTGAGTCAGTTGCGTGAGCATCACCAGGCACCAGGAACCGTCCCACGCAGGGACAGTGGAGCTGTAGACGCGTTTGAACGCCTTGTCGAATCGCCGGCGACCGGTGCCGGTGAGGCTGTAATAGCTGCGGCGCCCGACTTTCTCGGCGGTCAGCCAGCCTTCTTTGGTCAGGCGGAAAATCGACGTGCGGATCAGCCGCTCGTTGATGCCGATAGGCTCGAGCAATTGAATCAGGCTGCCCAGCCAGACCGTTCCGCCGTGGGGCTCGATGGCGTCGCCGTACAAGGTAATGATCAGCGAGCTGGCGCGGATGGGCGTCTGCTCCTGGAAGCGGGTGATCAATTGGTTCAAGGGTGTCAGGGACGACATGGGCGTACCGGGCTGAAAAAAGAAAAGGAATATACCGGTTTCATATGACTCACACGTACCCGTGTAGCAGCTGCCGAAGGCTGCGTCCGGCTGCGAAGCAGTCGTAAAGCCTGAACATGCGGTGTTTCAGGAAGATCGTATCGACCCGATGGCGACTGCTTCGCAGCCGGACGCAGCCTTCGGCTGCGGCTACAGAGGCATTCACAGGGTATTGCCTTTTGGGCGAAAGCCGCTGTCATTGATGCGCGGTCGATCCGCTTCCGGCTCGGTCAGTGGCTCGCAAACTTGCATCCGCTCAAGGCAACGCTTGGCCAGTTGTTGATATTCGCGGGTGCCCGCCTGCTTCTACGCCACTTCTTCGTCGCTGAGGCCGCGCTTGACGCTGGCCGGTGCGCCCATCACCAGTGACTGGTCGGGGCATTCGAACCCGGCCTTGACGAACGCCGCCGCCGACACGAATGAGCGCGGGCCGATCCGTGCGTTGTCCATCACCACGGCGTTCATGCCCACCAGCGCATCGGCGCCGATGCGGCAACCGTGCAGCACCGCGCCATGCCCGATGTGGCCATTGCGCTCGACCACCGTGTCGCTCTCGGGGAAACCATGCATCACGCAGGTGTCCTGCACATTGGCGCCCTCCTCCAGCACGATCCGGCCGAAGTCCCCGCGCAAACTCGCCAGCGGCCCGACGTAGCAATGGGCACCGACGATCACATCGCCGATCAGTACGGCTGACGGATGAACGTAAGCGGTGGGATCAACCACCGGGGTCAAGCCATCGAGGCTGTAGCAGGTCATTGGACATTCCTTCAAGCGCAGTGCCGGGCATCTTCGCAAAGCGATGCCGATAGAGGCTCATTTTGTATCACATCACTTTTAACAGCACAAAGACAAAAATCCGTATCACTTAGTCAAGGCGCCGAATAACCGCACCTCACACGCTGTAAACCGGGCATTAAAGCCAGAAAAACCAGTGATTACTCGTTCACAAGGCTCCCTGAGACGCGGACTGAAAGAAACCGACCGCTCATCAATAAGACACATTAAATGAACTTTTATGTTGTTATTGCGTATCACGTTGTAGGTATACTCAGGCAAAACCGGCCCACCGCGCCGATCCAATAATGAGCCGGCAGTACAGCCGAGCGTGCACCGTGAGGGCATCCGCCATGCCTCTAACCCTTGTTGTCGAGATCATCGAACCGGGCGTTCGCCTGATTACGTTGCAGCGCCCGCAAGCGCTGAACGCCCTGACCACCGAATTGCTCGGTGAGCTGGCCGATGAACTGAACGCCGCGCAAGCTGACGCCAACACCCGCGCCGTGGTCCTGACCGGCAGCCGCAAAGCCTTCGCGGCCGGCGCCGATATCAAGGAAATGGCCGAGCGCGATCTGGTCGGCATCCTCGACGACCCGCGCCAGGCGTCGTGGCAAACCATTACCCGCTTCAACAAACCGCTGATCGCCGCCGTCAACGGCTTCGCCCTCGGCGGTGGCTGTGAATTGGCGATGCACGCCGACATCATCATTGCCGGGGAAGACGCGCGTTTCGGCCAACCGGAAATCAACCTCGGGATCATGCCGGGCGCCGGCGGCACCCAACGCCTGCTGCGGGCCGTCGGCAAATCCATGGCCATGCAAATGGTCCTGACCGGCGAGCCGATCGACGCCCGCCAGGCGCAACGCGCCGGCCTGGTCAGCGAAGTGACCCAACCGGAATTCACCGTCGAACGCGCCTTGCAGATCGCCCGCAACATTGCCGGCAAAGCACCGCTGGCGGTGCGCCTGGCCAAGGAAGCGCTGCTCAAGGCCATGGACACCGACCTGGCCAGCGGCCTGCGTTTCGAGCGCCATGCCTTCACCGTGCTGGCCGGCACCCGCGACCGCGACGAAGGCATTCAGGCCTTTCAGGAAAAGCGCACACCGAACTTCACGGGCCAGTAATCACCCCGCCCTTTTTACAAAAAAGCGAACGACCTCCCAGAGAGCGCCATGACCATGAACTTCGAACACATCCTGTTTTCCATCGAGGCCGGTGTCGCCCTGCTCAGCCTCAATCGCCCCGAGCAACTGAACAGCTTCAACGCGCAGATGCACGGTGAAGTCAAAGAAGCCCTGAAGCAGGTTCGGCAAAACCCGGACGTACGCGTTTTGCTGCTGACCGGTGAAGGTCGCGGCTTCTGTGCCGGGCAAGACCTGGGCGATCGCAATGTGGCGCCGGGCAATGCCGCGCCGGACTTGGGCGAGTCCATCGAGAAGTTCTACAACCCGCTGATCCGCCAATTGCGCGACCTGCCAATGCCGGTGATCTGCGCGGTCAACGGTGTGGCCGCTGGCGCTGGCGCCAACATCCCGCTGGCCTGCGACCTGGTGTTGGCGGCGCGTTCGGCGAGCTTCATCCAGGCCTTCTGCAAACTTGGCCTGATCCCCGACTCCGGTGGCACCTGGACCTTGCCGCGCCTGGTCGGCATGGCCCGCGCCAAGGCCCTGACCTTGCTCGGCAATCGATTGAGCGCCGAACAGGCCGAGCAATGGGGCCTGATCTACCGCTGCGTGGACGACGCCGAACTGCGTAATGAAGCGCTGACACTGGCCCGTCACCTCGCCACGCAACCGACCTACGGCCTGGCACTGATCAAACGCAGCCTCAATGCCAGCCTGAGCAACACCTTCGACGAGCAGCTTGAGCTGGAGAAAGACTTGCAACGCCTGGCCGGGCGCAGCGAGGACTACCGTGAAGGCGTCAGCGCCTTCATGGAAAAACGCAGCCCAAGCTTCAAGGGGCGCTGAGTCATGACCGCACTGAACACCAACGCACGCATCGCCGTGATCGGCGCCGGCGCCATGGGTGCCGGGATTGCACAGGTCGCGGCACAGGCCGGCCACACCGTGCTGCTGCTGGACAATCGCCCCGGCGCCGCGGCTCAAGCCATCGACGGCATTGACCGCCAACTGGGCAAACGCGTCGAGAAAGGCAAGCTCTCGGCCGACGCCCGCACCGCGACCATCGCTCGTTTGCTGCCTGTGGAAGCCATCGAAGCGCTGGCCGATTGCGAGTTGGTCATCGAAGCCATCGTCGAGAACCTTGAGGTCAAGCGCGCCCTCTTCCGCCAACTGGAAGGCATCTGCGGCGAGCGCTGCATTCTGGCGAGCAACACCTCGTCGCTGTCGATCACCAGCATCGCCGCACAACTGGATCACCCAGAACGCCTGCTGGGCCTGCACTTTTTCAACCCCGCGCCGATCATGGCGCTGGTGGAAATCGTCTCGGGGCTGGCCAGCGATCCAGCCTTGGCCGATTGCCTGTACGACACCGCCAAGGCCTGGGGCAAAAAACCGGTGCACACCCGTTCAACGCCGGGGTTCATCGTCAACCGCGTGGCCCGGCCGTTTTACGCCGAGAGCCTGCGCCTGCTGCAGGAAGGCGTTGCCGATTGCTCGACGCTGGATGCGCTGATGCGCGATGCCGGTGGCTTTGCGATGGGTGCTTTCGAACTGACAGACCTGATTGGCCATGACGTCAACTATGCGGTGACCTGCTCAGTGTTCGACGCCTATTACGCCGACACCCGCTTCCAGCCTTCGCTGATCCAGAAAGACCTGGTGGACGCCGGGCGTCTGGGGCGCAAAAGCGGTCACGGTTTCTACAGCTACGCCGAGAACGCCGAACGCCCGCAGCCGACCACCATCAGCAGCGAGCAGACCGTTGAAAGCTGCGTGATCGAAGGTGATCTCGGCGCTGCCAATGCGCTGATCCCGCGCCTGCGCACACACAACATCGAAGTCATTCAACGCGACGGCCAAGGCCTGTTGCGGGTGGGCGACGCGGTGCTGGCGTTGAGCGATGGGCGCATGGCCTGTCAGCGCGCCAGGGAAGACGGGTTGCGCAATCTGATCCTGCTCGACCTCGTGCTCGATTACGGCAACGCCAGCCGAATCGCGATCAGTTGCACAGCGGACATTGAGCCGGTGGCCCTCGAACAAGGCGTTGCCCTGCTGCAACGGGCCGGTTTCAACGTAAGCCTGCTCAACGACAGCCCGGCCCTCGCCGTGTTGCGCACTGTCGCTATGCTCGCCAACGAAGCCGCCGACGCTGTGCTGCAAAGCGTGGCGTCGGCCGCCGACATCGATCTGGCAATGCGCGCCGGGGTCAATTACCCGCAAGGCCCGCTGGCCTGGGCGGATGCCGTCGGCCTGTCGCACGTGCTCAAGGTGCTGGAAAACCTGCAAGCCAGTTACGGCGAAGAGCGCTATCGGCCCTCGCTGCTGTTGCGCCGTCGGGTCGCCGAAGGGAGGACTTTCCATGACTAATCACGAAGCGATGAACCTGGCCAGCGACTGCGCAAAAACCCTGTTCAACCGCGACGCCGCCAGCCAGGCGATGGGCATGCGCCTGCTCTCGGCGGCCCCCGGCTGTGCCCGCGTGGGCATGAGCGTGCGCGCCGACATGCTTCAAGGCCACGGTACCTGCCACGGCGGCTACCTGTTTGCGCTGGCCGACTCGGCGTTTGCCTTTGCCTGCAACAGCTACAACGACGCCACGGTGGCCATCGGTTGCAGCATCGACTACATCGCCCCGGCCCGCCTGGGCGACACCTTGACTGCCGAGTGCACCGAGCAAAGCCGTTCCGGGCGCACCGGCAACTACGACGTACGTATCGAAAACCAACAGGGGCAATTGATCGCCCTGTTCCATGGCAAATCCTACAAAGTGCGCGGCTCGGTGCTGGCGCAGGAGACCCCGAATGAATGACGCCTTGATCATCGACGCGGTGCGGACCCCGATCGGTCGCTACGCCGGAGCCTTGAGCAGCGTACGTGCCGACGACCTCGGCGCGGTGCCACTGCGTGAACTGCTGCGCCGTCACCCGTAGGTCGACTGGAATGCCGTGGATGACGTGATTTACGGGTGCGCCAACCAGGCCGGCGAAGACAACCGCAACGTCGCCCGCATGTCAGCGCTGTTGGCCGGCTTGCCGGTCAGCGTGCCCGGCACCACGCTCAACCGCTTGTGCGGCTCCGGGCTGGATGCCATCGGCACCGCGGCGCGAGCGATTCGTTGTGGCGAGGCTGGCCTGATGCTGGTCGGCGGCGTTGAATCGATGTCCCGCGCGCCACTGGTGATGGGCAAGGCCGAACAGGCGTTTTCCCGCGATGCGCAGATTTACGACACCACCATCGGCTGGCGCTTCGTCAATCCACTGATGAAGAAAACCTTTGGCATCGACTCCATGCCGGAGACGGCCGAGAACGTCGCCGAGCAGTTCAATGTCTCCCGCGCCGACCAGGACGCCTTCGCCCTGCGCAGCCAGCAGCGCGCTGGTGCCGCTCAAGCCAGTGGCCGTCTGGCCAAGGAAATCGTCGCGGTCGACATCCCGCAACGCAAAGGCCCGGCCAAAATCGTCGAGCACGATGAGCACCCGCGCGGCGATACCACGCTTGAGCAACTGCAGAAACTCGGTACGCCGTTTCGCGAAGGCGGCAGCGTCACCGCTGGCAATGCGTCCGGGGTCAACGATGGCGCGTGTGCGCTGCTGCTGGCCAGCCCGGAAGTCGCCAAACGCCACGGTTTGAAAGCGCGCGGCCGGGTGGTCGCCATGGCCACCGCCGGTGTCGAGCCACGCATCATGGGCATCGGCCCGGTGCCGGCGACCCGCAAAGTGCTGGAACTGGCCAACCTGAGCCTGGCCGACATGGACGTGATCGAACTCAACGAAGCCTTCGCTGCACAAGGCCTGGCGGTGCTGCGTGAACTGGGCCTTGGCGACAACGATCCTCGGGTCAACCCGAACGGTGGCGCGATTGCCCTTGGCCATCCGCTGGGCATGAGTGGCGCGCGCCTGGTGACCACCGCCCTGCATGAACTGGAAGAACGTCAGGGCCGCTACGCTTTGTGCACCATGTGCATCGGCGTCGGCCAGGGAATCGCGCTGATCATTGAGCGTATATCCGACTAAAGAACCGCGATTCCCAAGGCGCCCAGAGGTATCCTTGGGGCATGCACTCAAAGCCCTGCCGCGGCCGGGCCGGAACACAAAAACAATTCGAGTGAATTCATGAACATGCCAATTGCCAAAGCCGTGCTTGATCCTGTGCTGGACCCGCTGGAAACCGCCAGCATCGACGAATTGCGTCAACATCAGCTGGATCGCCTGCGCTGGAGCCTGACTCACGCCTACAACAATGTGCCGCTGTACCGTCAGCGTTTCGATGCGCTGGGTGTGCACCCGGACGACATCAAATCACTGGAAGACCTGGCGAAGTTCCCGTTCACCACCAAATCCGATCTGCGCGATAACTACCCCTACGGCATGTTCGCCGTGCCGATGAACGAGGTGGTGCGCCTGCACGCCTCCAGCGGCACCACCGGCAAGCCGACCGTGGTCGGTTACACCCAGAACGACATCGACACCTGGGCCAACGTGGTCGCCCGTTCGATCCGTGCGGCAGGCGGTCGTCGTGGCGACAAGGTGCATATTTCCTATGGCTACGGCCTGTTCACCGGCGGTCTCGGTGCCCACTACGGCGCCGAACGCCTGGGTTGCACGGTGATTCCGATGTCCGGTGGGCAGACTGAAAAACAAGTGCAACTGATCAAGGATTTCCAGCCGGACATCATCATGGTCACGCCGTCGTACATGCTCAACATCGCCGATGAAATCGAGCGCCAGGGCATCGACCCGCACAAACTGGCCCTGCGCCTGGGCATCTTCGGCGCAGAGCCGTGGACCGGCGAGCTGCGCAGTGCCATCGAGAACCGCTTGGGCATTACTGCACTGGATATTTATGGCCTGTCGGAAATCATGGGGCCAGGTGTCGCCATGGAATGCGCTGAAACCAAGGACGGACCGACGATCTGGGAAGACCATTTCTACCCGGAAATCATCGACCCGGTGACCGGCGAAGTGCTGCCGGACGGTCAGATGGGCGAACTGGTGTTCACCTCGCTGAGCAAAGAAGCCTTGCCGATGATCCGCTACCGCACCCGCGACCTGACGCGCTTGCTGCCCGGCACCGCGCGGCCAATGCGTCGTATCGACAAGATCACCGGACGCAGCGATGACATGCTGATCATTCGTGGGGTCAACGTGTTCCCGACGCAGATTGAGGAGCAGGTTTTAAAAGTTAAACAACTGGCCGAATGTTACGAGATCCATTTGTATCGCAATGGCAACATGGACAGTGTTGATGTGCATGTCGAGTTGAAGGCTGAGCACCAGCACCTGACCGATGATCAGCAGAAGGCTGTTTGCGGTGAATTGAGCAAACACATCAAGACGTATATCGGGATCAGTTCGCGGATCGTCTTGCAGCCGTTTCACTCGATCAAGCGATCTGAGGGCAAGGCTTGCCACGTTCTGGACAAACGCCCTAAAGCATGACTGCTGCACCCTTTATGGCCCCGCAATTGCGGGGCTTTTTTTTAGCTGGAACGCGTACGCCCTCTGTAGGAGTGAGCCTGCTCGCGATAGCTTTCTGGCAGCCGGCCATTTTCTATCGGGTGTACATATCCATTTTTGCGGTTACGGCGGCTATTGGTTCCGCCCTTACGGCGGGTCACTTTCGAAAAGCGCGAAAGTAACCAAAGCGCTTTTGCCCCTTTCGTTCGGTGCCTCGCTAAGGCTCGGCATGCCCTCGCTCCGGTCCTGCTCCGTGGGCCCGCCGCCATCGGCCATCCATGGCCGGGGGCGGCTAACCCGGCATCCATGCCGGGTTGCCCACTGCGCAGAACCTGCGCTCGGCCTCTCGAGGGGGCGGTGCGTCAAGATCAAAAGCGGCAGGCGAGCTAACACTCGGCCTGTTGAGTGGTGAGAAGCCAAAGCCGCACCCCGATTTTTTGTAGGAGTGAGCCTGCTCGCGATGCTTTTGCTTTGATCGTTCCCACGCTCCGCGTGGGAATGCCGCCGGGGACGCTCTGCGTCCCGTTATCGATGCGAGGTTTGGGTCTGCGCAAGAACCCTCAAAGGCCTATTGCTCAGAGTTTGCGTGACAGCGCCCGGCGTACGCTGTCGCTGTTGAGCACTGCGTTTTCTGCGGGAGCCTCGACGCTTGCCTGCACAACCTCTTCTTCCTGAACAATGACTTCTGCCAGGGCAAAAAGATCGGCCTGGGCCGGTTGCATAACCTGTGCAGGGCTTGGTGCCTGAATGCGACTGGCGACCTGATTTTCCAGCTTCTCGAGGTAGGCGTTCAAATCGCTGACCAGCAGCTTCTTGCGCTGAGAGCCCTGATAAATCGCATAGAACAAATAGCCCGCTGCCGCTAAAAGCCCCAGACCTGCGGTCGCAATACCGGCGACACACAATCCAGACACGATCAGCACGGTATTCCAGTTGAAGGGCGCCAGCTCCAGCTCGGTGTGCAGCGCGTTGCCGTCGCGCAACACCCAGCGTTTGAAGGCGGTGTGGTTCTGCAAAATGGCATGCAGCGGCGAACCATCCTTTTTCAAAGCGCTGATCAACGAGATGTCCTGGCCGGTGCGCAACGGAATATCCACACCGCGCAACTTCACGTCGTGCTCGACGCCGTCCGGGGTTTTGACCCAGAACTCATGATTAATGATCGAAACCGAACTGACACGCACCGGCGTCACTTCACTGTCCTTGCCGTTCACATGAACGCCGCCAGTGGATGTTACGCGGGTTTCGCTGAGCTTTTCGCTGCCCACCACTTCACCGCTCAGGACAGTGAAAACAACCGATTTATCGCCATGGGTGAAAGTGTGCATTTCGATTCCTTGATAGACCCACGTCAGTCGACGCGCAGGAGAAAATCCGTATGCGGCGGATGCTACTAAGTAGCCATCAGGCTGTCCAGAAATCGGAGCCTCTGTGACGCGGAGCGTCAGGGGATGCATTCCCACGCAGAGCGTGGGAACGATCAAGCAAAAGCATCGCGAGCAGGCTCACTCCTGCAAAAAAAAATCGGCGTACATCTTTTGCTCCCCACCACTCAAGGCCGAGCGTTAGCTCGCCTGCAGCCTTTGATCTTGACGCACCGCCCCCTCGAGAGGCCGAGCGCAGGTTCTGCGCAGTGGGCAACCCGGCAAGGATGCCGGGTTAGCCGCCCCCGGCCATGGATGGCCGATGGCGGCGGGCCCACGGAGCAGGACCGGAGCGAGGGTATGCCGAGCCTAGGCGAGGCACCGAACGAAAGGGGCAAACACGCTTTGGTTACTTTGGCGCTCTTCCAAAGTGACCCGCTGTAAGAGCGGAACCAATAGAAGCCATCACAAAAAAAACGGATATGCCCCCGACCAAACCAACCACCCATCCCAAAGCGATACAAAAACACATACGACACACCATTTTATGTTTGATATTAATTTCTGTATCGCTTATAAAGTTCTCCATGCCATCAAACAGATTCACGGCGGGAGACCAAAAATGTACGCACAGCTCGTAGAAACCGGCGTAAAGCGCATCAAAGACCTCTCGGAGATGTCCGAGGAGGAACGCGCCTTCCAGGAAAAAATCGATTCAGAAATAAAGATCGAAGCCAAGAATTGGATGCCAGATGCTTACCGGCAAACCCTGATCCGGCAGATTTCCCAGCACGCCCACTCTGAAATCGTCGGCATGCTGCCCGAAGGCAACTGGGTCACCCGCGCGCCGACGCTGAAACGCAAACTGCAATTGATGGCGAAGATTCAGGACGAGGCCGGTCATGGCCTGTACCTCTACAGCGCCATGGAAACCCTGGGCGCCGACCGCGATGAAGAAATCGCCAAGCTGCACAGCGGCAAGGCCAAGTATTCGAGCATTTTCAATTACCCGACGCTGAACTGGGCCGACATGGGCGCGGTGGGCTGGCTGGTGGACGGCGCGGCGATCGTCAATCAGGTGGTGTTGCAGCGCACCTCTTATGGCCCCTACTCCCGGGCCATGGTGCGGATCTGCAAGGAAGAAAGTTTCCACCAGCGCCAGGGTTACGAAATCCTCCTGACCATGATGCGCCACGGCAATCAGGCGCAAAAAGACATGGTCCAGGACGCGATCAACCGTCTGTGGTGGCCATCGCTGATGATGTTCGGCCCAAGCGACGAACACTCGCCGAACAGCGCTCAGTCCATGGCCTGGAAAATCAAGCGCCAGAGCAACGACGAACTGCGCCAGCGCTTCATCGACCAGACCATCCCGCAACTGGAACTGCTGGGCTGCACCTGCCCGGACCCGGATTTGAAGTGGAACGCCGAAACCGGCCACTACGACTTCGGCGAGATCCAGTGGAGCGAATTCTACGAAGTGCTCAAGGGCAACGGCCCATGCAACCAGGAACGCGTCGCCACCCGCCGCAAGGCGATTGAAGACGGTGCCTGGGTTCGCGAAGCCGCCGTCGCCCACGCCCGCAAAAAACAAAACAAGAACGCCGCCTGATCCGGCCACCTGATGTGGAGTCATTGAAATGTCTGAATGGACCCTTTTTGAAGTCTTCGTGCGCAGCAAGCACGGCCTCAACCACAAGCACGTCGGCAGCGTGCACGCCGCCGACACCACCATGGCCATCGAGAACGCGCGCGAGCTCTACACCCGTCGCAGCGAAGGCGTGAGCCTGTGGGTGGTGCCGTCGGCACTGATTACCGCTTCGTCGCCGGATGAAAAAGACCCGCTGTTCGATCCGTCGGACGACAAGGTGTATCGCCACGCCAGCTTCTACGAGCTGCCGGCCGAAGTCGGGCACATGTGAGGTCGACCATGAACAACCAGACTGATCTGATCGAATACCTGCTGCGCCTCGGCGACAGCGCCCTGATCCAGGGCCAGCGCCTGTGCCAATGGTGCGGCAAGGCCCCGGCGCTGGAAGAAGAATTGGCGTTGATGAACGTCGGCCTCGACCTGGTGGGTCAGGCACGCAACTGGCTGGAATACGCCGCCGAACTGCTGAACGACGGCCGCAGCGCCGATGACCTGGCGTTCCGCCGTGACGAGCGCGCTTATCGCAACCTGCTGCTGGTGGAGCAACCCAACGGCGACTTCGCGGTGACCATGCTCAAGCAGTTCCTCTATGACGCCTGGCATTTGCCGGTGCTGCAGGGTCTGAGCCAGTCCAGCGACGAGCGCATTGCCGGGATCGCCGCCAAAGCGGTCAAGGAAGTGACCTATCACCTGCGCCGCTCCGGCGAGTGGGTCGAGCGCCTGGGTGACGGCACTGAAGAAAGCCATCGGCGCATGCTGGCGGCGATCCCTGAGGTCTGGCGCTTCACCGTCGAACTGATTGCCGTCGATGACAGCGAGCAGCGCCTGTGCGAAGCCGGCATCACCCCTGACATCGCCAGCGTTGCCGCGCAGTGGCAAGCCAAGGTCAACGCAATTTTCGCCAGTGCCACCCTGCCCGTACCCGCCGCGCCAAATTATTTCTACCTGAACGCACGCAAAGGGCTGCACACCGAACACCTCGGCATCCTGTTGGCAGAGATGCAATTCCTGCCACGAGCGTACCCCGATGCAACCTGGTGAGCTGATCGCCAGCGACCAGGGCGCCCGGGCGCCACAACCGACCGACCTGGCCGCTGCGTGGGCAACCCTGGCGCAGGTCATGGACCCGGAAGTGCCGGTGGTCAGCGTGGTCGACCTCGGCATCGTCCGCGACCTGGACTGGCAGGCCGGTCACTTGCACGTGGTGGTCACGCCGACCTACTCCGGTTGCCCCGCCACCGAAGTAATCGAAAGCGACATCCGCGAGGCACTGGAACTGGCCGGGTTCAGAGCGCCGCAACTTGAGCGCAAGTTGACCCCGGCGTGGACCACCGACTGGATCAGCGCCAGTGGCCGTGAACGCTTGCGCGCCTATGGCATCGCCCCGCCGGAGGGCAGCACCAGCAAGCGCAGCCTGCTCGGTGAAAGCCCAGTGGTCGTCTGCCCGCAATGCGGCAGCGCCCACACCGAAGTGCTCAGCGAGTTCGGTTCCACCGCGTGCAAGGCCCTGTATCGCTGCATCGATTGCCGGGAACCGTTCGACTATTTCAAGTGCATCTGAGCGGCAATCGGCCGTCCCAGCTGGAGAACAATAATGAGTAAATTTCACAGCCTGACCATCAAGGACGTGCGCACCGAGACCCGTGACGCGGTGTCCATCGCCTTCGAGATTCCGCAACACCTGCAGGACAGTTTTCACTTCACCCAGGGCCAGCACCTGGTGATGCGCACCCAGTTGGACGGCGAAGAAGTCCGCCGTTCTTACTCGATCTGCACCGGCGTGAATGACGGTGAGCTGCGCATCGCGGTCAAGCGGGTGACGGGTGGGTGCTTCTCGGCGTTTGCCAACGAGCAACTCAAGGCAGGGCACACGCTGGACGTCATGCCGCCCGCCGGGCACTTCAGTGTCGAACTCGACCCGGCGCGCCACGGCCAGTACCTGGCCGTAGCAGCGGGCAGCGGCATCACGCCGATCCTGTCGATCATCAAGACCACCCTGGAAACCGAGCCGCACAGCCGCGTCACCCTGCTGTACGGCAACCGTTCCAGCTCTGGCGCGCTGTTTCGCGAGCAACTGGAAGACCTGAAAAACCGCTACTTGCAGCGTCTGAACCTGATTTTCGTGTTCAGCCGCGAGCAGCAGGATGTCGACCTGTACAACGGCCGGATCAACGCCGAGAAATGCGAACAGTTGTTCTCCCGCTGGCTTGACGTCAAAGCCCTCGACGCCGCGTTCATTTGCGGCCCGCAAGAGATGACCGAAACCGTGCGCGACAGCCTCAAGGCCAAAGGCATGGCGTCTGAGCGTATCCATTTCGAACTGTTCGCCGCCGCTGGCAGCCAGCAGAAACGTGAAGCCCGCGAGGCGGCCCGCCAGGTGGATGCGGCGGTCAGCCAGATCACCGTCATCAGCGATGGCCGCGCATTGGCTTTTGATCTGCCGCGCAACAGCCAGAGCATCCTCGATGCCGGCAACGCCCAGGGTGCCGAACTGCCCTACTCGTGCAAGGCCGGCGTGTGCTCGACCTGCAAGTGCAAGGTCATCGAAGGCGAAGTGGAAATGGACAGCAACCACGCCCTCGAAGACTACGAAGTGGCCGCCGGCTATGTGCTGTCGTGCCAGGCGTTCCCGATCAGCGACAAAGTGGTGCTGGATTTCGATCAACTCTAACCCCCTGACGCTCGTAGCAGCGGCGTCCGACTTGTAGCAGCTGTCGAGCCTGCGAGGCTGCGTTCGGCTGCGAAGCAGTCGTGAAATCAGGCGCGGTGGTGTTTCAGGAGCATCGCGTCCTCAGGTTTTACGACTGCTTCGCAGCCGAACGCAGCCTCGCTGGGGCTCGACAGCTGCTACGGGATCGTGCACGACCAACAATTTGATAACCCGGAGCAATCGTGATGCCTCACGCCCCTACCCTGCAGAGTTTCATCGCCGGTCGCTGGATCGGTCAACAAGGCGCACAGATCCTGCGCAGCGCCATCGACGGCCATGAAATCGCCCGCACTCACGAAGAGCGCCCGGATTTCGCCGAAGCCATCGAGCACGGCCGCCGCCAAGGCATCAGTGGCTTGATGGCGCTGGACTTCCAGCAACGCGCCCAACGTCTCAAGGCACTGGCCTTGTACCTGAGCGAGCGCAAGGAACAGCTGTACGCGATTTCCCACCACAGCGGCGCGACCCGTGCCGACAGCTGGATCGACATCGAAGGCGGCAACAGCACCCTCTTCACCTACGCCAGCCTGGGCTCGCGGGAATTGCCATCGGGCAACATCGTCCATGAAGGCCCGGCGAT
Organism: Pseudomonas sp. B21-040; assembly: GCF_024748695.1. Lineage (NCBI taxonomy): Bacteria > Pseudomonadati > Pseudomonadota > Gammaproteobacteria > Pseudomonadales > Pseudomonadaceae > Pseudomonas > Pseudomonas sp. B21-040. The sequence goes on from NZ_CP087176.1 coordinate 4,629,565, forward strand.
GCAGCTGAGCAAACTCGGGACCTTCGCCGGCACGCACATTCTGGTGCCACGCGGTGGCCTGGCCGTGCACATCAACGCCTTCAACTTCCCGATCTGGGGCATGTTGGAAAAGTTTGCACCGAGCTTTCTCGCCGGCATGCCGTGCATCGTCAAACCGGCCAGCGCCACCAGCTACCTGACCGAAGCCGTGGTGCGCCTGATGGACGAATCCGGCTTGCTGCCACCGGGCAGCTTGCAGTTGATCATCGGCAGTACCGGTGACTTGCTCGACCGCTTGCAGGGCCAGGACGTGGTGACCTTCACCGGTTCCGCCGACACCGCCGCCAAGCTTCGGGTCAATCCGAACCTGATCCGCAACTCGGTGCCGTTCAATGCCGAAGCCGACTCGCTGAACTGCGCGATCCTCGCCCCGGACGTGACCCCGGACGACGAAGAATTCGAGCTGTTCATCAAGGAAGTCGCCCGGGAGATGACCACCAAGGCCGGGCAGAAATGCACCGCCATTCGCCGCGCCATCGTGCCGGCCAAACACATTGACGCGGTCGCGACCCGCTTGCGTGATCGCCTGGCCAAAGTCGTGGTCGGAGACCCGTCAGTGGAAGGCGTGCGCATGGGTGCGCTGGCGTCCCACGATCAGCAGAAAGACGTGGCCGAGCGCCTGGAAAGCCTGTTGCAGAGCAGCGACATGCTGTTCGGCGCCCGTGACGGTTTCGAACCGCGCGGCGAGAACGTCAGCCAGGGCGCGTTCTTCGCCCCGACCTTGCTGCAAGCTCGCGATCCGCACGCCGAAGGTGGCGCGCACGATATCGAAGCGTTCGGCCCGGTCAGCACCCTGATGGCGTACGACGATCTCGACGAAGCCCTGGCGCTGGCCGCTCGCGGCAAAGGCAGCCTGGTGGCGAGTCTGATCACCAAGGATCCGCAGATCGCCGCCAAGGCCATCCCTGTCGCAGCGGCGTGGCACGGTCGCTTGCTGGTGCTGGATCGCAATTGCGCCGCCGAGTCCACCGGCCACGGCTCGCCACTGCCGCAACTCAAGCACGGTGGCCCGGGTCGTGCCGGTGGCGGTGAGGAACTCGGCGGTCTGCGCGCGGTGAAACACTACCTGCAACGCGCAGCGGTACAAGGCTCGCCGACCATGCTGGCCGCCGTCACCGGTGAATACGTACGCGGCGCCCAGGTCATCGAAACCGAGGTGCATCCATTCCGCCGGTTCTTCCAGGATCTGCAGATTGGTGAGTCGCTGCTGACCCACCGTCGCACCGTGACCGAAGCCGATCTGGTGAACTTCGGTTGCCTGTCCGGCGATCACTTCTACATGCATTTCGACGACATCGCCGCCAAGGAATCGCAGTTTGGCAAACGCATCGCCCACGGCTACTTCGTGTTGTCGGCAGCGGCCGGGCTTTTCGTTTCCCCAGCGCCGGGGCCGGTACTGGCCAACTACGGCCTGGATACATTGCGCTTTATCAATCCGGTGGGGATTGGCGACACGATTCAGGCGCGATTGACCTGCAAACGCAAAATCGACCAAGGGAAGAAGAGCCCGCAAGGCATTCCGCAAGGGGTGGTGGCGTGGGATGTTGAGGTGACTAACCAGCTGGGAGAGCTGGTGGCCAGTTACGACATTCTGACCCTGGTCGTTAAACGCGAGGATTGATCTCCACTGATCGTTCCCACGCTCTGCGTGGGAATGCAGCCCGTGACGCTCCGCGTCACAGTGGACGCAGAGCGTCCTAACAGGCGTTCCCACGCAGAGCGTGGGAACGATCAATTTTGGGGTCAGTGCTGGCGCAACCACTCGATAAACAGTGCAAACAACTCCGACTGCGACCCGACCTGCAGTTTCAGGTACAGGTTCTTGCGGTGCATGCGCACGGTTTCCGGGGAAATGCTCAGTTGGCTCGCGGTGGATTTCACCGAGTGCCCCCTGAGCACCATGTGCGCCACTTCCCGCTCGCGTTCGGTCAGCACCTCGCAGCCAAAGTTTTCGAAGGCGCACTGCACGCGCTGCTTCAGATCATCACGCACACTTTCAATCACCGTGCTGCGCGCCAGGCCTCGACGGCCGAACTCGCTGATGAACTCGCGAACCAACGGCTCGACCGCCCGCAACAGGTTCAGTTGTTCCGCCCGCAGGCTTTCCCCACCAAAACCCTGAAACAGGCTGACCGAGACCTGGCTGTCATGGCCGGTATCGATCAGGTAAAAACTGTCCTCCGAACACCCGGCCTTCACGTAATAAGTCTTGTAGTACTCGCTGTCGAAGAAGTTGTCCGGGGCTATTTCCTCCAGGTGATAAAACCCTTCGGCCAAGCCCTGCTCCACCGCCAGGCAAAACGGGTCGAGCAGGTAACCACCGGAAAAATAACGGTCGATGATCGACTCCCGATACTCCTCCGGGATGCCGCGCTGATACAGCAACTGCGGCGGCCGGTCCTTGTGTTCGAGGCTGATCATCACCGACTCGATGGACACCAGGTGCCCGAACGCCGACGCCAGGTATTGCAGCGCATCAGGCTCGTCGACATGGGCGAATGCTTCGCGCATGTCGCCGTGCCATTTGTGCAACGCCCCGAAGGGCAATGCGATCAGCGTTTCGTCGTTGGGTTTGCTCATGCCCCGCAGTCTAGCGGGAGAACCGGCACCGGGTAACCGCAGATTGAGCGAATTCATTGCCCGAAGTACTGGCCGTTTTTCTCAAGTTCGGCCGCCACTTCAAGAATGCACACCCGCAGAATCTCGACGATTTCATCGACCTGGGCGCACGTCAGGATCAGCGGCGGCGACATGACGTTGAGGTGCATGATCGGCCGCACCAGCAAGCCGCGAGACTGGGCACGGGAGTGAATCATTTCGCCAATATTCACCTCGTCGGCAAACAACGCCTTGGTGCGTTTGTCGGCCACGAACTCCACGCACGCCATGAACTTCTGGCAGCGCACATCGCCCACCAGCGGCAAGTCGCTGAGCGTCGCCAGCCGTTCCTCCAGATAAGCGCCGACCACATCGACATGCGCCAGCAACTGTTCGCGCTCGATGATTTCGATGTTCTTCAGCGCCGCCGTGCAGCACACCGGATGACCGCTGTAGGTAAAACCGTGGGTAAAGCAGCGGCCCTTGCCGGGCTCGGCGATAACCTTCCAGATACGGTCGGAAAAAATGCACGCGCCCAGCGGCAGGTAGGCCGAGGTCAGGCCCTTGGCCGTGGTGATGATGTCGGGCTGCACGTCGAACAGATCATAAGACGCGAAGAACTTGCCCAGGCGACCGAACGAGGTCACCACTTCATCGGCCACAAACAGAATGTCGTAGCGCTGACAGACTTCCCACATGCGCTTGAGGTAACCCTTGGGCGGAATGATCACCCCGCCGGAACCCATGATCGGCTCGGCAAAGAAGCCCGCCACCTTGTCCGCGCCGATGGAAAGAATCTTGTCTTCGAACTCCTTGATCAGAAATTCGAGAAACTGTGCTTCGTCCATGCCGTCCGGTGCGCGGTACGGGTTGGGGTTGGACACGTGGTGAATCTTGTCGTTGGCGTAATCGAACTCCGGCACGCGGTCGGCGGCCTTGTTGCCGATCGACATCGTCAGCGTGGTGGAGCCGTGATACGCGTTAAAACGGGCGATGACGTGCTTTTTTTCCGGTTTGCCACGGCAGTTCTGGTAGTACTGAATCAGGCGGTACGCGGTGTCCACAGCGGTGGAGCCGCCAGTGGTCAGGAACACGTGGTCGAGATCGCCCGGCGCCAGGCTGGCGAGTTTTTCGCACAACTGAATGGCGACGTTGTTGGACATGTCGGAAAACGGATTCGAATACGCCAGTTGCCGCACCTGATCGGCAATCGCCAGGGCCATTTCCTCACGGCCCAAGCCGATGTTGGTGCACCACATGCCACCCACCGCATCGAGAAAACGGTTGCCCTGAGCGTCGTAGATGTAGGCACCGTCACCGGCCACAATGTTCAGCGCCCCTGTTCGGCGTGCTCGTCGAACATGTGATAGCCGTGCATGTAATGGGCTTTATCGGCCTTGATCAAATGGGCGTCATTCACGGTCGGCAGTACTTTCAACGTTGGAGTAGCCATACAAAAACCTCAAACCGAAGGGTTAAACGATCAAATCCCGCTCTTCACCGTGCTCCAGACACGGGTAATGGCGCGCATCTCTTTCGCGTCCTGAGTCTTTTGCGGAAACAACCGCCGGCGGGTTTCTTCATCGGGATAAATCGCCAGGTTGTTGCGCACGTCGGCATCCACTAACGGGGTGGCCGCCGCGTTACTGTTGGCGTAATGAATGAAGTCGGTGACGTCGGCCATCACCTGCGGCTGCATCAAGTACTCGAGGAACTTGTGGGCATTGGCGACATGCGGGGCATCGGCGGGGATGTACATGTTGTCGAACCAGATCAGCGAACCTTCCTTGGGAATGAAATAGGCCAGTTTGATCTTCAACTTGGCTTCTTCGGCGCGGGCCATAGCCGTCGCGTAGTCGCCAGACCAGGTCATGGCCATGCAGACATCGCCATTGGGCAGGCTGGTCAGGTAGTTCACCGAATCGAACTTCTTGATGTAAGGCCTGACCGTCAACAGCAACTCTTGCGCGGCTTTCAGATCTTCCGGGGCCGCACTTCGCGGATCGCGTCCCAGGTACTTCAAGGCCAGGGGAATGACTTCAGTGGGCGCATCGACCAGGGTGACGCCGCAGTCGGCGAAGCGCGAGACGATTTTTGGATCGAAAATCATCGCCAGCGAACCGATTGGCGCATCCGGCATGCGTTCCTTGATCTTGTCGACGTTGTAAGTGATGCCGTTGCTGCCCCAGGTGTAAGGCGCGGAGTACACCGCTCCGGCATCAAAGCCCTGCAAGTCCTGCAAGACTTTCGGGTCAAGGTTGGTCCAGCCTGGCAGCAACTTCTTGTCCAGCGGCTGGAACACTTTGGCCTTGATCAAGGGCGGCGCAAGGGAGGCATTCAACACCACCAGATCGTAACCGGAGTGCCCGGTCAGCAACTTCGCCTGCACCGTTTCATAGGCATCAAACGTGTCGTAGATCACTTTGATGCCGGAGGCTTTCTCGAAATTGGCAATGGTTTTTTCGCCAATGTAATCGGCCCAGTTATAAAGCCGCAGGGTATTGCTCTCGTTCACGTCGTCGGCGTGGGCATTCAATGTCAGCGGAGCAAGCAACAGACTGGAAATCACCATGAGGGCCTTGCGCATAGCAAATTCACCTTATCAAGCGAAGTCGGTTCTGGATGACCGGTTGACTCCACTATTGAGCAATTGGGCAAACGGCACCATACCCGAATGGGTGTGTGAACCGTTTGACCGGCAGCGCCGTGGTGCAACATGGCAAAAAGCAGCAGATTCGTTGACTCGTTTTGTCATAGCTCCCGCGCGGGCCGGGCGCTTAGAGTGGCTGCCGGACAAAACAGGCGGGGGCATTTCATGAGCGAGCTGATCAAACACGATCGAAACGAAGGCGTTTTGACGCTCACCCTTGACCGCCCCGACAAGCTCAATGCACTGAACAACAGCCTGTACACGCAGTTGGCCGACCGCTTGCTGGCCGCTGATGAAGACGACGACGTCGGCGTGATTGTGCTCACCGGTGGCCCTACGTGCTTTACCAGCGGCAATGACCTGGCGGACTTTCTCGAACATCCGCCGACGCATCTGGACAGCCCGGCGTTTCGCTTGATGAATGTCGTCATTCATCTGCAAAAGCCGCTGATCGCTGCTGTTTGCGGCGCGGCCATCGGCATTGGCACCACGTTGCTGATGCATTGCGATCAGGTGCTGGTCACGCGTAACGCCAAGCTGCGCACGCCGTTTGTAAACCTGGGGCTGTGCCCGGAATTCGGCGCGAGTCTGTTGTTGCCGCGCCTGCTCGGCCACGCTCGCGCCGCGCGTCTATTGTTATGGGGCGACAGCCTCGACGGCGCTGCGGCGGTCGCGTGTGGGCTGGCCAACGAACTGTTCGACGACGGCCAACAATGCCTCGCCGCCGCACAAATTCTGGCCCGGCGCCTGCTGGCATTGCCACAAGAATCCCTGCGCCAGACCCGGCAACTGCTCAAACAGGCGTCATTGCCGGAGCTCAAAGCCACCATTCGTCAGGAAAACCTGTTGTTCATCGAGCGCGTTAATTCGCCTGAAGCGCAAACAGCGTTGACCGCCCTACTCAATCGCAGTACAGAAAAGCATTCACCAAGAGGAAAGCCGTAATGAACACCCCGGATATTTTTGTTGTCAGCGCCGCACGTACCGCCATTGGCACCTTTGGTGGTTCGCTCAAAGACGTTCCGCTGGCCGACCTGGCGACCACGGCCGTCAAGGCCGCCCTGCAACGCTCCGGCGTAGACCCGGCGCAAGTTGGCCATCTGGTGATGGGCAGCGTGATCCCGACCGAAACCCGCGACGCCTACATCTCCCGCGTTGCCGCCATGAACGCCGGCATCCCGAAAGAAACCCCGGCCTACAACGTCAACCGCCTGTGCGGTTCCGGCCTGCAAGCGATCATCAATGCCGCGCAAACCCTGATGCTGGGCGATGCCGACATCGTCGTCGGTGCCGGCGCCGAATCCATGAGCCGCGGGCCTTACATCATGCCAGCCGCCCGCTGGGGTGCGCGCATGGGCAACATCCAGGCCATCGACTACATGCTGGGCATCCTGCATGACCCGTTCCACGGCATCCACATGGGTATCACCGCCGAGAACGTCGCCGAGCGCAACGGCATCACCCGTGAAATGCAAGACGCCCTGGCCCTGGAAGACCAGAAACGCGCGGCCTTCGCCATCGCCAATGGCTACTTCAGCGAACAAATCGTTGGCGTGGAAATCCGTGATCGCAAGGAAACCAAGCTGTTCAGCGTCGACGAACACCCTCGCGCTACCACGCTGGAACAACTGGCGGGCATGAAGCCAGCGTTCAAGAAAGACGGCTCGGTGACGGCCGGCAACGCTTCTGGCCTGAACGACGGCGCCGCTGCGCTGGTCATGGCCACCGGTGCCGCTGTACAGAGCAACAACCTGCGCCCGCTGGCCCGTCTGGTCAGCTACGCCCACGCCGGTGTTGAACCGGAATTGATGGGCCTCGGTCCGGTGCCTGCCACCCGCCTGGCGCTCAAGCGTGCCGGCCTGACCGTCGCCGACATGGACGTGATCGAAGCCAACATCGCCTTCGCCGCCCAGGCTTGTGCGGTCAGCCAGGAACTGGACCTCGACCCGGCCAAGGTCAACCCGAACGGTTCGGGTATTTCCCTGGGCCACCCGGTCGGCGCGACAGGCGCAATCATCGCCACCAAAGCCATCCACGAACTGCACCGCACCAACGGCCGTTATGCGCTGGTGACCATGTGCATCGGTGGCGGCCAGGGGATTGCGGCGATTTTTGAGCGGGTTTAAATCTCCAAGCTATTTACCCCGGAACTGCGGCAGTTCCGGGGACAAACCGCTCCCTCAATAACGAACCAACATCAAACATATACCGGTGGCGAGGGAGCTTGCTTCCTCGCCACCGGACAGTGGTTACGCAGGTAACTCAATTTTATCCAGCACCCGATTCGCCGTGATCTCCGCCACCATGATGCTGTTGGAAATCCCCAACAGGGCGTGGCGAGACTCTCCCTCCAGATGATCCACCAAGTGATGGACCATCACATCGACCGAGGCCAGCGTCTCGACCAAAAAAACCGCCAGGGTTTCGGCTGTGGCCTCTGGGTCCACGGCAAACAGTTTGCTGGGTTTACGCGCGGTGGCTTTGATGTCGGCATTCGACGGGAAGTGGAAGTTGAGTGCGCGCTCGGCAGCTTCATTGAGTTTTTTTGAATCGGATTCGTACGGGGAAACCGGATCGGTGTCTGGAGGATTAGGCGTAACTTTGAACATGGTGTAACTCCTAGAGAAATGGAGCTGCCACGATTCGCTGCGAAACGAAAATAAGGTGGCAACTGTACGCGGGTTCGCAGACCAGGACTCTAGGAACCCGGCAGACCCGAAGGTCTCCCACGCACAGCCGCCATGACATGACATGAGTGACAGACCTGACGAAGCATCTGTTCACGGACGGTAGACGTTGTGCGTCTAGAGATTGCCCGGGCTGCGAAACCCGATCACTGATGGGCAGTGACACGAATCAAGTTACCGAGCAGCCCCAAGGCGCACAAGCCAGCGGATTCTGGCGTAGCCGTAGGCAACGGCGCAAGGTTTTGTAGCTTTCAGGAAGTAAGCTTGAGTGGCTTTAAACAAGCAATAACGGAAGACGTTGATTGACATGAAGAACCTGTCCTACAGGAGGCGGCACCTCTAGAGTCAAAGCCGAAGTCATCCATTATTGGGGCCACAACAAGCAACAGATTTGATTGGATATCTCCGCACTGGATGGATTGCTTAGCTCAATAAACGCCATCTGCTGAATTCAACAGAACAGAGTGCTGAGCGGAGTGAAAAATGGCGTACTATCGCCAGCAGGAAGAGCCAGTGGACAGCCGGGCTCAACAAAATGGTCACCGGAATTTCCGGTGTGGATTCAACTCACGATAACTTCGTCTATGAGTTCGATTTTCTACCTTCCACGCAAACTCACGAGCAATAACAGAATACTCACGGAAGCAGCACTGCTAGCCGCTTCGAATTTTGTCGTTGTCTTAGCAGAGCCCGGCGGCGGAAAAACTGAGCTTTTGGAAAGCCTTGCCCAACAGCTAGCAGCTTCAGTCGTAACCGCAAATGTGTTTACACACCTAGGCGCCCCTGCAGAGAATTCCCCGCTCGTAATTGATGCATTTGATGAGCTGGCCAAGATCGACCAAACTGGGGTTTACAGACTTTTTGCTAACGCCAAAAAAGCAAACCCTACGCACGTTATCATTTCGAGTCGGTCTAGTGAGTGGGATAACGCTACAACAAACGCATTTAAAGACTTTCTCGGAAGCCCACCTCTGGTCGTAAGGCTGTTTGAGTTCGATGTGACGGAACAGAGACAGATTTTTGAGCATCATGTGCAAGGCGAAGACTTTTCAGTATTCCAAGCCGAGGTTGCTCGATTTGACTTAGAAACACTGCTCCCGAACCCACAATTTCTTAAGCTTTTTGCGGACGCTTATATCGAAAGCGAAAAACATTTCACTGACAAACGATCTATTTTTTCACAAGCGGTTGAACACTTGTCGAAAGAAGCAAACGTTAACGTGGTGCAAGCTACCTCGACACTTTCAATCAATCAAAAAATCCATCTATCGTCGGAAATTTTTGCAAAACTTTTGTTGTCTGGCGCTGAAGGCATTAGCACGAGCGAAGCCAGTGAAGACCGGATGTATCCGCAGTTGGCTTCACTATTTAGTGGCATCACCGCAGCCGACGGTATCCTAAAAACTCGACTTTTCAAGCCAGGCAGCAGTGCGGATCAACATCGTCCAGTCCACAAAATCGTCGCTGAGTACTGTGCGGCGGACTACCTTATAAATCGGATAGCGGATCCCGTGGACCCTCTGACACTTCCCAAGTGTCTACCTATCATCGCCCCGAACTCTATAGTACGAGATGAACTCCGGGGACTGTTGGGCTGGATGGCATCGCTAGGCAACAAATTTATCCAGGAATCGGCAATCGAGCTTGACCCTTATGCTGTGCTTGCCAATGGCGACCCTTCTCAGCTTGAACACTCGTCAAAGCTCTTGCTTATAAAACAGCTAAAAGAAATTGAAGCCAAGGACCCCTACTTTCGGAGGGGTGATTTCTGGCGCAGGTTCAGTGTTGCAGGGTTCTTCACCCAAGACGTCATGGAGAAGATAAAACCACTTCTCGCGCCAGGAAGCGATGGGCAATTGCGTGACCTTATTCTTGAACTTTTAGCGGGATCACCAGCAATTGTGCAATTAGGAGACGAATTGCGCCTGCTCGCTTTAACGCCGAACGAAAACGAGAGCACGCGTCTGTTGGCGAGTATGTGTTTGCTGGGTATCGCCGAGTATGACCATCACGCTGACTTGGTTGTTCTCGTTTCTGAAGCAAGTCAGAACTCATTGAAAATTGCGTCCAAAATCATCGAAACTCTGGGTCCGAAAATGTTCGAACGGGCTTTTCTTGCAGATTTCTTTCGGGCCTGCGCAAACCTTTACCCAGGCCACCAGGAGCAAAGTGAGCGCACAATAGGTGATCGCTACTTCATTAAGCTTTTCATCGATGGATTAGAATTAGCGCCTATCGAATGGCTGCTGGATGAACTAACAAAAAATCTCTACTGTAAATGTAATAAATCGCATTACGAGTGTGATTGTCGAAACGGCATCAGCAAGATCATAGGTTCATTACTAGACCGGTATTTTGAACTGAAAACACCTCCATTTGATTCACAACGCGTTTGGCAATGGATTAAAAATCTAAACTTTCATGAGCAAAAGTCCGCGGGCCAAAGCAAAGCAGTTCAAGTGCTTCAAGAGCGCAGCGACTTACGTCAAGGCATTATCGCTCTTGCATTCGGAAAGCTAACTGACCGTGACCAAATTTTCAAAACCAGGATAAATAAATTTTATGGGCACACCCACTCCGGCCTTCACTTATATGCTGAAGATCAAAAGTTCATAATCGATCTAGCATTTGAAACCGACAACCCAGATTTATGGGCAAGTTTCATGGCTGCACATCAGTACCATCGAAATAAAGCAGAACGAGGCGTAGACAGCTTGCGGCGTCATATGCGTGGCCAAGCATTGGTGAAACCTTCATTCATGCAAGAATGGGTCAAGTCCAACAGGGCTGCGGCGCAATCAGAACGAAAAAACCGAATGCCAATGCTAAGGCATACACGAAGGATAGAACGCAGTCGCAGGCAAAGAGACGAGATCCGCGTAGCGAACATCAAATACGTACAAGACAACCGGGGACTTGTCGAAGACGGACGCCACTGGAGTTGTCTTGTCCGCTTCGCCCAGTTGGTGCTCATGGCCCCAGACAAAATCGAGCACGAGTTTGGCGACGAGTCACTTGTTCGAAACGCACTCAAAAACTGTCTTAACTTCATTTCTCCAAACGTACCGGATCTGCCTAAGCTCGCTGAACTGCAATGTGCTTCCCTGTCGCAACAATCTGAAACGATCCTCTATGCGGCTTGTATGGAGATTTTTCGTGCCAACGGTGACTTGGAAAGCGTTGATCTCAGGCTCCTGATAGCGCTGCGAACTAACATTGACATGGGCTACAGTGCTGTTTCCATGGAAGACCGAAACGCGTTGAAAACTGAGGTTGATCGTCTAATATTTCCCGACGCCACGAGTGCCGAAAGTTTTCTCCGACAATATGTTGAGCCACAACTTGAGCGGTTTGAATGTAGTACCCCTGAAATTTGGCTACTGCGTGGCGAAGATATCTTCAGCCATTCGCGCGCCACGCTATCAATTGAATGGCTTAGGCGTTTTCGTGATTTAGCTCTTACTCCCCTAGATACACTTTTTGAGATTGCCGCTCAATATGGCAATCGAACTGAGCTGCAAGAAATCATTAAAGAGCATTGCGCAGTGCTCATGTCCGATTGGCCTATCCCGACCGGGAATGACGAAATAGAACAAAAACGCACCTTCTGGCTTACCCGCGCGTGGTACTTCCTGGACGACGCACCAGAAACATACTGGAATTGGCTCAAAGCCGATAAAGAAACAGTACTTATACTTAATGAGCATTCTGGGCGAATGAGTTCTAACACTCGCTCCTATTGGCCCAAGCTCACGCCAAGCAGGATAGAGGCCATTCTAGTAGCCTTTTTCGATAAGTGGCCCAAGATAGACCTGCCTAGTCATTGGGGGTCGGAAAGCCCCAAAGAAGAGAATGCATACCGTTTTTTGTCTGACATCATCTGGTCAATTGACTCAGCTGAACCCAACGATTCAATTCCTGTTCTCGACCGACTCCTTGCCGACCCGCGACTCGCCGGCCTGCACAATGAATTGAAAAGCATACACGCCGCTCAAATCAGGAAAAAAGCATTAAGAGATTTCGAACCGCCGACACCTCGGGAAATCGTAAATCGACTGGATCGCGACGCGGTGGTTACCGTGGAAGGGCTGCGTCAACTCGTAATCCAAGAGCTCCAAGACTTCCAGAAAGCCATCGATGGTTGGGAGTTCAACTCTGCAGATCGCTTCTACCAGAAGGGTGAGCGGCTTGATGAAGAACCGTGTACAGAAATCATCGCTGAGCGACTCAGCCTGAGACTACAACCACAAAACATCACCGTGACACCGGAACATCATCTTAAAGCTTCGAAGCGAAGTGACTTCACTGTCGCGAAGCTTATCGGCGGCAAAAGAAAACTTCTTGTTACTGAAGTTAAAGGACAATGGCATAGG